>CAIWNB010000056.1 GCA_903913965.1 uncultured beta proteobacterium
CGAACCATTTTTATTTTGATCATCACTTGTCGATATCCTCCAATAAACGTAATCGCGTTTTGCGCGCGCCGCACAACATTCACCTTACTTCAGCGTGGGCAAAGTGCCCCTATCGTCTGCGCAAGATCCGCCGTCTTATCGATGGCAAGCAAGGCCGCACCAGCCGCTTTCGCCTGCGTCGTATCCAGCATTACCGACGCACAATCCTCAAACTTGGCGAGTAATTCCGCCTCCGACAATGGATTACGGATCGAGCCGCGCGCCTCCAGCATGCGCCCCGACAAAGTGCTGCCATCCTTTTTACGCACCACGATCTCGCATTCGAAACTGCCAAAATCTTCGCGCGGCGTGATCTGTATTATTTTCATCCATTCGCGGCGCTGTGCCTCGAAAATGATGTTGTCGTTAAAATCCGCCAGACCAACCTTGCCATTGAGCAAGGCGACCGCCACGCAATACTGCACACTGAATTTCGCAGCGAGATTTTCCGTCGGCGCCGGACGGTCGAGATAGGCCACCTTCTGCGGATGCAAACCGCATTCGATCTGCGCCACATCAGTCGTCTGCAACCCCTGTTTTCCGCGCAGATCAAGCATGATGTCGAGCAAGGTGTGCAAGCCACCGCAGCACGGATATTGTTTGAAGACGAGGCCGGCGGCCATGATGTCGAGCCCGCGTGTCGCGGCATCGGCCGGTTCCTGTGGCGTCTGCATTTCATTAAACATATCGCAGAAACCGAATTTGCCTTCGAGGGCTGCCGCATCAGCGGCCAGTCCGCGCTGCGCAAACTGCGCCGCCCACACGCCCTTGCGTGCAGCGCTGCCCGCATGCACAGACTTCATCATGGCGCCGAAATTTTTCTTGATGCCCGAGGCTTCGGAGGCGGCAATGCCGAGCGCATTCACCGTTTGCGCAGCATTCAGACGCAGCAAATAACTCGCCCCCGCCGCCACGCCCAGCACGCCGAGCACCGCGGTCGGATGCCAGCTGCGATCGTAAGCCTGAAAACCGAAAATACGCCCGACCCGCGCCATCGCCTCCAGCCCCACCACATACGCCTCAAGCAGCTTGCGGCCCGATAACTGCAACGACTCGGCCAGCGGCAGCAGACCGGCGGTCAGCACCGAGCTTGGATGCCCGAGCATCGAACGATTCATGTCGTCGTAATCGAGCGCGTGGGCCAGCGTGCCGTTGATCAGCGCCGCTTCTGTGAGTGCAACCTTGCGCGCACTGCCCCAGATGGTCGCGCCATCCTGCGTCGGCAAATCGGCGGCATACGCAAGCATCACTTTCGACACCGGCTCTTCGATACCGGCGAGCGCCACGCCGATGGCATCGAGCACCCCGTGTTTGGCGCGGGTCAGCGCCTCGGGTTCGAGTTGCGCACCGTCAAAGCTGCTGACTAACTGCGCAATGCTTGCGGTAAGACCGCCGACCGTTTGTGTTGTTGAAGTCGCCGCATCCGCCGCGCCGTCCGCTGCTCCAGCCATCGTTGTTCTCCAAATCAGGGAAGTAGTACCAGTGTCGCGCACAGCGCAGCACACACCATAAAATTCGATAGTCTCATTTTTTTGCAACCAGCCAAGTGGCGAATGACCGGCTCAGGGCACCAAGCATCGCCGCCCGAGCCGGGCGTCGCTCCGCCCAAGCTACTCGGCCTTGAGGCCGGTGATTTGTATCAGCTTGACCGTCTGCTCGATTTCGCGATTGATGATGGCGGTAAATTCTTCCGGCGTGCCGGCCTGTGCCTCAAAACCTTGTTTGTTGAACGCTTCCTTGACGTCGGGCAGCAGCACGATCTTGCCGAGCGCGGCGTTCAATCTGGCGACGATCTCTTTGGGTGTCGATGACGGCACGGCCACCCCGTACCACGCTACGTAATCAAAACCCTTGAGCAACGTTTCGTCGAGCGTCGGCACGTTGGGCAGCGAGCTCGCGCGTCGCAAACTGGTTACCGCCAGCGGGCGCAACCGTCCGCTGTCGATCATCGGGATGGCACCGGCGAGACTCGGAAAACCGACCGGCGCCTGACCCGAGGCGGCGGCGATCACCGCCTCCCCCGACCCCTTGTACGGGATGTGGGTGATCTTTACTTTGGTCTGCAGCAGAAACAGTTCACCGGCCAGATGATTGGCACTGCCCATACCGGGCGAGCCGTAATTGAGCATGCCGGGCTGGCGCTGCGCGAGTGCAATCAATTCCTTCGGCGTTTTCACCGGTACGGAGGGATGCACCACCAGCACAAAGGGGCCGATCGAGACCAGCGACACCGGCGTGAGATCGCGCTTCAGGTCATAGGGGAGATTTGTACGCAAGGCGGTTTGCACCGCGGTCGAGGTGGGGATCAATAACAGCGTGTAGCCGTCACCGGGTGCGGTTGCGACACGCTCGGTGGCGATCGCCGTGCTCGCGCCAGCGCGGTTCTCCACCACCACTGGCTGGCCTAGCGCTTCGGATAATTTCTGACCAACGAGACGCGCCGTGAAATCCACCGCGCCGCCCGGCACGAAACCAACAACAATGCGGATGGGTTTGCTGGGATAAAGCTGTGCGGCGGGTTGTGCGGCAGATTGTCTGGTGGGCAGACACGCGCACAGACCAAGCGCTGTTGCAAAGATGATTCGCTGCGGGCTTCCAGGCATGACGTTCTCCCAAATGCTTTCAGGAAGGGCAACTCATTGCCCTCGCGAACTTCCTTCCCGGAATGCGCTGCACGCCTTACGGGATCGACAACAGCATGGTGCATCATTGGTTCCACCCCCGCGCTGCGCGCAGGGGAGGGAGTGACACTAACCGCGAATTTCCTTGGCGCGCGCCACAAACCCCGGCAGCACTTCTTTGTAATCACCGACCACGCCGTAATTCGCGCGCGTAAACATATCGGCGTCGCCATCAACATTGATTGCTACCACCGTACTCGAATTGCTGATGCCAGCCAGATGTTGCACGGCGCCCGAGATACCTACCGCGATATACAAATCCGGCTTCACGCTGGTGCCGCTCAAACCGACCTGATGCGCGGACGAAACCCAACCCGAATCCGCCACCGGCCGCGAGCAACCCACCGCGGCGCCTATCGACCCTGCAGTTTCTTCG
>CAIWNB010000057.1 GCA_903913965.1 uncultured beta proteobacterium
AACGACTATACCGAGAATAGCAATCACGACGACCATTTCAACCAAGGTAAAGCCGGCACTCCTTCCATTCAGGCTTGCACAGCAGGCCTGGCTGAAAAACGGTTCTTTGCATGTGCCAGATCGTGTGACAAATATCATCAGCCAGCGCCTCATCTAAAACGCTGGCGCGTATTGCGTGCGATAACCCTGCAGGACAACACGCGTTCCCTGAGGGCCGGTGACGGTCACGGTGATCAGCAAGGAATTGGCGGCCGGAATAACACCCAACGCCGCATTGGCAACGGTAACACTGGCAGAATAAGCGTCTAACCCACTTATCAAGGTATTGTTGATATCGCGAATGGGCGACATCGAGAAGCCGTTATAGTCGTTGACATTATCAAACGGTAACGTAAGGCTCGTTCTCGACTCGCCGGCCTCCGGCACCATAGCTTCGCCCAGCGTCGCGCAACCCGCCACGCCAATAACCGCAGATGTCGCAGTAGTGACCTGTGCGTCATCCGGGTCACAATACGTATAAGGCATGAGCTCGATTTCTTCCAGCAGCGATTCGGCGATGGCGAGTGCCTGTTTGGTTAACAGCGGGCTCGAACTATAAAGCGCAGTACGGTCGATCGCGAGCAGGACACCGGCCACCGAGATGCCGACGATGACGATAAAAACGACCAGTTCGATGAGTGTGACGCCGGCTTGAGGACCGTGCGGCACGACGGGTTGCCTGCCCGACAGACTGGGCCCAGCGTTAACAGGGGCAATTTTTCTGCTATCCGTTATGCACATAACCAGTTCCGTTTTCGATCTTGATCGAACGCACTGGATCTCCCGCAACAGAGCTGGTCAAAGTTATTGTGACTTCTGCGGCAGTCTCACCTAATCCGCCCAAAAAACTAAAATTGGTCGTCGGGGATAGCGCAATCCCACTAGGTGCCGATACTTTGAGTGCTACACCGCTCACATCGGTGATTGGCGTAGCGCAACCACTGGCATAGGAAACACTGATATCACCGATAGCCGGCGCAGGCGGCGCATAGACGCAGACAAAAACCTCTCTGCGCTGGGCAATCGCAAGCTTCTGTGCGTAACGAACGGTGGCCGTCGCACGATCATAGAACCCACGCGTATCGAAAGTGTCTTTGGCGGCAAACCGCGGCATCGCCACAGCCGCAATAATGCCGCCAACGACCATCGTCACAACCAGTTCAACCAGCGTAAATCCGTGCTGAAAATTTCGCATAGGCTAGTTTGGTCTAAAACCGCGCCAAACCACAGCAACGGAATAATTTACATGTTGACCGTTTGCACTCTTTAACAACCACTAATGGTAGAAGTAACGACTCCGGCGCCGGTGTAACCAACTGAGCAGTTCGTCTGGAGCGTAAAGCTGGCGGACGCACCCGACCCACTGGCACCGAAGGAAGAACTAAATCCGGTGACATTACCTACTGCCGCACCAATCCCAGTAGCTTGCTCGTCGGGAATACCGCTGACACCTGTATTAGTCACACCAGTCGCACCAACGAAGCTACAAGTGGTCCCCGTCGCACCAGCCGCCTGCCATGAAGCTGTGCACAACGCCACAGCCGAGTTAACTGCACCATACAGGCCGCTTA
>CAIWNB010000058.1 GCA_903913965.1 uncultured beta proteobacterium
GTACCGATCACACAACCGGCAAACGCATAGGCCAGCACCGAGGGCTGCAAAGCCACTGAAAACCCGAGCATCAAATTGCCGAATACGCCGTCCATCAGAGGCCCCAAGGACTGCGTGGCAGCTGCACTTTAAGCAGCGTGGCGAACAGATAATAAGAAATAAACGCGAAACCCAGCGCCACCGATGCGGTCGCGAGCGGCTTCTTGCGCTCGACCACACCGAGGATAAACACCAGCACTGCGATCATGGTCAGACGGTAGCCGATGCGCTCCAGGGCAAAAGTCGCCGCTGCACACACCGCCAGCAACACCAGTCCGCGCCGGCCCTCGCTCCAGTCGATGCTGTTGAGCAAGGGCGAACCGCTGCCACGCAGAACGATCAACAAGCCGAGGCCACCGAGTATCGCCGCCAGCAACAAGGGCACGCTGCCGGGGCCGGGTGCGGCCATTGAACCCAACGGATAAACGCGGTTCTCCCACGCCACAAACGCTGCAATCGCCACCAACACAAGACCGGCGACATGATCGCCGCGCAGACCACGTTGCACTGCGGTCGGAGAAACCGATTCATCCATACTTATTTATCCTCTACCTTGCCAATGACTTTGACCACTTCAGCGAGCCGCCTGGCATCGGCGGCCCAGTATTTCGCAAACTCCGGTGCGTCAAGATACTGCACCGGTGAATTCACACGCGCCATCGTGGCACGAAAATCAGGATCCTCCACCGCTTTTTTGGTGGCCTCGCGCAAGGTCTTAAGCACCGCGTCCGGTGTGGCCTTGGGCGCGAACATGCCGGCCCAGATGTAATACTCGACATCCTGCCCGAGCTCTTTGAACGTCGGCACCTGCGGAAATGCCTCATGCCGTTTCGCGCCCCAGCCAATGATTGGACGTAATTTGCCGGCATTGACCTGCGCGCTAATCGAGGCCGGACCACCGACCGTCATTTCGACGTGGCCGCCCAACACCATGGTGATGGCAGGCCCGCCGCCGGTGCTATGCACCGCGCGCATCTTCAACTTGAACGCATGCAAAAACATTTCCACCGGCAGATGCAAAGCACCGTAGACACCCGAGGTCGAAAACGACAACTGCCCCTGTTTCTGTCGCGCCAGCGTCACCAGCTCAGGCAACGTCTTGACGGGCAATGAAGGATGCACCACGAGTATCACCGGGTCAGCCGAAATCAAGGCAATCGGCGCGAGTTGATCCAGCGTATAGGCGGGCTTCTGATCAAACAACCTGTCCGCCTCTGGCAGCACCGAGACGCTGGAGAGCGCCATCATGATGGTGTAGCCGTCGGGCTTGGCGTTGGCTACCGCCGCATTGCCGACCTTGCCACCGGCACCGGGACGGTTGTTGATGGTCACCGGCTGCTTGAGAATTTTCTCCAGCGCGGCGGCGGTCGGACGCCCTGTGATGTCCGCCACGCCCCCGGGCGGAAACGGCACGATCATGGTGATCGGACGCGCCGGATAGATCTCCTGCGCCGCAGCGGCAAAACCCATCGACGCCAGCATGAAACCAAGCATTACTCTACGCATGCTTCCTCCCGTTGTTTTGCCGCGCACCGCCTGCAGACGACTCAGGCCACCGGATTCTCGAGCGTGCCGATCGGTTCGATGGTGATCGCCACCACATCGCCCTTTTGCAGATATTTCGGCGGATTAAAACCAATGCCAACACCCGCGCAGGTGCCGGTGGCAATCAGATCGCCCGGGTCCAGCGTCATCACGCGCGAGAAGGTTTCGATCAGCGTCGGAATGTCGAAGATCAACTGGCTGACCAGCGCATCCTGCCGCAATTCACCGTTCACTTTCGTGATCAGGCGCAGTTGGGTCACATCCTTGATCTCGTCTGAGGTAACGATGCATGGCCCCATCGGGCAATAACTGTCGAGGCTCTTGCCGAGAAACCACTGGCGATGCTGGTTTTGCAGCGTGCGCGCGGTGGCATCGTTGATGACGGTGTAGCCGTAGACGTGGTCATAGGCATCCTTCTTCGAGATGCCGCGGCCGCCGGTACCGATGACGACACCGAGTTCGCCTTCGTAGTCGGTCGAGTTGCTGTAATCGAGATAACTCAGAATCGGCTCGCCGGGCCCGATCACCGAATTGGGCCATTTGGTGAACGGAATCGGCAGCTCAGGAATCGCGTTCTTGCCCGCACTCGCATCGACGCCGCTGTTGTGAAATTCATGCGCGTGGTCGTAATAATTCTTGCCCACGCACAACACGTTCTTCGCCGGGCGCGGGATCGGTGCCAGCAGTTTTACACTGCCAAACGCCAGACGTCCTTCGCCGCTCTTCACCGCCGTGCGTGCGCGTTTCAAGCCATTTTTGCCGAGCGCGATAAACGCCGTCATGTCTTTCGGCAAGCGGGTCGTCGCCGCCAGATCAACGATGCTGTTGGATTCAACATCGTGCACGCCGATGCGCGCACCCTTGTCATCAGAAAAAGTAACCAGACGCATTGAAGTTCTCCATCATTCAAAAACAAAATCGACTTTGTTCAATCGGCACGCGCACCGGACGCCTTGACCACTTTCGCCCATTTGGCGATGTCGTCGTTGAGATATTTCTCGAACTCGGCGGGGTTCATGCTCATCGGTTCGGCGCCCTGCTCGTTCCAGGTTTTCTTCACATCAGGTCGCGCCGCAATGCGCACGATCTCGGCGTTCAGGCGGTCGATCACCGCTTTGGGCGTACCGGCAGGCACCATCACGCCAAGCCAGATCGTCGCCTCATAATCCTTGACGCCGGCCTCGCTGACAGTGGGCACATCGGGCAGCACGCTCGAGCGCTTGAGCCCGGTGGTGCCGAGCGCGCGTACGCGGCCGCCCCTGACCATGGGCGTCATGGTCGTGATCGCATCAAACATGATCTCGACCTGCCCGGACATCACACCGGTGCGCGCCTCCGAACTGCCCTTGTAGGGCACATGAGTGATGTCAACGCCGGCCATCGACTTGAACAACTCGCCGGCCAGATGATAGGGCGTGCCGTTGCCCGACGATGCGTAGTTCATGCCGTGCGGCTTGGCCCGCGCGATGGCGACCAGTTCCTTCACCGATTTGGCCGGCACCGAGGGATGCACCACCATCACCAGATCCGAATAATTGATCGGCGCCACCGGCACGAACTCCTTCATCAGCGCAAACGGCTTTTTCTGGATCAGTGATTCGTTGATGGTGTGCGTGTTGGACATCAGTAACAGCGTGTAGCCGTCGGCGGGGGAACGCGCCACCAGCTCGGTGCCGATGATGGACCCGGCACCGGGACGATTGTCGATCACGAACGATTGCCCGAGCGGTTCCTGCAGGCGTTGGCTGAGATAGCGTGCATAGATATCCGCCGGTCCCCCGGCGGCGAAGGGCACAACCACGCGCACCGATTTCGACGGGTAGGTTTGTGCCTGCGCGAGGAGTGCTGTAAAAAGCAGCGACGCCAAGGTCAAGGCGGTGCGAAAGGACAGGTTCATAAGGGGCTCCTCACCATTGCGGGATCGCGGAAAGGCGCCAGTATCCGGCCCGATCGTGCTGCGGTCAACCAAGCCGGCGACGTTTCGCACCGGCACTTGACCTCACGCGGCGGCGACAGAAAGCGTCCGCAGATGCAGCGCTCATCATCATCTGGCATGGCTCGTCCGCGCGGCGCCGCGGCGTGCTTGCCAGCGACGCTGGCGATGACTAATCTAGCCCCCCGCCGTTGCCGCTTAACGGCGGCACATCCTGCGGCTTCGTGGGCTGTGAAGCGCGCCTGGCCGCGCACCAGAAACGACACGACGCACACCACCAATAACGCGCAGCGAAAATTGTTGCCGTCACGACAAAGGCTCACCGATGGATACCGCAGAAAACACGGTCATGAAGCGCATGCTGGCGCGCGTCGTCGCGGCCCAACCGCATGAAATGCGCGCGCTGCTGTGGTCCTTCGCCTATTTCTTCTGCCTGCTCGCCGGCTACTACGTGCTGCGACCCGTGCGCGACGAGATGGGGCTCGCCAGCGGCATCAAGAATCTGCCCTGGCTGTTTACAGCGACTTTTTTTGTCATGCTGGCGGTGGTGCCGATCTATGGCGCGCTGGTGGCACGCCTGCCGCGCCAGCGCTTTATCCCGCTGGTCTATCACTTCTTTGTCATCAACATTGTGATCTTTTGGGTCTTGCTCACTCAAGGCATCGCACTCGCCGTTACCGCGCAGGTGTTTTTCGTCTGGATCAGCGTCTTTAACCTGTTTGCCGTATCGGTGTTCTGGTCGTTCATGGCCGACCTCTACGGCGCCGAACAGGGCAAGCGGCTGTTCGGCTTCATCGCGGCCGGCGGTTCGGCCGGTGCGCTGCTGGGGCCGTCGATTGCGGCGGGGCTCGCCGAGCCGCTCGGACGCGCCAATCTGTTGCTGATCGCCGCCGTGCTGCTCGAATGCGCGGTGTTTTGCGCAATGCGCCTGGAAGCAGCCGCTGCCGTCTTCAAAGCCTCGGCGCAAGAGAGCACGCCAACCGCGCCAGCATCGAAAGGCTTCGGTGGCAGCTGGATTGGCGGCATCCTGATGATCGTGCGTTCGCCTTATCTGGCCGGCATCGCGACCTGGGTGGCGCTGCTGTCTCTGGCCGGCACCTTTTTGTATTTCCAGCAGGCCAACATCGTCTCCGCACTGACCGACGACCCCAACAAACGCACCGCCATCTTCGCGCGCATTGATCTGGCGGTCAGTTTGCTGACGGTGATCGTGCAGTTTCTTGCCACCGGCAAACTGATCAAACGCTTTGGTGCGGGCCCGGCGACCGCCTTTCTGCCCTTCGTATTTGCCGCCGGTTTTATCGCGCTTTGGGCAACCCCCATGTTATGGGTGGTAATTGCTTTTCAGGCCTTGCAGCGGGCGGCCAACTTTGCCATCGCCAATCCGGCGCGCGAAGTGTTGTTCACAGTGGTCGAGCGCGAGGAGAAATATAAAGCCAAGAACGTCATCGACAACGTGGTGTTTCGCGGCAGCGACGCCTTGTCCGGCTGGCTGTTCTCGGCCTTGCGCGGACTCGGTCTCGAACTCGGATCGATCTCGCTGGCGACGGTGCCGGTGGCGGCGTGCTGGCTGGCGCTGTCACTGGCACTCGGCCGCGCGCATGAGCGCAAGGCTACAGACGCCAAAGCCGCGCCCTGACGCTCAGGCCAATTGCAACAACTTGAGCGCCCGCTCGATCACGTCATCGGCGATTTGCTTTAACTCGTCGGCGCTGCGGTTCTGGATCGGGTGCGGCGTATAGACCACCGCCGGCTCAAAACCCAGCGCACGCGACTGCACCTCGACCGCATCGCGAAATTCGGTCGTGATGATGGAGACACCGGCGATGCCGCGGCTGTCAAAGTTCATCAGGTCGTGCAGACTGCACGACGTGCATGAGCCTCAGTCGGAAAGCCCGATCATCACCACATCAACCGCGGCGGCGATTTTCTGCAGGTTCTCCGTTGTCGCGACCTTGGCGTTGGTCGGTTTGCCAACACGCACGGTGTTCAAGCCGCGTTCACGCAAGCGCAGCTCGACCTGATTAAAAAACTCGTCGGTACGTGTCTTGCCAATATCAAAGAGACCGATGGTTTTTCCAGCCAGCGATGGCGGTGGCGTCAGCCGCGCGCGTTTAACCGGTGACATTTCTGACGTCGGATCCCGCATCCAGTTCATTCCCCAATCCCCCTCATATCCCTAACTTCCCTGGTCACCAACTGCAATTCAGCTTTATTGCGCCCGGCCAACCAGCCCGGCAACACCGCTGAAAACAAACCGGCCTGACCGCCGGCACGCACCACGACAATGCCGTCGTCGTGAAACTTAGGAATCATTTCGTCAGCGCGCCCCGCCGCCACGCCCTCACCAATGCCGTCGAGCCCGGCGAGTATCTCGCGTCCCGGCCGTATCGTTGCCTCATACAAAGCGCGTTCGATCTCACGCCGGCCCCACCCCGCTTCCCTGTAGATACGGTAATGCTCGGGCGAGAGCACAACGATGGCGCGCGCCGATTGAGTCAGGCGCACATGCCCCATGCGCACGAGATGCGTGGCGAAAGAACGCGACAGCCCCGCAGGATCACGCGTCTTTTGATCAACAAACGCTTCGACGCCATGGCCCTGAAACAGCGTCACCGCCGAGCGGCCGCGCGGAATGCCGCGCGCCACCGACAGCGGCTCCCAATCCGGATCAGTTTCGTCCTCGGCAAAACACAAGGTAATCTTGCTCGGCGCACCGAGTGTGGCGCGGTCGGCCTCACCGGGCTTGCCGCCACCGACGTTGCGCACAATTAGATTCAGTGCGCGGCCGATCGTCAGGTTGGCACGATTACCCTGCCCCAGCGCATTCACACCTGCATTCATGCCGATCGCCTGAGTCACCGGACCGTTGACGATAATCACCGGTGAGGAAAAATAGGTTGTCGCCAGCACCCCGTGCAGGGTGAACAATGGATCCAACGCGGCTTCCAGCACCGCCAGCAACACCGGCATGTATTCGGGTTTGCAACCCGCCATCACCGCATTGATCGCCACTTTCTCGATCGTGCACGGCGCCAGATAAGGCGGAATATTACCGATCACCTCGGTGGGCTTGCGACTGCTGCCCTTCAACATACGCAGCACGCGCTCATCGGTCGGCGGCGTCACCGGCAGACCATCACTCCAGCCCCGTTCAAAGCAAATTTCCATCGGGTCGGCGTGCGCGCTGTATTCGATCTTGCGTGCCGCCAGAACGATGCCGCCCTTATGCCTGGCTTCCAACCGCTCGGCCACCCCGGGCTCGAGAGTCAACGAACCTCACCCGGGCTGGGTTGCGGGCAGGCCATCGCCAAGGCCGGCGATACCGGTCAGACGCTGCCACGCCGCGCGATCCCACCCCATCACGCGCTCGACTTCCAGACCGTCCTTGTAGCGTATCAGCGTCGGCGTCGCCTTGATCGCATTCAGCCATGAGACATCCAGCGCACGATCGTCGATCATACTGGCGACGCCGCCGGGAAATTGTGGATCGTCCTGCGAGACCACCTGAAATGGCATCGAATGCGCAGCCGCCTCGCGCAATTGCGGTACGATCATTGCGCAGGTCGGGCATGAGCGTTTAACGAAGGCGGCCAGCCCATCGGCAACAAGAGGGTTCGGTTCCAAGGTTCATCCTGCTATGATTTGTGCGTGAATGCGCGACGCCATGATAGATCATCCTTCCCCACCATGCAGCCTGCCGTGCCCCGATGTGCAGCGGCGACGACTGCTGCAATATCTCTGCACCGCCTCGCTGGCCGGCGCAACCGCTGTCATGGCGGCTGAGACACCCACACTGCTGCGCCGTGCGGTGCCGCGCAGCGGCGAGCTGCTGCCCGTGATCGGGCTGGGCACTTATCTGGTTTTGGATGTCGCCGCCGACGCGCCTGAAATCGGCGAGTTGCGGGACGTACTGCGCGGCTTTGCCGATGGCGGCGCCAGCGTGGTCGACAGCTCGCCGATGTATGGCATGGCCGAAGCGCGCACCGGTGACCTCACCGCTGCGCTGAAGCTGCGCGAGCGGCTCTTTCTCGCCACCAAGGTGTGGACCAGCGGTCGCGAGGCGGGCATCGCGCAAATGAATAACTCCCTGCGACTGATGCGCACGACGAAGATCGACCTCATGCAGGTGCATAACCTGCTCGATACCGCCACGCACATGAAGACCATGCGCGAGTGGCAACAGGCCGGTACTCTGCGTTATCTCGGTATCACGCACTATCATGCCGGCGCCTATGCGGCCCTGGAAAAACTGCTGAAGACGCGTGAATACGATTTTGTGCAATTCAACTATTCACTGGCCGAACGCGAGGCCGAAACGCGCCTGCTCGACGTAGCCGCGGAGAGCGGCACAGCGGTGATCATCAACCGGCCCTTCGCCCAGGGCGAACTGTTCCCGCGCGTGCGCGGCAAGCCACTGCCGGCATGGGCGGCGGAATTCGACTGCGAGAGCTGGGCGCAATTCTTTCTGAAATACATACTCGGGCACCCGGCGGTCACCTGCGTCATCCCGGGCACCGGCAAACTTGCGCATTTACGCGACAACCTGAAGGCCGGTAGCGGACGCCTGCCAGACGCCACCATGCGGCGGCGCATGGCGTCTTACCTCGACGGTCTGTAAATGGCTCGCTTTGCACGCTATGGGCGCCGCTGCTGGCTCTTCGCCGCGCTGCTGCTGGCGGGCTGCAGCACACTGCAACTTAGCTACAACCAGGCCGACCTGCTGCTGGCCTGGCGTGCCGACAGTTACTTTGATTTTGAATCGGCGCAAAAGCGTGACTTTCATCAGCGCCTCGACCGACTGCTGGTCTGGCACCGGCGCGAGCAACTGCCGGAATACGCCCGCTTCGCCAACAACGCCGTCGAGCGCGCACGCGACGGTGTCAGCCGCGAAGATATTCTCTGGGTGATCGACGGCCTGAAGACTCATTACCGGACCATTGTTGATCATGGCATCAACGACTCCGCCGAACTGCTGGCCACGCTCAGTCCCGCACAGCTGCGCGTGCTGCAAAAACAATGGGCCAAGGACAACGTGCGCTTTGTCGAAGAAAACGAGCTCGACACCAGCATTGATAAGCGTAAACGCGCCCGGCTCAAACGCACGCTAGGCCAGATATCCGACTGGACTGGCAGCCTGTCGCGCGCGCAGGAGCAACAAATCGAACAACTGATCGAAGCTATTCCGCTGTTTGAACATCTACGTCATCAGGATCGTTTGCGGCGTCAGGCCGAATTTGCCGAACTGCTGAAACTACGCAGCCAACGCCAGGAATTCCAGCCCCGACTGCATCACTGGTTACGCGAATGGGAACGCGGGCGCAGCGCCGAATACGAACGTGTCGCCGCCGAGGTGCAGGAGCGCCGTATCGATTTTTTTCTTGCGCTCGAAAAATTGCTGACGCCGGCGCAACGCGAGCGCGCGTTAAAACGTCTTGAGGGCTTCGGCAACGACTTCAAGACCCTCAGCGATCGCGCAGCCGCAACCGCCCTGACTGCTACAATCGCCGCGCTATAACTTCCGTCAACGTTAACACCATGCCCGCCTATCGCCACCCTATCGCGTCCAAACTACCGCGCGTCGGCACCACGATTTTTACTGTCATGTCGCGCCTGGCGCAGGAACACAATGCGATCAATCTGTCGCAGGGCTTCCCGGACTTTGAATGCGCAGCAGAGTTGCGTGCACTCATTCCGAAATATTTCAACGCCGGGCTGAATCAATATCCGCCGATGGCCGGGGTGGTGGCGCTGCGCGAAATCATCGCTGAAAAATCCGCCGCACTCTACGCCACCGATTACGACCCCGAGCACGAGGTCACCGTAGTGCCCGGCGCTACCTACGGCATTTTCACGGCGGTGAGCGCCTTTGTGCGTCCAGGCGACGAAGTGATCGTGCTCGAACCGGCCTACGACAGCTATGTGCCGGCGATCGAGGTCAACGGCGGCACGCCGGTTTTTGTGCGTCTGCAATATCCGGATTACAGCATTGACTGGCAGGCGGTCGCGCGCGCCATCACGCCAAAGACGCGCATGTTGATTATCAACACGCCGAATAATCCGACCGCCAGCGTTTTATCCGCGGACGATATGCGGGCACTCGAAAGCCTGTTGCACGACACCAATATCATCGTCATCAGCGACGAGGTTTATGAACACCTGATCTACGACGGCGCGCGGCATGAAAGCGTCTCGCGTTATCCGGGGCTGGCCGAACGCAGCTTTGTCGTCTCCTCGTTCGGCAAAACCTATAGCGTCACCGGCTGGAAAATGGGTTACGTGCTGGCGCCGAAGGAGCTGATGGCGGAATTCCGCAAGGTTCATCAGTTCAACGTCTTTGTCGCCAACGGCCCGCTGCAGCATGTGCTGGCAGAACACATGAAAGACCGCGACGCCTATCTTTCACTTAATGCCTTTTACCAGCGTAAACGCGATTTCTTTCTCGAACAATTGCAGGGTTCGCGCCTGCGGCCGCTCACTTCACGCGGCACTTTTTTTCAGAACCTTGCCTACGACGCCATCTGCGACGAAAAAGACAGTGAGCTGGCGGTACGCCTGACCCGGGAAAAGGGGGTGGCGGCGATTCCGTTGTCGGTGTTCTATCACGACGGCCATTGCGACCGCGTGCTGCGTTTCTGCTTCGCCAAATCCGAGGCCACGCTGGCGCGCGGCGCGGCGATCTTGCGTTCGCTTTAAGCGCCGGCTACTGTGCCCAGTGTATTTCCCGCGCCGTCGCAGCCCCTATCATCGTTTGCTCCAGACTGCGCGGAATATCCGCCTCGCTGCGTGAGCGCGGAATACGCCCGCCCATGATCTCGGCGCGTTGCTGCGGCAACAAAGGTTGTGCATCAGGCGCGGCAAAACCCTCTGGGTAAATGGGCATATTGGTCGCCGGATCGTATTTATCCGTAGCGCCAAAGGTATGCAGCAGTTCGTGCGCAATGACCACATTATTGGCGCCCTCTTGTTCCGCACTCGCAAACGCATTGGCAATCACGATCATGCCCCCGCGCAAACCGAGCGAGTGAGCCAGCGCGTGATTGGCAAGCGGCGCGAAATACTGCACAAACACGCGGACATGCGGACGTGGCCCATCGTAGCGGTCATGACGCCACGCCCACCAGCGCAGACGCAAACTCCACGCCGCATTTTCAATCGCATTACCATGTTGCGGTGCCAGCGGTGGCCGGTCGATGACAGCCGGCGCCAGATAAACCTCGATGGGATCGCGCAATCCAGGCCGATAATGTTGCGCTTGCTCGCGCATGAACAGGCGCAGCGGCTGGATCACGTCACGGTGCAAACCGCCAATATAAGCTGCGGAGGCTGCACTCGCGTCACCGTTGATCGGATAAACCACCACGCGCAGGGTTTCCGACCATTCTATGGTGCGTTGCCGTGCTTTCCACGCGCTTTGGGCCACGACAAGCAGCACGATACAAAGCAGGGTTATGCGGATTGTTTTTGCCATTAGAAGCCATCAACGCCGGTTTGGGTGCAAAATTGCGATTATGCTTGCTACCGTAGAACTTTAGAGGAGTCATCATGCACCATATGCTTACCCGTTGGACCCTGATTTCCTGCGCCCTCGTCGCCGCACCGGCTATCGCCCAGCAATATCCAAGCAAACCCGTGCGCATCATCGCGCCATTCGCCCCCGGCGGCGGCACCGACTTCATCGCCCGGGTAGCGGCTGCCAAGCTCACCGAAACACTCGGCCAGACCGTCATCGTTGATAACCGACCGGGTGCCGGCGGCACGCTGGGCGCGGAACTCGGTGCCAAGGCTGTGCCGGATGGCTATACGCTGACTCTGGTTGCAGGCAGCTATGCGGTGAACCCCAGCCTCTACAAGGTGAATTTCGATTCGAATAATGACATCACACCGATCATCCAGCTCTCACAAGGGCCGTTTCTGGTGGTCGTGCATCCCGCCCTGCCGGTTAAAAACATCAAAGACCTGATCACGCTGGCGAAGAAAAAACCGGATGGACTGACCTATGCCTCCAGTGGAACGGGCAGCATCATCCATCTGGCCACTGAACTCTTCAGCGATATGGCCGGCATCAAAATGGTACACGTGCCTTATAAAGGCACCGGGCCGGCCTTGACCGACACCATCGCGGGACAGACACAGTTACTGTTCAGCAGTATCGCTGTGGCGGTGCCACAGGTGAAAAATAACCGCCTGCGCGCAATCGCCGTCACCACGATGAAACGGGTTGACGCGTTTCCGGATGTTCCGACGATCAATGAATCAGGCCTTAAAGGCTATGAAACGGTGTTGTGGCACGGCTTGATCGGCCCGAAAAATCTGCCGCGCCCGATTGTTGACCGCGTGAATGCGGATCTGAACAAAATCCTGCAGGCCAAAGATATGCAGGACAAACTGGCGGGAGATGGTGTCACCGCGGCCGGCGGCACACCCGAACAATTCGCCGCCACCATCAAACGCGACATCGATACCTGGCGCAAAGTAGTACAGAAAGCCGGCGTCAAAGCAGAATAAACGTCTGCATGACAGCAATCAAAGGGGGCGCCAGCCCCCTTTTTTTACGCTTAGGCCAAACCGCGCGCGAGATCGGTCTTCAAATCAGCGACGGCTTCCAACCCGACCGCGACGCGCAACAAGCCGTCCTTGATCCCGGCGGCAGCGCGCGCCTCCGGTGAGATACGACCATGCGTGGTGGTAGCGGGATGGGTGATAGTCGTCTTGGTATCACCGAGATTCGCCGTGATCGACAACAGCCGCGTGTTATCAACGACCCGCCAGGCGGCTTCCTTGCCACCCTTGACGTCGAATGCAACGATGCCGCCGCCGCTCTTCTGCTGGCGCATCGCCAGCGCATGTTGCGGATGCGAAGGCAGGCCCGGATAGTAAACGCGTTCGACGCCAGGCTGCTGTTCGAGCCAGCTCGCGAGTTCGAAGGCCGCTGCCGATTGCGCTTCCATACGGATGCGCAGTGTCTCCAGGCCTTTCAGAATAATCCACGCATTAAACGCCGAGAGCGTGACGCCGGCCGTGCGCAGAAATCCGAACACACCGGCATGGATCACTTCTCGTTTACCGAGCACCGCACCGCCGAGCACGCGGCCCTGGCCATCCAGATATTTGGTAGCGGAATGAATCACGATATCTGCGCCCAGCGAAAGCGGCTGTTGCAACGCCGGCGAACAAAAACAGTTATCAACCGCCAGCAACGCGCCATGTTTGTGCGCGATCGCAGCAATTGCCGCGATATCCGAAATCTCGGTCAGCGGATTTGACGGCGTTTCCAGAAACATCAGTTTGGTATTGGGCTTGACCGCTTTTTCCCACGCGGACACATCAGTCGCCGAAACGAAGCTCGACTCAAGACCAAATTTCTTGAAAATGTTCACAAACATCTGAATCGTCGAGCCAAACACGCTTTGCGAAACAATCACGTGATCGCCGGCTTTGAGCAGCCCCATGGTCATCGCCAGGATCGCCGCCATCCCTGAAGATGTGGCGATACAACACTCCGCACCTTCGAGTGCAGCGAGCCGCTGCTCGAACACATTCACTGTCGGGTTGGTGAAGCGCGAATAGATCGGGCCCGGCTCGCGTTCGGCAAAACGCTCGGCGGCCTGCGCCGCCGACTTGAAAACAAAACTGGAGGTCAGATAGAGCGCCTCGCTGTGTTCGCCAAACTGGCTGCGTTCAATGCCGGCACGTACCGCCAGTGTATCGAGCTGATATTTATCGTCCATGTCGTATCCCATCCTTCAAAAACAGAAAACCCGATCAGCTTGCGCGGACCGGGTTATGGCTCGCTTTAGCCGTATTTATTGATCGCGTAAAGTCTGATTATTCAGAAACCCGCGGCGCCCGCAAGCTGATTTTCAAATCGGCGCAATGACGAATCTAAACGTCGGACATCATATTGTCAACGCACCGTGACGGTTAGCGCATTCGCTAGTCAATGACTTCCAGATTCAGATCCAGCTGCGACGCCGATGAACGCGCTTGTTTGGCACCGTCACGACGTTGCGTTTCAACGCCGTCGAGATACTCGCGGGTCACATCACCGGTAATGTAGTTACCACTGAAACAGGAGTCTTCAAACCGCGTTACCAACGGATTCACCGAGCGCACATCGTCAACGAGTGCGCTGAGATCCTGATAGATCAACTGATCGGCGCCGATCTCGCGGGCAATCTGGTCGTCATCGCGTCCGCAGGCAATCAATTCATCACGGGTCGGCATGTCGATGCCATACACATTCGGATAACGCACGGGGGGCGCCGCCGAGGCGAAAAATACCTTGCGCGCACCGGACTCGCGCGCCATCTGGACGATTTCGCTGCTAGTCGTACCACGCACGATTGAATCATCGACCAGCATCACGTTTTTGCCCTTGAACTCCATGCCGATCGCATTGAGTTTTTGCCTGACCGACTTACGCCGTGTCGCCTGACCCGGCATGATGAAGGTACGGCCGATATAGCGGTTCTTGATAAAACCTTCGCGGTACGGAAGGTTAAGGCGATTCGCCAGTTGCATGGCCGACGGACGACTGGAATCAGGAATCGGGATGACCACATCAATATCAAGGTTCGCGTACTGGCGGCGTATCTTGTCGGCCAGACTCTCACCCATGCGCAACCGCGTCTCGTAGACGGAAATGCCGTCGATCACAGAATCCGGGCGGGCAAGGTACACATATTCAAACAGACAGGGACTCAATGACGGATTCGTCGCGCACTGCTGCGAGTAAAAGTTGCCATCTTCGTCAATAAACACCGCCTCACCGGGCGCAATATCGCGCACCACCTGAAAGCCCAGCGCATCGAGGGCCACCGATTCCGAGGCCAGCATGTATTCGGTTCCGGCGTCAGTTTCCAGCTTGCCGTAAACCAGCGGACGGATGCCGTAGGGATCGCGGAACGCGAGCAAACCATAACCGGCGATCATCGCCACCACCGCGTAGGCGCCACGGCAGCGCCGGTGGACGCCCGAGACCGCCGCAAAAATTGTCGCCGGATCGAGCTTGTAGTTAGTCGTGGCCTCCTGCAATTCGTGCGCCAGCACGTTGAGTAGCACCTCGGAATCCGAACTGGTGTTGACGTGGCGAAGATCCTGACGGAATAGTTCGCGCTTCAACTGGTCAGTGTTGGTCAGATTACCGTTATGCCCAAGCACGATGCCAAACGGTGAGTTGACGTAAAACGGTTGCGACTCCGCAGCCGATGAAGCCGAACCCGCTGTCGGATAACGCGTATGCGCAATACCGCAGGCGCCCGGCAAGGAACGCATGTTGCGCGTACGAAATACATCACGCACCATGCCGCTGCCCTTGTGCATATGAAAGGTCGCGCCTTCAGCGGTGGCAATACCCGCCGCGTCCTGTCCGCGATGCTGTAGCACCAGCAAGCCGTCATACAACAGCTGGTTCACATTATTCTTTGCAACCACACCCATAATGCCGCACATAACGTCATCTACCCATAGTTGATGTGCTTCGATAAATCGGACGGCAACCACACTTTTACCGTGTTTGCCAATGCTTCAAGCGGTGCGCTGGTCAGCGCCTGTCGCCATTCCGGCGTACTGGGCAGGGCGGTCAGCCCCGCCAGCAGCACCATAACCATCACGACTGCCAATCCCCTGACGAGTCCGAATACGGCGCCCAGCAGACGGTCGGCAAATCCAAGTCCCACGCGTTTGATCAAACCGGATAGCGCAATCGCGAGCAAGGTCGATGCCAGCAAAACCATCAAAAAGACGGCCAGAAAGCCCACCAGCAAACGCAAGGATTCATTGCTCAGATTGGCGGGAAGCATCGCCGCCACCTCAATCGCAAAGTACTGCGCGACAAGGAAAGCCACAACCCAGGATGCCAGCGACAACAATTCACGAACAAAGCCGTGGATGACGCTGAAGAGGACCGATACGCCGATGATTGCCAACACTGCGTAATCGATCCAGGTCATGGCGGCTATTTGGCCACCACGTTGCCGTTGAGGCCGGCCGCCTTCAGACGGTCTCGCGCTTTCTCCGCCGACTCGCGGGACGCGAAGGGGCCGGCGCGCACACGCGTAATATCGCCGTTGGAAGTCGGCACGACTTCGGTATAGCCCTTAACCCCGGCGGCGACGATTTGCTCGCTCAGCAGTTTGGCCTTGCCCGGGTCAGCCAGTGCGGCAATCTGTACAACGTAACCTGCACTGTCCTTGGCTGCGGTCTTGGCCGGTTTGGGTTTGCTCTTCGCTTCAGTTTTCGTTTCTACAGCCGGCGGCGGTGTAGGTGCCGCCTCGGCATCAACCACGACGGGGGCTTTGACCTTGGGCTTGGCCTCTGGTTCTGGCATTTTAACGACAGCGGGCTCGGGGCTTTTAGCGACAGCCTGCAAAGGCTGAGGGGCTGGCGCGACCTTCTGCATTTCTACCGGTGCAACAACCGGCGCCGGCTCGGCGGCGAGCGGCTCAGACTTGTTGGCGGCAACTGACTGCACGATCTTGGAAGTAAAGACCCCCGCGTTTTGCGACGGGATCTGGATGCTGATGTCCTGGTTGACCGATTTTGGCTCGTGATCGAGGATCATCGGCAAAAAAACTGCGACAACGGTCACCAATGCAATGGCGCCGATCAGGCGACGGCGCGCGCGTTTCTTCAGCTGCAGTTCTTCTTCGCTAATCGGTGTCGCCATAAATTTGGAATCCGGAAGCCTTACCCAGTGCAATTGACCCGCGACCCACGCGCTGCTTCAAGCGTTGATTTCCCGCATGACTGCAGCGACGGTAAGAAACGATCCGAAAACGATGATTTTATCATCGTCGCGTGCATTTTTGCAGGCTTCGCGCCACGCTTGAGCCATGTTGGCGAACTCAAATGCAGGCGCTTCGATACCCGCCTGCACCAACGCAGCGGACAATTCGCCGGCCGTCGCACCGCGCGGCCCCTCACTACTGCCAATATACCAATGCGTAAAAGCAGTCTTGAGCGCCTCCATCACGCCTGCAATGTCCTTGTCTTTGAGCATGCCGCATACCGCAATGATCGATCCCTTGGAATCAGGCAATTCCGCCAGATTGGCGGCAAGCACCCGCGCCGCATGGGGATTATGCGCGACGTCCAGCACCACCAGCGGCCGCCCGGGCAAAACCTGAAAGCGCCCGGCAATTTCAGCGGTTAACAGGCCGCCACGCAGATCGGCAGCAGTCAGCGGCAAACGCTGGCGCAACGTATCGAGCGCGGTCAGGCAGGCTGCCGCGTTGGCGATCTGGCAACCACCACGCAATGCCGGCCACGGCAAGCCATTGCGTTTGACGCGCGGCCCCCAATAACGCCACTGCTGACGATCGGCAACACAGCCAAAATCACGATCAATCAGCATGAGATCGGCACCGATCGCTGCGGCATGTGCAACGACTGTCGCGGGTGGATCGGCATCGGCACAAATCGCCGGTCGGCCGGCGCGAAAAATGCCCGCCTTTTCGTAACCAATCGCCTCGCGCGTCTCGCCGAGAAAAGCCTGATGATCGAGATCAACACTGGCGATGATGGAACAATCGGCGTCGAATATATTGACCGCATCAAGACGACCGCCCAGTCCCACCTCGAGGACGATTGCGTCGACCATCTCAGCAGCGAATATGAGCATCGCAGCAAGCGTGCCAAATTCAAAATACGTCAGCGAGACATCGCCACGCGCCACCTCGATGCGTTCGAATGCGGCACACAGCGCTGCGTCATCAACGACGGCACCGCCGACGCGCACACGCTCGTTGTAGTGCAACAGATGGGGCGAGGTGTAACACCCAACACGGTAGCCGCCCTGCGCGAGCATCGCTTCGAGCATGGCGCAACACGATCCCTTACCGTTAGTACCGCCAACCGTAATGATCGGACAAACAGGATTGATGCCCAGTGCAAGGCGCACCGTCTGTACACGCTCGAGACCGAGGGCGATCGCCTGCGGATGCAGTTGCTCCAGGTAGGCGAGCCACTGCGCTAGCGTTTGTGGAGTCAAGCTTGGGCTTGCCGCAGATTAAACAGCGGCGGGCTGGCGCAGCAACAGCGTGATCAACGCGCTCAGTCTCGAGCGCATTTCACGACGGTCGACGATCATGTCGATCGCACCGTGTTCGAGCAAAAATTCCGCACGCTGAAAACCTTCGGGCAACGTTTCACGCACGGTTTGCTCGATCACGCGCGGCCCGGCGAAACCAATCAGCGCCCCCGGTTCAGCGATGACCACATCACCAATCAGTGCAAAACTCGCCGAAACCCCGCCCATTGTCGGGTCGGTCAACACAGAAATAAAAGGCAATTTTTTCGCGCTCAATTGCGTCAACGCAGCGCAGGTTTTGGCCATTTGCATCAGGGACAGCAAACCTTCCTGCATGCGTGCCCCACCACTCGCGGTGATGCAGACAAACGGCATATTCTGTTCGACGCAAACCTGCACGCCGCGCACAAACCGTTCCCCGACGACCGACCCCATCGATCCACCGAGAAAGCGGAATTCAAATGCAGCTGCGACCAAAGGTACCGCATTGACGCTGCCCTGCATAACCACCAGCGCATCATCCTCTTCGGTCTGCTTGCGTGCATCCTCAAGGCGTTCGGCGTAGCGGCGGCTGTCGCGAAATTTCAGCGTATCGACTGGCAGCACCTCGGCCCCAATTTCAAACCGGCCACCGGCATCAAGAAGTGCGTCGAGACGCTCGCGTGCCGAGAGACGGTCATGGTGTCCGCACTTGGGGCAGACGAACAGATTTTTTTCAAGGTCGGTCCGGTAGAGAACGGCCTCACAGGCGGTGCATTTGCTCCATAAGCCTTCCGGCACGACCTTTTTAGGACTACCGGTGTCGCGCTTGATCTTTGGTGGCAACAGTTTCTGTAACCAGCTCATGGCGTCCCCTTATTGGCGATCGATGGCTGCGCGTATATCCCCGACCAGAACGGATATGTTTTGCAGCACGCTGTCCGCACTGCTCTTTTCAATTTCTTCGACCAGGCGACTACCGACGACAACAGCATCTGCAATTTCAGCCACCGCCCGCGCTGTCTCGCCGTCGCGTATGCCAAAGCCGACGCCGATCGGTATTTTCACGCGTTGCCGCAGCTGCGCGATCTTCTTCCGTATTTCCTCGACGTCAAGGTTCGCCGAACCGGTAACACCGCGCAGGGAAACGTAATACACGTAACCGCGTGCGAGCAATGCAATCTGCTCAATCCGCTCATCGACCGAGGTGGGTGCAATCAGAAAGATCGGCGCAATGCCATATCCCTCGAGAAGCGACGAAAGCTTGACCGATTCTTCGGGCGGATAATCAACCACCAACACACCGTCAACGCCGGCACTGCTTGCTGCGGCGGCGAATTTCTCATAGCCCATCGCCTCGATCGGATTGGCATATCCCATCAAGACCACCGGCGTATGGTCGTTAGTTTTACGAAACTCGGCGACAAAACCGATCACCGTACGCAGGGTCGTGCCTTTTTGCAATGCGCGCTCGCTCGAACGCTGGATCGTTGGACCGTCCGCCATCGGGTCGGAGAAAGGAACACCCAGCTCGATCACGTCCGCACCTGCCGCCGCCAGCGCATGCATCACCGGCACCGTCATCGCCGGGGCAGGGTCACCCGCGGTAAAAAACGGAATCAGCGCCTTGCGTTTTTGCTTGGCCAGGTCGGCGAAAGTGTTTTCAATTCTCTTCATGGAATCGCGCTACTTTATGATTACGTATAAAAATCCCGCGGAACATACCGCGGGGCGTTGCCACGAGCGTTAAACGCTCACTAAAACGTGAGGCCCGATTTTTCAGCGACCGTATGCATATCCTTGTCACCGCGACCAGACAGATTGATCAACAGTATCTGGTCTGACTTCATATGGGGCGCAATTTTTGCCGCATAGGCTAGCGCGTGACTCGACTCCAGCGCCGGGATAATACCCTCGAGACGACACAGGTTATGGAAAGCCGCCAGCGCCTCGTCGTCTGTAATCGAAACGTATTCGGCGCGTCCGCTGTCTTTGAGCCAGGCATGTTCAGGACCAACCCCCGGATAATCAAGGCCGGCGGAGATCGAATGCGTCTCGATGATCTGCCCGTCTTCATCCTGCATGAGGTAAGTGCGATTGCCGTGCAACACGCCGGGACGGCCGGCGGTTAGGGTGGCGGAATGTTTGCCGCTTTCAATCCCCAGGCCCGCGGCCTCAACACCGATGAGACGGACATTCTTGTGCGGTATGTAAGGGTGAAAGATACCCATGGCGTTAGAGCCACCGCCGACACAGGCCAACACGGCATCCGGCTGCCGGCCAGTCTGCTCCTGCATTTGCTGGATCGACTCACGCCCAATGACCGACTGAAAATCACGCACCATCATCGGGTAGGGATGCGGCCCCGCAACGGTACCGATGATGTAAAACGTGCTCTCGACGTTGGTTACCCAGTCGCGCATCGCTTCATTGAGCGCATCCTTGAGTGTTTTTGATCCCGACTCCACCGGCACCACAGAAGCCCCCAGCAACTTCATGCGATAGACGTTTTGCGCCTGTCGCTTAATATCCTCGGACCCCATGTAGACGACGCATTCCATGCCGTAGCGCGCGGCGATGGTGGCGGTTGCGACGCCATGCTGGCCGGCCCCCGTCTCGGCGATAACACGCTTCTTGCCCAGACGACGCGCCAGCAACGCCTGGCCCACCGTATTATTGATTTTGTGTGCACCGGTATGGTTTAGATCCTCGCGCTTTAGGTAAACCTGAGCCCCGCCGAAATGTTCGGTCCAGCGCCGCGCGTGATAGACCGGGCTTGGTCGTCCTACATAGTGTTTAAGTTCGTAGTCGAATTCGGCACAGAATTCCGGATCCTCACGGTAACGAGCGTAGGCTGCCTTCAATTGATCGAGCGCTTCGATCAGCGTTTCAGCCACAAACACGCCGCCATAGGGGCCGAAATGTCCCTTTTCGTCCGGAAGATCACCCATCTGCATCACGTACACCTTTAAAAAAATCGTTCATTTTCCGCGCATCCTTGATACCCGGTGACGATTCGATGCCTGAACTAACATCGACCGCGCAGGGCCTGACGCGCCGGATCGCTTCTATTACATTGCCGTTATTCAATCCACCCGAGAGCACAATAGGTAGTGGTAGTTTTGTTGGTATCAAATTCCAGTCAAAACTTTCACCGGTACCGCCCGGAACGCCGGCTACAAACGCGTCGAGCAACAAACCCCGCGCGCTTTCATACTGTAGGGCGTATTGTAACAAATCCACCCCCGGCCTCACGCGCAGCGCCTTGATGTACGGCCGCCGAAACTGTGCACAATAATCCGATGTTTCATCACCGTGAAACTGCAACAGGCCCAGAGGTACCTCGTCGATAACGCTGGCGACGTCAGCCGCGTTTGCATTCACGAAAAGGCCGACCGTGGTTACAAAGGGCGGCAGCGCACGGATAATTTCGGCGGCACGCCGGGCACTGATATGTCGGGGACTGGGCGGATAGAAAACAAACCCGAGCGCATGCGCCCCAAGCTCCGCAGCGGTGATCGCATCTTCAGCCCGTGTCAGGCCGCAAATTTTTACTGTGGTCTTATTCATAATCCCGGTACATTAAACCACACGCTGCGCGACGGCACCTGCCCCAAAAAACCCGCCTCATAATCAACACCAGTCAGATAAAGCCCCGCACCGGATATCGTCGGTGCCGCAAGGGAACGGTCGCGGCTTTCAAGTACCTCATATGCCCACCCCGCCACTTTGCGCCCGGAGCCGATATAAACAAGTGTGCCAACGATATTGCGCACCATATGATGCAAAAATGCGTTGGCTGCCAGTTCAAAGACAACATAATCGCCACGACGTTCAATCCTGATTTGGCGCAGGTGTCGAACAGGCGATTTTGCCTGACATTCCGAGGAACGAAAGGCGCTGAAATCATGCTCGCCTGTCAGGGCCAGTGCAGCCTCCTGCATCGGCGCAATATCCAGGCGCTGGTGTATCCAGCCGACGTGATCTCGATTGAGCGCCGGTCGCACAGGCTGATCAAGCAAAAGATAGTGGTAGCGCCTCTCGAGTGCGCCGTAGCGTGCATGAAAGGTCTCCGGGACGACGCGCACCCACTGCACGGCAACAGCATCAGGCAAATGTGCGTTAACACCACGCACCCACGCGGTATCGGGGCGCGCGACATCACAGTCAAAATGCACCACTTGTGCTGTGGCGTGGACGCCTGCATCCGTCCGGCCGGCGCAAATGGTCGCCACACGTTCGGCGGCGACGGCCGATAGCGCACGCTCTACGGCATCCTGCACGGAACAGCCGCTTTTCTGCGTCTGCCAGCCACAAAACCGGCTGCCGTCATATTCGATGCCTAATGCAAAGCGCGCCATCGTTTCACCAAAAAAAACTGCCGCTCGTCTTACTGAACGGGCGGCAGCATGTTCTGCAACAAAAAATCTGAAATCAGCTCAAAGATTCTAGCAGTGCGTTGGCCTCTGCCTGCTGAGCGACGTCACCGTCCTTGATGACTTCCCGCAATATTTCGATTGCTCCGTCTTTGTCACCCATTTCCTGGTAAGCCTTGGCAAGATCGAATTTAGTCTGGACGTCGTACCAGTGATCATCTTTCGGGCCGGCGTCTGCGACTGCAGCTTCTCCCGCAGAAATCTCGGTTTGCGGGATTTCAAAATTGAGACTGATATCGTCAAGATTCAACGCCGGTAATGATGGCGACGCTGGCGCCCCCAGCTCCTCCGGCTGATCCATCGGGACATCAAGATTGAGATCCGGCATCGAAAAAGCTTCAGTACCGCTCTTGACCTGCTCGCCCAACTCAAAATCAACATTCCCTGACATCGAACTCGCCATCTCAGGGGTCATAACGACAGTTTCATCCCCACTGAAGTCAGCTTCCGCAGCGACAGGCGCCGCCGGTTCAACAACTTCCTCAGAGTCAAAATTAAAATCAATCATATTGCTGCTGGCGGCAACCTTTGCCCCATCCGCCGCCGCATTTACCTCGCTACCGTCTGGAATATCGAGAATGAGGTCAGGCGTCTCCGCAACGATTGGGGCCGGGGAATGTATATCGAGCGAAATATCAAGTTCCTGCCCCGGCTCTGCAGGAGCAGCCATGGTATCGGCAGATTCAGCAATTGGACTCCGCATCGCCGACATCTCGGCGGCCAACCCCGCCAATTCACCTGGCTTCATCAGGACTGTCTTGTCCGCATCCAACTCAAAGTCAGGCTTGGCGGATGTGGAAACGCCCTCGTCTTGCGCAAGTTCAAGATCAAAATCGAGATCAGTTCCACCCGTTGCAATCGCAGCAGGCAACTGCTCTTGAGGCACATCGCGTCCTGCGTCATACATGGCATTTTCAGGATCAAGCGCGTAACCCAAACCAGCGGCGCGCAGCCAAAGATCACCAGTGCCGCCGGTCTGCGCAAAGAGATCTTTTGCAACAGTTTCAAACAGTTCTTTATCCTTGCGACCTGCGTAAATTTGCAAGAGTTTGAGTTTGACCTCTTCGTGGCCCGGATTTTTAGCCAAAGCGTCTTTTAAAACTTCCTCTGCCTGCACATCACGACCGAAATTCAAGTAAAGATCTGCTTCGGCAAGCGGATCGACATCATCGACCATCGGCAAGCCAACAGGCACCGCCACTGCCGGCGACAGACTGCCTCCCTGCGGCGTCAGTCCGGTGTCATTCTGCGCTCCGCCCATTTGAGCGTCCGACTGAGAACGACGACGACGTGCGACCACATAACCACCCACACCGAGTAGCGCCAGCAGTCCCGCGCCGCCCAAATAGATCGGCTCCGAGGTCAACTGTTCCAAAAGATCCGGCTCAGGCGGAGGCGGTGGGGGAGGCGCAACAGGTTTGGGCTTGGCTTTGGGCGCAGCCTCCGCCTTGGGCGGTTCGACCGGTTTATCGGCTTCCTTTGCAGCATCAACTTTGGGGGCCTCTTTCGCCGGCTCAGACTTCGGCACTTCTTTCGTAGCTTCCGCTTTCGGAGCTTCCGTCTGCACGGGCGCCGCTTTGGCAGACTCAGGTTTGCTGCCGGGAGCCATGCCCTTCAACTCCATCAAACGCTGCATTTCCTTGATACTCTTTTCCAGCTGTGCGATTCGGGTGTTAGCCTCGACCAAAGCCTTCTCACGCACGACAGCATCATCTTCGAGCGCACGCAATTTCTCTTTTGCAGCGGCATCGCCCTTGCCAGATTTTTTATTACTGACGTCCGCCTCACCCTTGGCCAGCTTGACCACTTCCTTCGGCACTTCCTTGGCTGCCGACTTGTCATCAACGGGCGCAATCTTGCCCCGCGCAATCCCCCTGGACTCTGTCGCCGGCGAGTCTCCGGCAGCGTCAGCAACCTTCTGCCGGTAGGCGTTCCAGTTTGCAGCCTGGACACGGATTTCCTTGGCAGCCTCCTGCGGAAGAATTTCGGCAAGCTTTTCGGCATCAGGGATACGAAGTATCTGCCCAGACTTCAAGCGATTCATATCGCCCGAAAATGCTTCGGGGTTACTCTTGTACAACCCGACCAGAGTCTGTTCGAGTGTAACGCCGTCAGGTTTCACCGCCGCCGCGATCCGCGCAAGCGTATCGCCCCGCTTCACCGGACCATATTCACGCTCATTGGCATTCGGTGCCTTGACCGGTGCGGGCGTAACAGCCTTGGATTTTTCTGCAGGGACGGGCTTGACCAGCGCCGCCTTGGGTTCCTTCGCCTCCGGTTGCTCCGCTGCCGCCGGCGCAACCCGCTGCACCGGAGCCATCTCTTGTGCTGTAGGTGCAACCACCGGGCTTACAACCGGCGCGACCGCCACCGTCGAAGGCACGCCGGGCGGATCGATCAAAGCCGTGTATTCGCGAACAAGACGCCCTCGCGACCAGCTCAATTCAACCAGCACGCTGATAAAGGGTTCGCTGACAGATCTCGATGATGTGATTTTTACGTAGGGCTGCCCGTCGCCCCGTCTCTCAATACTCAGCCGCGCCCCGATCAGGGCCGGACTGTAAATAATATTCGCTTTGGTGAAGGTATCCGGTGACGCCAAACGAATCGCCAGACTGGACAGTTCATCTTTTTGAACCGAAACCAAATCAATTTCTGCTGCAAGGGGTTGCCCCAAAGCCGACAAAATCGTCAGTTTGCCCAGCCCCGCCGAGAACGCCGACGGCGGCAGAAGCAGCATCATTGCAGCCAATACCCACGATTTATACGGCAAATTTAACACCGCCCACCCTCTTGTTATTTTGAGCCACAAGTAAATTAACATCAAATAGTTAGGCTTGCAAGCTCACCTTGCCTCTAACGATCTCTTTCTATCGACCTGCCCGGATTAACAATTTGATCAACGGCACAACAAAACGAGAAATTGAGACCCGGGTATATAACGCCCGGTCAAACACACTGCGGTGCCCTAATCTTCCAGCAAGATTCTCAGCATGCGCCGCAGGGGTTCTGCCGCCCCCCACAACAGCTGGTCACCCACGGTAAACGCCGACAGGTAATGACCGCCCATTGCCAATTTGCGCAGGCGCCCTACGGCAATTTGCAAGCCTCCTGTCACCGCGGCTGGCGTCAGTTCGCGCTCGGAAGGTTCTCGACGATTTTCAACGAGCTTAACCCATTGATTTGCAGATGAAATAATCGACAACAACTCATCAATTGGCACGTCACGCTTGAGTTTGATCGTCAGCGCCTGGCTATGGCAACGCATCGCCCCGACCCGCACGCACAAGCTATCGACCGGGATGGCGGGCACACCGAAACTATCGCCACGGCCCAATATCTTGTTGGTCTCCGCGCCGCCCTTCCATTCTTCAAGCGACATGCCGTTACCCATGTCCTGGTCGATCCACGGAATCAGATTACCAGCGAGCGGTATGCCGCGAAAATTCTCCATCGGCAAAGAGCCATCGTTCTGCTTGGCCTTAACCTTGCGGTCGATCTCCAGAATTGCCGAGGCCGGATCAGCCAGCAAATCGCGGACCTCGGCATTGACCTGACCAAACTGGTTGAGCAATTCCCGCATATGCTGCGCGCCACCACCAGAAGCCGCCTGATAGGTCATGCAGGTCATCCATTCGACCAGATCCGCCGCAAACAGGCCATGCAGCCCCATCAACATGCAACTAACGGTGCAGTTGCCGCCAATATAATTTTTAACCCCCTTGGCCAGCGCGCCCTTGATCACCCCGAGATTGACCGGATCGAGCACGATCACGGCGTCGTCCTTCATGCGCAGGGTCTTGGCGGCATCGATCCAATAACCTTGCCAGCCGGCGGCGCGCAGTTTGTCGTAAGTAGCGATGGTGTAGTCGCTGCCCTGACAGGTCAGGATTACATCCAGTTTTTTTAATGCCTCAATATCCGACGCATCCTGGAGCGGCGCACTGTCACGACCAACCGACGGCCCCTTGCCGCCAACCTGCGAAGTCGTAAAAAAAACCGGCTCGATCAGGGCGAAATCGCCCTCGGCCTGCATGCGCTGCAGGAGCACCGATCCGACCATTCCCCGCCAACCGACAAATCCGACGCGTTTCACTTTGAGCTCTTTCCGCAACGCAGTTGCAATATAAGGTGTTAACCGAGGGCGGCCACCACCGCGTCACCCATTTCTATGGTGCCGACACGGCGCGTTTCCGTTTCGTAAATGTCAGCGGTGCGATAGCCCTGCGCCAGCACCTTCTTGACCGCCGCCTCGATGCGCCGCGCCGCCTCTTCCTGATTAAAGGTATAGCGCAGCATCATCGCGGCGGACATGATGGTCGCCAGCGGATTGGCCATGTTCTTGCCCGCGATATCCGGCGCCGAGCCGTGTGCAGGTTCGTAGAGTCCCTTGTTATTGACGTCGAGCGAAGCCGAGGGCAGCATGCCGATCGAACCGGTCAGCATGGATGCCTCGTCGGAGAGAATATCGCCAAACATGTTGCCGGTGACGATCACATCGAACTGCTTGGGCGCACGCACCAACTGCATCGCAGCGTTATCAACATACATGTGGGACAGCGCAACCTCGGGATACTTTTTCGCCATATCGTTGGCGATCTCACGCCACAAGCGACTGGTCTCGAGAACGTTCTCCTTGTCCACCGAACACAGCTTGCGACCGCGCTTCATAGCCGCCTGAAAGCCGACATCCAAAATGCGGCGGATTTCCGGCTCGGAATAGAGCATGGTGTCAAAGCCTTCGCGCTCACCGGCGGCGTTGGTGCGGCGGCCGCGCGGCGAACCGAAATAGATGTCGCCGGTCAGTTCGCGCAAAATCAAAACATCCAGCCCCGCCACCAGTTCCGGCTTGAGCGAAGAGGCGCTGGCCAGCTCCTCAAAAAGAATCGCCGGACGCAGATTGGCAAACAAGCATAACTCCTTGCGCATGCGCAACAAGCCCTGCTCGGGACGCATTTCGCGCGGCAAGGCATCATACTGCGGACCACCAACCGCACCGCACAGCACCGCGTCGGCTTCCTTGGCCAGTTTGAGCGTGGCGGCCGGCAAGGGATCACTGGCGGCGTCATAACCAGCACCACCATAGGGCGCGGCTTCCAGCTCCATATGCAGGCCGTCGCGCTTGATGATTTCCAGCACGCGCATCGCCTGCGCGATGATCTCGGGACCAATGCCGTCACCGGCCAAAACCGCAATCTTCATCTTTTCTTTCCCTTCAGGGGCATGGCCAAGACAGCTCACAACAGCGCGCGACGCAACCTCCGTCTGCCGCTCGTAAAGCCGCCGGCTCTAGTTAAACAACCACGGACGCTGGAGGCGACGGGCGTCTTCAAAAATCTTGATGCGTTCAGCGTGTTCAAGCGTCAGCCCGATTTCATCAAGGCCGTTCTTCAGGCAATGCTTACGGAAGGCGTCGATCTCAAACGAAAAATGCTCGCCCCCCGGGGTGCTGATGGTCTGTTGATCGAGATCGATCGCCAGACGGTACCCTGATGCCGCCTCAGACTCCTTGAACAAACGATCAACTGTCGACGCATCGAGTTTGATCAGCAACAGCCCGTTCTTGAAACTGTTGTTATAAAAAATATCAGCGAAACTCGGCGCGATAACAGCTTGAAACCCGTACTGCAGCAACGCCCAGGGCGCATGCTCGCGCGAGGAACCACAACCGAAATTTTCACGCGCCAGCAATATCTGTGCGCCCTGATAACGCGGCTGATTCAGGATGAAATCCTTGTTCAGCGGGCGCTGTGAATTATCCCGACCGGGCTCGCCCTGATCGAGATAACGCCACTCGTCAAAGAGGTTGGGGCCATAGCCCGTGCGCAGGATCGATTTCAGAAACTGCTTGGGGATGATCGCATCGGTATCGACATTGGCGCGATCGAGCGGCGCCACCAAACCTTCGCGGGAAACAAATTTTTCCATGGCTAACTCCTGTTACAGCGTACGTGCATCGACAAAATGGCCAGCCACCGCAGCCGCGGCAGCCATCTCGGGGCTGACCAGATGCGTGCGACCGCCGGCCCCCTGACGCCCCTCAAAGTTGCGGTTGGAGGTCGAGGCACAACGCTCGCCCGGCGACAGCTGGTCGTCGTTCATGCCCAGACACATCGAACATCCCGGCTCGCGCCACTCGAACCCCGCCTCGATAAATATCTTGTCGAGACCTTCGGCCTCGGCCTGGCGTTTAACCAGCCCCGAACCCGGCACCACTAGCGCGAGTTTGATATTGGCCGCCACCTTGCGCCCACGCGCAATGGCCGCGGCAGCTCTCAAGTCCTCAATGCGCGAATTGGTGCAGGAACCGATGAACACCTTGTCCGGCTTGATCTCGACGATCGGCGTATTCGGCTGGAGACCCATATATTTCAGTGCGCGTTCAATGCCCTCACGCTTGACTGGATCGGCCTCTTTGGCCGGATCCGGAACAAAGCCATCGATGGTCGTCACCATTTGCGGCGAGGTACCCCAGGTCACCTGCGGCTGTATGGCTGTCCCATCCAGGGCAACCACGCTGTCGAATGCGGCGCCTTCGTCGCTCTTCAGCGTACGCCAGTAAGCCACCGCCTTGTCCCACACCGCGCCAGTGGGCGCCAGCGGACGTCCTTTCACGTAGTCGATCGTGTTGTCGTCTACTGCCACCATCCCGGCGCGCGCACCGGCCTCGATGGCCATATTGCACAGGGTCATGCGACCCTCCATCGATAGCGCGCGGATCGCACTGCCGGCAAACTCGATCGAATACCCGGTGCCACCGGCGGTGCCGATCTTGCCGATGATCGCCAAGGCAATATCTTTCGCACCAACTCCTGCGCCGACATTACCCTCAACGACCACCTGCATCGCCTTCGTTTTTTTCTGTGTCAGGCACTGCGTCGCCATGACGTGTTCGACTTCCGAGGTACCGATACCGAAGGCGAGACAACCAAAGGCCCCATGCGTGCTGGTATGCGAATCGCCACACACGACGGTCATGCCGGGTAGCGTGGCACCATTCTCCGGTCCGATCACATGCACAATGCCCTGACGCTCGTGACGAAACGGGTAATAACTCAGTGCGCCACTTTCCTGAATATTGGCGTCGAGTGTCTCGACCTGCAGACGCGACACCGGATCGGCAATCCCCTTGTCCCAGTCCTTGGTCGGGGTGTTGTGATCGGCGGTGGCGACAATCGAACTGATGCGCCAGACCTTGCGCTGCGCCAGCTTCAAGCCTTCGTAGGCCTGCGGACTGGTCACCTCATGCACCAGATGACGGTCGATATAAATGAGCCCAGTGCCATCGGCATCTTCGTGCACGAGATGGTCCTGCCACAGTTTGTCGTAGAGAGTTTGAGCGGCCATGGATAAATTGCTTTTCAGATTTGGCGCGGGAGCTGCCGAATGCGCGGTTCGATTGCGGCACGCCCCAGCAATGGGAAACCACAAGCAGGCACTGCCCGCTCGCCCCTAGGGTGCTTCCTAAGCCATTGGAAACGCGGGAGTATCCCACAGATCGAGTATTACGCGCCAGCCTCAGACTGGCGCTGCGGCCGGCGCATCGCGCAAATTTCGCCACAAAATAAACAGGCCGACGAAAGCACACAGCCCGGCACCGCTAAAGGTCAGGCCGGGACCCAGGTTTTCCCACGCGCTGCCGGCATACAAGCCGCCGATCGTACCGCCGAGCCCGAAAGCGACACTGGTATAGATGGCCTGCCCGCGCGCCTGGTGTCTGCCGCTGAATATCTGATTGACGTAGCCCAACGCCGAGGCATGAAAAGAACCAAAACTCGCCGCGTGCAGGGTCTGCGCAAACAGCAGCATGGCAAGACTGTCAGCACACCAGGCAATGATCATGAAACGTAAGCCGGCGAGCGCGAAGCTCGCCATCAACACCGCGCGCAGTGAAAACCGCCGCAGCAAATGGGCCAGCCAGTAAAAAATCGCAATCTCACAGACCACCCCCAGCGTCCACAACCCGCCCACCGCGCTTTTGCTATAGCCGTGGTCAACGAGAAAGATCGAATAGAAGGTGTAATACGGGCCATGGGCCACCGACATCAAGGCGCAGGCCGAGAACAGGGCGATCACCTGCGGCTTGCGCAGCAGCCCGGCGAGTGAAGAAGGTGCGCCGGCATGTTCGGTGCGCGGCGCATCGGGCACCCAAAGCAAAAACGCCGCGGCAAAAATCAAGATCGCCAGCATGATCCAGGGCAGCACCGCCACCGCAAAAAAATCCAGCACAGTGCCGATCAACGCGACGGCAGCGATGAACCCAAGCGAACCCCACACCCGCACGCGACCATAGCGGCCGGCATGCGCGCCCAGATGAGACAGCGTGGTTGACTCCAGGAGCGGCAGCGCAGCGCTGAGACAAAAACTCATCAGCAACACGACTGCGAACACCGCCTCAAAGCTGGATACAAAAAAGAGTCCGCCGAATAATAGCGTGCCGGCAATGCTGCCGATGCGCGCGACGCGCAACATGCGGCCATCACGATCCGCCAGCCAGCCCCACAAATGCGGCGCGAAGATACGCACCAGCTGCGGCAAAGACATGAGAATGCCGATGCCCGCAGCGGTGATCCCGAGGTTGCTCAGGTACAAACTGAAATAAGGTGCGAACGCACCAAGATAGGCGAAATAGAAAAAATAGGCGCCCGCCAGCCGCCAGTAGGGCGGTTTACTCATGACGGCGCGCCGCGCGAAGCACGACGCACATAATCATGCTTCGTCGGGGTCGGGGTTTTCGCTCGTCGCAGCGCTGCGTAAACGCGATACCACAGCGGCCGGCGCCTGCGCTGCGATGCGCGGCGTCGCACTCAACACATCGGCGTTTTGAGCACGATGACGCAAAGCGTGATCCATCAGCGTCAACGCCAGCATCGCCTCGCAGATCGGCGTGGCACGAATACCGACACAGGGATCGTGACGACCGTGGGTTTCGATGCTCGCCGCATGACCCGCCGCATCAATGGTACGGCGCAACAAACGGATGCTTGAGGTCGGTTTTACGGCGACATGAACGACCACATCCTGGCCGCTTGAAATACCGCCCAGAACGCCGCCAGCGTTGTTGGAGAGAAACCCCTGTGGCGACATTTCATCCGAATGTTCGGTGCCGCGCTGCGAAACGGCGTCGAAACCCGCGCCAATTTCAACGCCTTTGACCGCGTTGATATTCATCATGTTGTAAGCGATATCCGCGTCGAGGCGGTCGTAGACGGGCTCCCCCCAACCAACCGGTACACCGGTGGCGATGGTGGTGATGCGCGCGCCGACCGAATCGCCGGACTTGCGCAGCTTGTCCATGAATTCTTCGAGCTGCGCAACGTAGGCGTCATCCGCCACGAAGAACGGATTGGCGTTCACGCCCTCCCACGATTTGAACGGCACTTCGATTGGCCCGAGTTGCGACATATAGCCGCGCACGACAATGCCGTACTTTTCATGCAGCCATTTTTTGGCAATAGCCGCCGCCGCCACTCGCACCGCGGTTTCGCGCGCCGATGAACGCCCGCCGCCGCGGTAATCACGGATGCCATATTTCTGCGCATAAGTGTAATCAGCATGTCCGGGGCGAAAGCTGTCCTTGATCTTCGAATAGTCTTTGCTGCGCTGATCGGTGTTGCGAATCAGCAGACCGATCGGCGTACCGGTGGTCTTGCCCTCAAACACACCGGACAGTATCTCGACCTTGTCTTCCTCGCGACGCTGCGTGACGTGACGCGAAGTGCCGGGCTTGCGGCGATCGAGGTCACCCTGAATATCGGCTTCGCTGATTTCAAGACCAGGCGGGCAACCGTCCACCACGCAGCCGATGGCCGGGCCGTGACTCTCGCCGAAGGACGTCACGCAGAACAGTTTGCCTAGTGTGTTGCCTGACATGATGTACCTGTTTTAAGCCGCAAATTAAGGCGCGAGTTTAGCATAGCGGGCGATACCCCCCCGCCGCCGCTGGAGCCTCAACCCGTCTGTGTTTCAATCTCGCCAGGTGGCACTGGGGCGACATAACCAATGATCATCAACAAACCGCCGACAACAAGGAAGGAGACGATGCGCTCAACGGTACCAACGCTGGCAAGATCAAGCAAAAACAACTTGCCGACTGCCGCCGCCAGCAAGGCCGCACCGGCGAGCCAAAACGAACGCCGCAATCCGCGCGTAGCCAACCACATCACGATCAGGGCCGTCAGCGTCCAGACAATCGACAGCGTCATCTGCACGGTCATCGAATTAAACAAATCGACCGCGGCATACGGCACGCCGTACCAATGATGGATACAGCGCAGCAACACCGCGTTAAGCCAGACAAAACCGAGCACTGCCAGCATCACTAACCGCGACTGACGCGCCGAACGCGGCGCGCGCGCCCAGCCGTAGCACGCCATCAGCACCACGATTTGCGCCAGGTCCACCGGGTTGATCAATGGCCAAAAAGGCCACGGTGTCGCCACCGACACATCGCCGCTCGACCACACGGACCAGCTGGCCACGAACGCGGCCAGCGCCCCCAGACCCAGGTCACGGCCGGTGGTGTCATCACCTCGCCACCAGCATGAACTCCAGCGGTCCAGCACGAGCAAAGCAGTCGCAGGTACCGCGCCCCACATCGCAAACGCCCAACTCGAAGCAGGCCAGGCGAGCGCGCAACGCCAGGCCAGCTCCCACGCCAACAACCCCACCGACAACCACACGGCAAACACTGTCTGTGCATCGGCGCCAAGGCTGATACCGGCGCGCCGCTGACAGCGCAGGATATAAAACAATGCGGCAATCGCAGCGCCCCACGCCGCCCAGGCCAGATCCGCCGCAGGATGCAATTGGCGGTGGATCTGCAGATACAGCGCCACCACCATCGCCAACAGCAGCAATAACACAATACGTCGCGCGGCCGTCCAGTCGATCCAGCCACCGAAGATTTCAAACAGCAGCGCAGTGGCGGCAACCAACCCCAGCCCATAGGCAATATGCAAATCAGGATCATGATGCCAGTTGATATAGGCAAGCCCCGAGACCAGCCAGAAACCCAATCCCCACAACAACACCCAATGACTCACCGCAGTCGCGGCGACGTTCTCGCGTTCACGCAAACGGTAACGCAGTGCTCCAGCGAGCAGACCGATCAGACCCAGCGACGCGCTACCCGCGAAGTGCCGATGATCGAACAACCATAGCCCTTCCCAGGTTGCCAATGCCGCCATCAAAACCCAGCCGCTGCGATAGCGCGCGCCGTGTACGGTGGCTATGGCATCCTGCGCCTGCCAGTGCAAACACCAGAAAAATACTGCAAATGCGAGCGGCCAGGCCGCCAGTCCAAGGCCTGCCAGCGGATGTTGTCCATTGGCGAACAAACCAAGAATACCCAGCGCGATCAGCGGCAGATGGGCGCGGGTAATCAAGCGCAGCGCCTTCCAGCCGAGGCAGCCGCCGATGGTTTCGGCAAGTGCAAAACTCACCGCGGCAAACATCACTGCCGCAGCCTGCGCGTCTTGAGGCGGCAAGCCATCGTGCAGCGCGCGCCAGCCACCGGCAAACCACCAGCCGAACGCCCACAGCAGTATGACGCCAGGCGCAGCCTCACCAGCTTCGTGCAAAACCTCGCGATACTTGTGCATCAGCCATGCAGTGATCAGCGCCGCCACGGTAATTAGGGCACACCCCAGAACGAAGTCATTGAACCATGGTTGCGTGCGATCGTAGTCGGCGTCATGCATCAGGAACAGACAGGCCCCCGCACACTGCAAGAGCAGACCAAACAAGCGTGCGAACAGCCGCGACTGACGCAAACCCATCCAAACGATGGCCGCGCCTTCGAGCGTCCACAGGGCGAAGGTGGGGTAGGCATCCAGCGCGAAGAACAACGCCATCGTCGCCAATACCACGGCGAGCGCAAGATAGGCCTCGCCGAGCAAACGCAGGCCCTCGCGCCGCAGGACCATGACGGCCAGCAGCGCATACAACGCCGCCCCGAGTCCGGCGCTCCACGCCAGACCATAGGGCAAGTCGCGCACTAGTCCGGCCTGCATAAATGCCACGCTGAGCGGCGTGCCGAACACCAGCGTTCCATCAACCAGCCCGCGCAACTGCAGCGGCTGGCGTTGCGCAAAAAGGATGGGAATCACCAAATACATGGCGAAGAACAGCAGCACAAAGGGTTCAATCGTCGCAAACAACTCGGGACGGTAATGCGCCTGCCCCCAGAAAACGCCGGCCACAAAGGTAAAAATAAAACCGGTCAGATTGAGGTCTCGCCAGGCCTTGAACCAGCTGATGGCGAGAATAAAAGCATTCAGTAGCGTGTAATACGAAAACAATGCCACCGGCTGATCAGCTTCACTGCCGGCGAGGATGGGGGCCAGAAACGCACCCGTGAGTCCCACAACGGCGAGCACTTTCGCATCCTGACGCACGGCCATCAGGGTCGCAGCCACTCCCAGCAGCATGAACAGTGCAAAACCCAACCCCGGGTGGATCAGTGCAAACACGCGCAAGGCAAAGAACACATCGAGATACAACACACCAATGCCGGCGCCCTGCAGTATCAAGCCATAGAGACGGCGGCGCATCGACAAACGCCAACCCGCCGCCAGCAACGCGAGGCCGGCCAGCGCCACTGCAGCCAGCCTGACAGGCACCGGCAGCACCGCGTGTTCGTAGGCGTATTTGAGCAAAAAGCCCACGCCAAAAAACAAGACTAGCGCACCGACCTTGGCGACAATATTTCCGGCCAGCAGACGTTGCCAGAAATTGGCAGGCGAGACTGTATCAATGGGCGGGGCTACGTTCACATTAGCAGCCAACGCAGCCTTCTGCACTGGCGCATCAGCGGCTTGCGGGTGCTGCGCCGCAGTCGTTTTACCTTCGCCGGGATTCGCTACAGGCAGCGATACAGCAGGCGCCACGAGACCAGGCAGCGCAGTATCCTGCGTCGTATCCAACGGCGCTTCGGCATCCACCGCATCGACACGCGCAGCCCCCTCCGGAACCGCCGCGTCCATCGTTGTTGCTGACGCCACCGGATGCGGCTCAGTCACTGCATCCGGTTGTTCCAGCTTGCGCAAACGCCAGTGTATGTCTTCGAGTGACTTGTAAATGTGGTCGACCTTGCGCTCGAGTTCGGCAAGCCGGCGTGCCGCACTTTTTTCATCCTGCGCCTGCCCGCCATGCCGCGAGCGATAGACTGCCCCCGCCACCGTACCGACGATCGCGCCGGCCAGCGCACCGCTGCCATGGCCGAGCAACCCACCCACCACCGCACCGACCAGCAAACCGAGCAACCACATCGCCATTCCCCTCTAGCGCCAATCGCCGCGCAGCGCGTGCACGGTCTGTTGCAGAAACTCCGGCGTCGCTTGCGCAGGCGCCACCACATCGCCACCGACCAGCGCCACTTTGCGCCACGGCCGCAGGCGCGCCGGCCGCGACATTGCGCGACCATCGATACGGCTGAAAAAACTGCCCCACAACCCGCGCAGTGCAAGTGGCACTACCGGCACCGGCGTGCGCGCAAGAATGCGCGTGACCCCGGGCTTGAACGGATACAAATCACCGTTGTCGGTGATGCGTCCTTCTGGAAAGATGCCAACCAGATCGCCCGCGCGCAACGCAGCGTCGATCTCTTCATAGGCCCGTTCAAGCAGCAGCGGATTCTCCTTTCTCGGCGCGATCGGAATCATGCGGCCGGTGCGAAAAATAAAACTCAACACCGGCATGCGGAAGATCTGATGATCCATGACAAAACGAATTGGCCGGCGGCTGGCGGCAACAATGATCAAGGCATCCACAAAGCTGACGTGGTTGCAGACAATCAAGGCCGCGCCCTCATCGGGAATATTCTCCAGCCCGCGCTTCTCCAGCCGATAAACGGTATGCATCAGCAGCCAGATTAAAAAGCGCATCAGGAACTCTGGCACCAGCGTATAGATATACACTGCCACCAGCGCATTCAACAGACCAATGGCCAGAAAAATCTGCGGGATGGTATAGCCTGCGTATAACAGCAGTGCCGACAACGCCGCCGAAGCCACCATGAACAGCGCGTTAAGAATATTGTTACCGGCAATGATGCGCGACTGGTGACTGCGCTCAGAACGGGTCTGGATCAGGGCATAGAGCGGCACGATATAAAAACCGCCAAAGACACCGATCATCACCAAATCAAAAAGAATGCGCGCACTGCCTGCCCGCGCCAGAAATTCTGCCGCACCGATGAGCGCCGCACCACCACCAACCGGACTCGCAAAAAACAGATCCAGCGCAAACACGCTGAGACCGATCGAACCAAACGGTACCAGGCCGATTTCAACCTTGTGCCCCGACAGACGCTCGCAGAACAGTGAGCCAGAGCCTACGCCAACCGAAAATACGGCCAGCATCACGGTGGCAACCTGTTCGTTGCCACCCAACACCTCCTTGCAATAATTCGGCAACTGCGTAAGCAACGTCGCCCCATAAAACCAGAACCACGACACGCCCAGCACGGACAAGAACACCGTACGGTTACGACGGGTAAACTGCAGATTGGCCCAGGACTCGGTAAGCGGGTTCCAGTTGATCTTCAGATCGGGCGCCGCCGGTGGGGCGGCGGGAATCGCGCGGCTGGCGAGATACCCCAGCACTGCAATCGAGACGACGGTGGCCGACACATACAGCGCGAACTGCGCCTGCGCCACCAACAGACCGCCCAGGATGGTACCCAGTAGTATGGCGAGAAAGGTGCCCATTTCAACCAGTCCGTTGCCGCCGACAATCTCGGTGGGCCGCAGATGCTGCGGCAGGATCGAGTATTTGACCGGTCCGAAAATGGTCGAATGCAGCCCCATCAAAAACAACACCGCCATCAGCAACGCGACGTTCTGAAAAAAGAAGCCGGCGGCCCCGGCAAACATAATGGCGATTTCGAGCAGCTTGACGTAGCGGATGATCGACGCCTTGTCGTATTTGTCAGCAATCTGCCCGGCGGTGGCGGAAAACAAAAAGAAGGGCAGAATGAAAAGTCCGGCGCACAGGTTGACCAGTGTGCCGGGATTGATTGCGGTCAGGCTGGCGGCATGAAACGCCAGCAGGATGACCAGCGCGTTTTTGTAAACATTATCGTTGAACGCACCCAGAAACTGGGTGCAGAAAAACGGCAGAAACCGCCGCTCACGCAACAAGCCAAACTGACTCTGCTCTGACATCGCCCCCCCTGGTATTCAATCCACCCAACACTGCCGCCAGCAAAACCTGCGGTCATTCCGCCCCGCACCCTGCGCCTACCGCTGTTGCGGCAGGCCAGCCTGCGGTGGAACAGCCGCCCCTGCACTGCGTCGTATTGCGCTTCGCCACACCCGGCGCCGCGCACAGCGCCATACCCAATGGTCTGCGCAAATTATAAACGCTGCGCTTCCACGCCCCCTGATGCGCAGACATCCTGCAGCGCCAATATCGACTAAAATTCGTGCTCATCAACGCCGCCAAACACTCATTCACAAACCATGCGCGCTTATCTAGACCTGATGCAACACGTGCTTGACCACGGTGCCCGCAAAAGCGACCGCACCGGCACTGGAACGCTCAGCGTGTTCGGCGCGCAATTGCGTTTCGATCTGGCCGCCGGCTTTCCACTGCTGACCACCAAAAAAGTTCACCTCAAATCGATCATTCATGAACTACTGTGGTTTCTGAAGGGTGATACCAACACGCGCTACCTGAAGGAAAATGGCGTCACCATCTGGGACGAATGGGCCGACGCCAACGGCGATCTCGGCCCGGTCTACGGACACCAGTGGCGTTCCTGGCCGTGCCCCGACGGCGGTCACATCGACCAGATCAGCGAAGTACTCGCGCAAATCCGCAACAATCCGGATTCACGCCGCATGATCGTCTCGGCCTGGAATGTGTCGGATCTCGGTCGCATGAAGCTGATGCCCTGCCATGCGTTCTTCCAGTTTTACGTCGCTGACGGCAAACTGTCCTGCCAGCTGTATCAGCGCAGCGCTGATTTTTTTCTTGGTGTGCCGTTCAACATCGCCTCGTATGCATTACTCACCATGATGATCGCGCAGGTCTGCGACCTCCAACCGGGCGACTTCGTGCATACCTTCGGCGATACCCACCTCTATCTCAACCACCTCGACCAGACGCGCGAACAGCTGTCGCGCACGCCCCGCGCGTTACCGCTCATGCGACTTAATCCCGCGGTCAAGAATCTCTTCGATTTCAAATACGAAGATTTCACACTCGAAGGTTATGACCCGCATCCGGCAATCAAAGCGCCGGTCGCCATATGAGTGAGGCATCAGGGGTCAAGCTTGAGACGCCAAAAACGGCCGGCGACCACGCCTCAGACCTCCCCCCCCAGGCCTCACGGCTCTCCGTCATCGTCGCCATGGCACGCAATCGCGTGATCGGTGCCGGCAACAAAATCCCCTGGCATCTGCCAGCCGAACTCAAGCTGTTCAAGACCATCACGATGGGCCACCACATCATCATGGGCCGCAACACCTGGGAATCGATCGGCCGCCTGCTGCCGGGCCGCACCAGCGTGGTCGTCACGCGTCAGCCGGCCTATCGCGTTGAAGGTGCACTAATGGCCTCCTCACTTGAAGCGGCCATCCGGGCCTGCCGCGGCGATGACGAGATCTTCATCATCGGCGGGGCGCAACTCTATGCCGCCGCGATGCCACTGGCCAACCGCCTCTATCTGACCATTGTTGAAGCAGATGTTGCAGGCGACGCCTACATGCCGGAATTCGATTTAAGCGAATGGCACAAGCAATCGTCGCATGCGTTTACTGCCGACGACAAAAACCCCTATGATTACGTGCAGACGGTTTACGAAAGGGCTGTGCTGGCTGCCAACGCCTAAGCCGCAGAAAAAATCGGCAATGAGACCAGCGCCAATACTGCCGCCAGCCATATCGCCAAAGCCGATCCACTCGGTAAAAAAATGGGCGATGGGGTGGATAAAAACCCTCAAGTAGAAGTGGCGATAGCCGCTAACAGCCGCAACTCTTAACTACATCTCAGGACATAAAGTCGTAGGCACGAATCTCTTTGAGGTTTCCAAGCGCGAGGGAGACCTCTGCCGCCTGAAACCAGCGCTGTAACCTAAAATTCACTGCCAGCTCAAAATCTTCGCGATTTTCCGCAAAAAATAGGTGTGCCGACTCTATCAATTCTCGAATGCGTTCTGCATTGCCCGTCCGGGCCTCGATCTCTGCGAGAACCATGTGGCTATTGAGGCACTCGACCGGAAAATTGCCCGGCAGGGCACGACAGACGATGTCCAGGTAATGGCGGGCGGCGGAATAGTCACCAGCCCTGTATCGATTGTAGCCAAGGAACCAATGGTAACGGTACCACTGCGGCGCCTTACCTAACGCACACTCCAGACGCTGCCGGTAACGTTCGGCCTTTGCTGCCAGTCGCGAGTGATCCGGAAAATGCCTGACGGGTAAATCCGGATACCAGCCGGCCTTGAGCCCGCGCTGCCGCATGTCGGTCTGCAACACATCATGAACCAACCCGCTATCACGCACCTCGCGGCGTGCGAGCACCAGCTTGTAGTCCTCGAAAGTTGTCCCTGCAATCTCGGTAAGCCAGGGCACAAAGTAGCCAGCGGGCCCTGACGGCTCCTCGCTCTCGATCATTCGCCGCACCGCATCCCGATCCAACCGCTCATCGGCATCAAGACGTAATGCCCAAGGCGTTACCACATTTTCGAGTAATTCATTTCGTAAAGGCGCAAGACTAAAGCACTCCTCGGCCATCAGCTGGCGAGGTAGCGCTTCGATTCCCCAACGCGCCTTGAGGAGTTCCGGCGTGCCATCGGTCGAGCCAGTATCGGCAATCAGGATTGAATCGAAAAGATCTGCGATAGGCCCCAGACAGTCGGGCAAATTGTGCGCTTCATTGAGCACCACCATGCAAAGCGTCACATGCATGTAATCACTCCGCAAATTCGCAACGAAAATCCTCGTATTTACCGCTTGTGCCACGAGAAATATTTTCGCGATAGACAATTCCCAAAACAAAGGTATTGCCCAAGCGACGATGAATAGCAGCCTTCAGCGCCGGCTCCATATCGCGCGAATACTGCGGCCCGACCACCAGATGCACCTCAATGCAATCGAGACGTTTCTGCACAAACTGATACTGCCGGATGCCCGGCAGGTCCGGCTCCTTGACCAGATCGCACAAGGGCCAGCGTTTCTCGCCGTTCGGCAAGTGCATCATGTTGCGCTCGCGGCCGCGAATTTCGCGGATCGTCGGCAGGCCACGTCCGCACGTACACGCCTCACCTGGCACTGCATAATCGCCAATCTCATAGCGAATCAGGGGCATCGCAAACTTATGCAACGCCGTCACCAGCACCCGGCCGGCCTGTCCCGGCGCGCAGGGTCTGTTGTCTTCATCGACAATTTCCACCAGCACATTCTCGGACTGAACGTGATAAACATCCCGCTGCGGACATTGGAGGGCAATATATCCGACCTCCTTCGCACTATACATATCGGTGAGCGGCACATTCCACGCCCCGCGTACCAGGGTGCGCAACTCCGGCCCCACCACCTCGGATACGCTTCTGACCTCACGCAAGCGTGGCAGCTGCAAACCGCGCGCCATGAATGCAAGTGCGAGCTGGCGGATATTTGAGGCATAACTCAACAGATAAACCGGATCCCGTTCGCACAGCCAATCGACCTGTTGCGAAAGATCTGTGTCGATATGCAGGATTGCGCAATCGCCGGTCATAAAGGCCGCATCGGTGGCCGGCCCCCAGCCAGCCGCGCTGCCTCCTGCTGGCGCATAACGAACGGCAGCGAGCCGGCCGCTTAGATCGCGGCGATGCCACAAATGATCACGCAGCGTAAATGCATTCCAGAACAACTGCTCGAGCAAGGCGCTCCGAAAAACCACCGGTGTCCCGGTAGATCCGCTGGTCTCGCCGGAGGCAATGCCGCCGTGCGAAGGCGGCATGCTCGCGGCAAACAATGCGGCCCCTGCCGACTGCACATCTCTTCGCGTCAGCGCCGGCAGGCGGGCAAAGACCTCAGGCGTCAATACACTGCCCGCGTTAAATCCAATCTCAGCGAAGCGCGCCTGGTAGTACGGCACTTGTTCGATGGCGTGGCATACCACACTGTTCAGTTGCGCAAATTGGAACTGCGTAATGCGCTCGACCGTCCACCACTCGCTTTGCATGAGCTGATACTGCAGGGCTAGCGCGAGTGCTCCGGCATTGTCCGGCACCGCCGGCCAAACCTGTCCGGGAATGGACGAGCGCAAAAGGCCGCTGTTATCGTTGGCGTCGCCTTGATTGTGAATGCGGCTGTCGTCCGAAATCATTCGATCAATCCTGCCATGGCCAGCCGGCAATAGGTCACACGCCGTATCGAAAACGTCGCTCAGCAGCAGGCTCGCCTAATTCTGCGCCACGCAATCGACGTAATAGCGCGAACGCCGGCTCGTTTCATCCGCCACCAGGCCATGAATATCGGTGTCAAAGCCGGGGAACTTCTGGTTAAACGATTTGGCGAACTTCAGATAGCGCACGATGATCGCGTTAAAACGCTCGCCGGGAATCAACAGCGGAATGCCAGGCGGATACGGCGTCAACAGCACGCTGGTGATGCGCCCTTCAAGGTGGTCGATTTCGACGCGTTCGATCTCGCGATGCGCGAGCTTGGCCCAGGCATCGGCGGGACGCATCGCCGGTTCCATGTTCGACAAGTACATCTCGGTGGTCAGGCGCGCAATGTCGTTGGCTTTGTAAACGCCGTGGATCTGCGAGCACAAATCACGCAGACCGACTTTTTCGTATTGCGGATACTTGCCGACAAACGCCGGCAGGATGCGCCACAGCGGACGGTTGTTGTCGTAGTCGTCCTTGAATTGCTGCAGCTCGGTAACCAGGGAATTCCAGCGGCCCTTGGTGATGCCGATGGTGAACATGATGAAGAACGAATAAAGACCCGTCTTCTCGACAATGATGCCGTGCTCGGCGAGGTACTTGGTGACCACCGCAGCCGGCATGCCCGGGTTGGAGAACGCACCCGACACATCAAGACCCGGCGTGATGACCGTAGCCTTGATCGGATCAAGCATGTTGAAGCCCGGCGCCAGATCACCAAAGCCGTGCCAGCGGTCATTCGACTTCAACACCCAGTCTTCGCGGTTGCCGATGCCCTCTTCAGCGAGTTGCTCCGGGCCCCACACCTTGAACCACCACGACTTGCCGAATTCGTCGTCGATCTTGCGCATGGCGCGACGGAAGTCGAGTGCTTCGAGTATCGATTCCTCAACCAGCGCGTTGCCGCCGGGCGGCTCCATCATCGCCGCCGCCACATCGCAGGAGGCGATGATCGAATACTGCGGCGACGTCGAGGTATGCATCAGATACGCTTCATTGAAGGCGTGGCGGTCGAGCTTGCGCGTATCACTGTCCTGCACCAGGATCTGCGAGGCCTGCGAGAGGCCGGCGAGCATCTTGTGCGTGGACTGCGTGGCAAAAATCATCGACTCTTTGCAGCGCGCACGATCGGTGCCGATGGCATGCATGCCGCGGTAAAAATCGTGGAAGGTAGCGTGCGGCAACCAGGCCTCGTCGAAGTGCAGGGTATCGACCTTGCCGTCGAGCATTTCCTTGATGGTGTCGACGTTGTAAACCACGCCGTCGTAAGTGCTCTGCGTCACCGTCAACACACGCGGCTTCGATTTTGATTCACGCGCAAACGGATTGGCGGCGATTTTCTTCTGGATGTTCTCCCACTTGAATTCCTCGAGCGGAATCGGGCCGATGATGCCGAAGTGATTGCGCGTCGGCATCAGAAACACCGGGATCGCGCCGGTCATGGTAATCGCATGCAGGATGGATTTATGACAGTTGCGGTCGACCAGCACGACGTCGCCCGGCGCCACGGTCGAGTTCCACACCATCTTGTTGGAGGTCGAAGTGCCGTTCGTCACAAAGAACAAATGGTCGCAGTTGAAAATGCGCGCGGCATTGCGCTCCGACGCCGCCACCGGCCCCGAGTGATCGAGTAACTGGCCGAGTTCATCGACCGCGTTACAGACGTCGGCACGCAGCATGTTCTCGCCAAAGAACTGGTGGAACATCTGCCCGACCGGGCTCTTCAGAAAGGCCACGCCACCCGAGTGCCCCGGGCAGTGCCAGGAGTAGGAGCCGTCCTGCGCGTAGTTGGTCAGCGCACGGAAGAACGGTGGGGCCAGGCTGTCGAGGTAGGAGCGCGTTTCGCGGATGATGTGACGGGCGACGAACTCCGGCGTGTCCTCAAACATGTGAATGAAGCCGTGCAACTCGCGCAGGATGTCATTCGGAATATGGCGCGAAGTCTTCGTCTCGCCATAGAGGTAAATCGGGATGTCGGTATTGCGAAAGCGGATTTCTTCGATGAATTTACGCAGGTTGAGCACCGCCGGATCGAGTTCGGGGCCCGGCGTAAATTCTTCGTCGTCGATCGACAGAATGAAAGCCGATGCGCGCGACTGCTGCTGCGCGAACTGCGAGAGGTCGCCGTAACTGGTCACCCCAATGACCTCGACCCCCTCTTCTTCGATCGCTTTGGCCAGCGCGCGTATGCCCAGACCGCTGGCATTCTCCGACCGGTAGTCTTCATCAATGATGATGACTGGAAACTTGAATTTCATCGTTGTTCCTTCTGAATGCCGACCGGCCGGTCGTTGTTTGCGCGTGAACGCTAGGTGTTCTGCACGACGATTTTTGGAAATGCCGCCGAATGATCCTGCTGTTTCTCGGCGATCTTCACCGCCACGCGGCGGGCAATCTGGCGGTAGATTTCAGCCGCACGCCCGTCTGGGTCGGCGACCACCGTCGGCCGGCCTGAATCAGCCTGCTCGCGAATTTTGATGTCGAGCGGCAACGACCCGAGCAGATCAATACCGTAGTCCTTCGCCATGCGGTCGCCGCCGCCGGAACCGAAGATGTCTTCTTCGTGGCCGCATTTCGAACAGATGTGCAGGCTCATGTTCTCGACTACGCCGAGGATAGGAATGTTGACCTTCTCGAACATCTTGAGACCCTTGCGCGCATCCATCAGCGCGATGTCCTGCGGCGTGGTGACGATCACCGCACCGGTGACCGGCACGCGTTGTGCCAGCGTCAATTGAATATCACCGGTGCCCGGCGGCAGATCGACCACCAGATAATCGACATCGCGCCAGTTGGTTTCGTTCAGCAGTTGCTCGAGCGCCTGCGTCACCATCGGGCCGCGCCACACCATCGGCGTTTCGACGTCGATCATGAATCCAATCGACATCGCCTGTATGCCATGCCCCACCATCGGCTCGATGCGCTTGCCGTCTTTGGATTCGGGTTTGCCTTTAATGCCCAGCATGGTCGGCTGCGACGGTCCGTAGATATCGGCGTCGAGTATGCCCACCGAGGCGCCCTCAGCGGCGAGCGCCAGCGCCAGATTGACGGCCGTAGTCGATTTACCCACGCCGCCCTTGCCCGACGCCACCGCGATGATATTTTTTACGCCCGGCACCAGTTTGACGCCGCGCTGCACCGCATGCGAGACGATTTTCATCGTCACATTGGCACTCACCGTGCCCGCCCCCGGCAGCGCCTTGAGTTTCGCCTCAACGGCGGCGCGCATCGGCTCGATCTGCGTTTTCGCCGGATAGCCGAGCAACACGTCGAGCGTGACGTTGTTGCCGTCGACCTTGATATTGCGCGCCTCTTTGCCGGTGATGTAGTCCTTGCCGGTGTTTGGATCGATCAGTTCGCGTAATGCGTCTTTGACCTGCTGTTCGGTGATGGTCATGGGGTGTCCCGGTTGACTGCAGTGAGGGCGGAATTCTAAACAATTACCACGGCAAAGCCCATAGGAAAGCCTTAAATCGCACAGGCGGTTTGTTACAATCTCGCGCTTGATCCGCAAGCCAAACCCATGACCCGCACACCCGCTGCCAACACGGCCCTGCCAAACGCCCGCGCAAGCGCGCTTGGCGATCCGCGACGGCGCACCACTGGCGCACGCCCATGACCCCACGCAACATATTTGTCACCACGGCTCTGCCGTATGCCAACGGCTCCTTTCATATCGGCCACATCATGGAATACATCCAGGCCGATATCTGGGTGCGGTTCCAGCGCATGCAAGGCCATCAGCTGCATTTTGTATGTGCGGACGACGCCCACGGCGCGCCCATCATGCTCAAGGCGGAATCGGAAGGCATCACGCCCGAACAACTCGTCGGCCGCATCGCCGCCGAACGTAAAAAATACCTCGAAGGTTTCCACATTGCCTTCGACAACTGGCATTCGACTCACTCGCCGGAAAACACCGCGCTGTCGCAGGAGATTTACGGCAAGCTCAAAGCCGCCGGCCTGATTTACACGAAGTCGATCGAGCAATTCTTCGATCCGGTCAAGCAGATGTTCCTCGCCGACCGCTATATCAAAGGGGGCTGCCCGAAATGCAGCGCCGCCGACCAGTACGGTGACGCCTGCGAAGTCTGCGGTGCCGTCTATGCACCGACCGAGCTGAAAAACCCCTATTCATCGCTCTCCGGCGCGCCGCCGGTGATGAAATCGTCAGAGCACTACTTTTTCAAACTGTCCGATGCGCGCTGCCGCGACTTTCTCAAACAGTGGCTCGACGAGGCCGGACACCTGCAACCGCAAGTCGCCAACAAGGCGCGTGAGTGGCTGACCGGTGACGGCGACAAGGCGCTGGGCGACTGGGATATCTCGCGTGACGCGCCCTACTTTGGCATCGAGATTCCGGACACCGGTGGCAAGAAGTTCTTCTATGTCTGGCTCGATGCGCCGATCGGTTATCTGGCGAGCTTCAAGAATTATTGCGCGAAGAAGGGTATCGACTTCGACCGATTCCTCGCCGACCCGACGACCGAACAGGTGCATTTCATCGGCAAGGACATCATCTACTTCCACACCCTGTTCTGGCCGGCGATGCTGCACTTTGCCGGCAAGAAAACCCCCAACCAGGTCAATGTCCACGGCTTCATCACGGTGTCGGGCGAAAAGATGTCGAAGTCGCGCGGCACCGGCATCAGCCCGCTGCGCTACCTTGACGTCGGCATGAACCCGGAATGGCTGCGCTATTACATCGCCGCCAAGCTCAATGCCAGCGTCGAAGACATTGATTTCAACCCGGACGACTTCATGGCGCGGGTGAACAGCGATCTGGTCGGCAAGTTCGTCAATATCGCCAGTCGCACCGCGCCTTTCCTGACCCGCCTCTTCGACAACCGTTTGTCGGCGCAACCGGGTTCCGGCGACGCTGAAGCCAAACTGCTGGGGGAAGTGCGCGCCTCACGCGACCTCATCAAGCAGCATTACGAGCAGCGCGAGTTCGGCAAGGCGCTGCGTGAAGTGATGCGCCTGGCCGATCTGGCCAACGAATATCTGGCACAAACCGCGCCGTGGGCGCGCGCCAAAGACCCCGCCTTGCAGGCATCAGTACAGAACATCTGCAGCACCAGCCTTGAAGTATTCAGGCTGCTGACGATCTATCTCAAACCGGTGCTGCCCGAACTCGCGCAACAGGTCGAAGCCTTTTTGAATATTCCACCGCTCGACTGGTCGCATGCCGACGAGCGCTGTGCGTTGGGCGGCAGCCAGATCAATGCCTATGCCCACCTGATGACCCGCGTCGAAGAAAAACAACTCGATGCCCTGCTCGATATCGAAAAGGAAACCGCAAAAATGACGAACACGACTCCGCATCCGGCTACGCCTGCAAAAGCAGGCGTAGCGCCCCCACCCCAACCCTCCCCCGCTAGCGCAGGGGAGGGAGTAATTTCCATTGACGATTTTTCCAAAATTGATTTACGCATCGCAAAAATCGTCAATGCAGAAACGGTCGAAGGCGCCGACAAACTCCTGCGCCTCACACTGGACGTCGGCGCGCTGGGCACCAAGCAGGTGTTCGCCGGCATCAAATCGGCCTACGACCCGGCCACACTGGTCGGCCGCCTCACCGTGATGGTGGCCAATCTCGCACCGCGCAAAATGAAATTCGGCATGTCGGAGGGTATGGTGCTGGCCGCCTCAGGCGATACACCGGGCCTCTTTATTCTGTCGCCCGATGACGGCGCGCAACCCGGCATGAAGGTGAAATAGGGCTGGATTTGCGCCAGCGCAAAGACAAGACCGTGCAACCGGTGTATTAAATAGGCTTGTCCGACTGAAGCCGAGGTCCCACCATGCCGCAGCGCCGATGATCAGCTTCTCGCGTCATTTCGCCTTCCACCCCAAGCTGATTGACAGCCTCAAGGGCTATAAACGCGCCACCCTCATCGCCGACGTGCTCGCCGGCATCACGGTCGGCATCGTCGCCCTGCCGCTGGCGATGGCGTTTGCGATTGCCTCGGGGGTCAAACCCGAGGCCGGTATTTTTACCGCCATCATCGCTGGCTTCATCATTTCCGCACTCGGCGGATCACGCGTGCAAATCGGCGGCCCCACCGGCGCCTTTATCGTCATCGTCTATGGCATTGTGGCCACCTATGGCCTCGCCAACCTGCTGATCTGCACCTTCATGGCCGGCTGCATGCTGCTGGCGATGGGCATGTTGCGTTTGGGCGTGCTGATCAAATTCATTCCAGTGCCGGTAATCATCGGCTTCACCAACGGTATTGCCGTGCTGATCTTCCTCTCACAGATCAAAGACTTTCTCGGCCTGCAAACCGGCCCCCTGCCGGCAGAATTTTTTGCGCAAATCAAAACGCTGGGCGGCGCACTGCACACCACCGACGGCTACACAGTGGCGACCGCCACCGCATCGTTGTTATTGTTGGTCTTGTGGCCGGCGACGTTCAACAAAAAACTGCCCGCCCCGGTCGCTGTGCTGGTGCTGGGCGGACTGGCCGCCGCCTTTTTCGAGCTGCCGGTCGAAACCATCGGCAGCCGTTTTGGCGGCATCCCGCAAACCTTGCCGGCGTTCGCCGCGCCCGACCTGAGTCTCGAACATCTGCGCCATTTGATTGTGCCGGCGGTCACCATCGCACTGCTCGGCGCGATTGAATCACTGCTCTGCGCGGTAGTTGCCGATGGCATGATCAAGGACAAGCATGACGCCAACCAGGAGTTAATCGCGCAGGGCATCGCCAATATCGTGGTGCCGTTTTTCGGTGGCATCCCGGCCACCGGCGCGATCGCCCGCACCAGTACCA
>CAIWNB010000059.1 GCA_903913965.1 uncultured beta proteobacterium
CGCTCGACCAACTTGGCCCGCTGTATTGCGAGCGCAGCGTATCGTTGCACAACCGCCCGCTCAATCCGCTCGAGCGCGCACCGATCCGCACCGTGCTCGACGTCGGCGTGCGCGCCATCAACGGCCTGCTGACCGTGGGCCGCGGCCAGCGCATGGGGCTCTTCGCCGGCAGCGGTATCGGCAAGAGCGTGCTGCTCGGCATGATGGCGCGTTACACCGCCGCCGATGTGATCGTCGTCGGTCTGATCGGCGAACGCGGCCGCGAGGTCAAGGAATTCATCGAAAACATCCTCGGCCCCGAGGGCATGGCGCGTGCCGCCGTGGTCGCCGCCCCGGCCGACACCAGCCCGCTGATGCGCATGCAGGGCGCCTCTTACGCGACGGCGATTGCCGAATATTTTCGCGATCAGGGCCGTCACGTACTGTTGATCATGGATTCGCTGACCCGCTACGCGATGGCGCAACGCGAAATCGCACTGGCCATCGGCGAACCGCCGGTGACGCGGGGTTATCCGCCCTCGGTGTTTGCGAAATTACCGCAAATCGTCGAACGCGCCGGCAATGCCAACGAAGGCGGCGGTTCGATCACCGCGTTTTATACGGTGCTGGCCGAAGGGGACGATCAACAGGATCCGGTCGCCGACTGCGCCCGCGCCATTCTCGACGGCCACGTCGTGCTCTCGCGCACGCTGTCCGACGCCGGTCACTACCCGGCGATCGACATCGAGCAATCGATCAGCCGCGCCATGACCAGCCTCATCGACCAGAGTCAGTTCGATGCGGTACGCCGCTTCAAATCGATGTATTCGCGCTACCAGCGTAACCGCGATCTGATCAGCGTCGGCGCCTATGCGGCGGGCAGCGATCCGCTGCTTGACGAGGCGCTCGCACGCTATCCGCAAATGGAAGCATTTTTGCAGCAAAATATGGGCGACCGGGCCGGCTATCAGGAATGTGTGCAGGGATTGCGCATGTTCTCCGCCAAGCCACCGGTCGCGGCGTAACAACGTCGCTTAAAGGGAAAAGTCATGGGTCAAAAATTCGCACTCGACCGCATTCAGGAAATCACCGATAACCAAACCGACAAGGCGGCGGCCAAGCTCGCCGGTTTGAATCATGAACTGCGCCAGCAGGAAGAGCGCCTGATGCAGCTGTTCCAATACCGCACCGAATACAACGAGCGCTTGCAACGCGCTGCTGCCGGGGGACTCGACAGTGCGACGATGCGCAATTACCACGAATTCCTGCAGCGTCTGGAGAGCGCCATCCTGCAACAGCACGCACGGGTGGTGGAGGCGCGCACCCGGGCCGAACACGGCCGTGTCGACTGGCAAAACAGCCGTCGCAAATCAATGACCTTTGACACGCTGTCACAGCGTTTCGAGCTGGCCGAATCCAGGGAAAAAGCCGCGCGCGAACAAAAAGCGCAGGACGAAATGGCGCAGAACCGGCGCCGTCAAACCCAGGCGATGGGTTAGGCCCGACCTCCCGATATTTAACGCGCGGGCCACGGTGGTCGTATCAGCCACACGCGAAGCGGCCCTGCCACCCAAACAGCGAACCAGCGGCCTCGGCCGCCCGACGGAGACATCATGGACGCACTCTCACTGCAAAGCGCCGCCCCGGCCGCCCCCGCCGCCGTCAATACGGCAGCCGCTGCCAACAATAGCGCCACGACTGACGAACCGGCGAGCGGTGAAGCCGCAGCACGACCGCGGCACTTTGGCACACTGCTCGCCCTGCAACTCGGCGCCGGCGCTGCAAATGCGCCGATCGCTGGCGCCGCCACAGGCCTGCCCCTCGCGGCGAACGCCGGCGATGCCGCCACCGATCTCGCGCAAACCCTCGCCGGCCTGGCCGGTCTGCTCAGCGGCGACGGCGCACAAAAAATCGCCAGGCCCGCCGGCGATGGCGATGCCGACACTGATCTGAAGCGCGGGCGCAAAGCCGCCACCGATACCGCCACCGACAGCGCAATCGATCCACTCGCCGGTTTGAATCTGCCTGGCCTGCCGCCGCTCACGCCCATCGTCAGCAGCGCGGCGCTGACGCCCACTGGAACCGCCGCCACACAAACTGCCGACGCCGCAGCGATCGACCAGGAAGGCCGTAAAACCAACCTCGCTGCCGTCAATGAAAAAAACGACCTGCCCGCGGTAACCACCGATCAACCACACACCGACAGCAACCACCTCAGCGACGCCATCAACGCAGCGCGCAGTGATGCCGCGCAGTTTTCACGCGAACTGGCCGCACTGCAAAGCGCCGATGGCGTGCGCAACGCCGGCGAGCACGCCCATGGCATCGATATGGCGGCGCTGGCTGGCGCGCAGTCACCGGCCCAAGCCACGCCGGTAGCCCCGGGCAGCGCTGCAAACGCGCCCACACCGCTGCAAGCCGCCCTCGCTGCGCAAGTCGGCACACCGGCCTGGAATACCGAGCTCGGACAGCAAATCGTCTGGATGGTTGGCGACCAACAGCAGGTTGCCGAAATCCACGTCAATCCACCAAATCTGGGTCCGCTCGACATCAAGCTCACCATCGACGGCGCGCAGACCACCGCCTTGTTCAGCTCGCCGCACAGCGAGGTGCGCGAAGCCGTCGAAGCAGCGCTGCCGCGTCTGCGCGAAGTGCTGGCCGACAGCGGCATCATGCTCGGCAACGCCAGCGTCACCGCGGATACGCCGCGCGACGGCCGGGCGTTTGCAGAGCCACCGCGCAGAAGCCGCAGCAGCGGCAATAACGCCGGCGATACGTCGGCTGAAGCACAGCTGCCCCCCGCCGTGATCACGCGCAGCCGCAGCCTGGTCGATCTCTTCGCCTGACGGCGAAAACCGGATAAAGCGGGCATTTGACGGCCTATTCGGGTCATCAATCAGTCCGTACGCCGGCCATAATGTTTCCCGGAATGCAGTCATTTCAACACCGACATTCAAGGAACATTCATGGCAGTCAGCGCCGGCAAACCGGAAGCCGCATCGGACGAGGCAGCCCCCAAAGCGGGTGGTAAAAAAGGTCTGATCAAACTGCTCGTCATCGTACTGGTCGTCGGTGGCGCGATCGGCGGCGGTGCGTGGTGGTATCTCGGTCACAAAAACGCCGAAGGTGCGGCCGAAGCCAAACAGGAGCCGGTCAAACCACCGGTGTTCTATCCGCTGGAAACCTTCACGGTCAATCTGGTGCTGATCGAAACGCCACAGTTTTTACAAACCGGCATCACGCTCAAAGTCAGTGACAACGCTGTAGTCGAAGAATTGAAGCTGCTCACGCCGGTGGTGCGTGACCGTATCCTGATGCTGATGTCGAGCCGCAAATCGACCGATCTGTTGACGATCGAAGGCAAACGCCAGCTCGGCAACGACATCGTCGACGCCATGAATGAAGTGCTCGGCAAAAGCGAAGCGCCGGCCAAAGCCGTGGCGAAGAAAGCTGATGCCAAGGCTGCAGACGCCAAGGCAGCCGAAGACGAGGAAGAAAAAGACCCCGAAGAAGCGAAGGACGCCAAAGACGCCAAGGACACCAAAGGCGGCGCCGCGCCAAAAGACAACAGCAAGCGAGCGGTGCAGGCGGTGTTGTTCACCACCTTCATCATCCAGTGATGCGGTCATGAGCAAGGATTTCCTCTCACAGGAAGAAGTTGACGACCTGCTCAAAGGCGTCAGCGGCGAAACTGACGAAGCCGAAGGGGGGGGCGACGAATCCAACGTACGCCCCTACAACATCGCCACGCAGGAGCGCATCGTCCGCGGGCGCATGCCCACGCTCGAACTCATCAACGAGCGCTTTGCGCGCCTGTTGCGCATCGGTCTCTTCAACTTCATCCGCCGCAGTGCTGAAATTTCCGTGGGTCCGGTGCGGACCCTCAAATACAGCGACTTCATCCGCAATCTGGTGGTGCCGACCAATCTGAATCTGGTGCAGATCAAACCGCTGCGCGGCACTTCGCTCTTTATCATCGACCCGAACCTGGTCTTTCTGATCGTCGACAACCTGTTCGGCGGCAACGGCCAGTTTCATACCCGCGTTGAAGGCCGTGAATTTACGCCGACCGAACAGCGCATCATCCAGCGCCTGCTATCGATTATTTTTGAAGACCTCGAAAAAGCCTGGCAGCCGGTGCACGAGGTGAGCTTCGAGTATCTGCGCTCCGAGGTGAACACGCAGTTCGCCAACATCGCCACCCCCAACGAGGTGGTCGTGGTGACCACCTTCAACATCGAATTCGGTACCGCCGGCGGCGAGTTTCACATCTGCATGCCGTACGCGCAGATCGAACCGATCCGCGACCTGCTGTGCAGCAGCATGCAGGGTGACCACATGGAAGCCGACAAGCGCTGGGTGCAAATGCTCTCGAAGCAGGTGCAAAGCGCCGAGGTCGAGCTGGTGGTCAATATGGGCGAAGCCACATTGAACTTTGAACAATTGCTCGCCATGCAGGTCGGCGACGTCATCTCGCTCAACATTCCCGATCCGATGATCGCCACCATCGACAACGTGCCGGTGATGGAATGCAAATGCGGAATTTTAAACGGCCAGTACGCGCTCAAGGTCGAGCGACTGCTGTCCAGTGCTGGTTGACAGGAAAAACAGGAGATCATCATGAGTGAAGCGGCAGATCAGGGACAGGTATCCGCCGACGATTGGGCGGCGGCCATGGCGGAACAGGCGCCGGCCGGCGGCAACGCGTCGACACAAGTCGCCGCGGCGCCGATCTTTGAACAATTCTCGGCCGGCAGCAACAAGGGTGGCGCACACAACGATATCGACATGATTCTCGATATCCCGGTGCAGCTGACGGTGGAACTCGGCCGCACCAAAATCGCGATTAAAAACCTGCTGCAGCTCGCCCAGGGTTCGGTGGTCGAACTCGAAGGACTCGCCGGTGAGCCGATGGACGTGCTGGTCAACGGCTGCCTGATCGCGCAGGGCGAAGTGGTCGTCGTCAACGAAAAATTCGGTATCCGTCTCACCGACATCATCACGCCGTCGGAACGCCTGCGGAAGTTGAAGCGATGAACCATCGCGACACCGTCTGCATCGCCGCCCTGTGTGCAGCGCCGTTCGGCGCCGCGGCTCAGGCGCAGAGCGCGCCCGCCGCCGCCACCTCGATGATCGGCGCGAGCCAGATCTTCGGTTTGTTTGCCGGCACGCTGTTTGTGCTGGCAGTGATCGCCGGCATCGCCTGGCTGCTCAAGCGCTTCAATCCAAGCGGCTATGGCAACAGCGGCGTGCTGCGCGTGGTGGCCGGCACTGCCGTCGGTCAGCGTGAACGCGTGGTGGTGGTTGAGATCGGCGCCTCGTGGCTGGTGCTCGGCGTTGCTGCCGGTGGCGTCAATCTGCTGCAACAAATGCCGCGCGCTGAAATGCCGGCAACCACCGGCACTGCCGGTGCAAACGCGCAACCAACCGCGGCCTTTGCCAGCTGGCTCAAGCAGGTCATGGATAAACGCAATGCGAAATAAAAAATATCTGGCGGCGGCCGCACTCTGCGCCGGCGCCTGTCTGCTCACCGCACTGCCGGCGCTGGCGCAAAACGCGCTGCCGGCGTTTAGCAGCACGCCGGCCCCGGGTGGCGGGCAGAACTACAGCCTCAACCTGCAAACACTGTTGCTGCTCACCTCGCTGTCGTTTCTGCCGGCACTGCTGCTGATGATGACCGGCTTCACGCGCATCATCATCGTGCTCTCGCTGCTGCGTCAGGCGCTGGGCACGCCGACCTCGCCGCCGAATCAGGTGATGGTCGGGCTGGCCCTCTTTCTCACCCTCTTCGTGATGTCGCCGGTGCTCGATCGCATCAACGCCGACGCCTACCAGCCCTTCTCGGAAAACCGTATCAGCTTTACCGAAGCGGTCGACAAAGGCAGCGTGCCGCTGCGCGAGTTCATGCTCAAACAAACGCGCGAAGGCGACCTCGCGCTGTTCACCAAGCTCTCCGGCCGGAGCGTCGACAATGCGCGTGAAACGCCGTTGACCATCCTGATCCCGGCCTATGTCACCAGCGAATTAAAAACCGCCTTCCAGATCGGCTTTCTGATTTTCATTCCGTTTCTGATTATCGATATGGCGGTGGCCAGCGTGCTGATGGGGATGGGCATGATGATGGTGTCGCCGGCGATGATTTCACTGCCCTTCAAGCTGATGATCTTCGTCATGGTTGACGGCTGGGCGCTGTTAATGGGTTCACTCGCCCAGAGTTTCGCCACATGACACCGGAAACCATCGTCTCGATCGGCCAGCAGGCACTGCTGGTGGTGTTGATGATCTCGGCACCGATGCTGCTCGCCGCACTCGGCGTCGGTCTGTTGATCAGTATTTTTCAGGCCGCCACACAAATCAATGAAACGACGCTGTCGTTCATCCCCAAGCTGGTCGCGGTATTCGTCAGCATGATCATTGCCGGGCCGTGGATCATTGCCACCCTGGTCGATTACATCCGGCGCCTGTTCACGCAAATCCCGACGCTGATCGGTTAAGGCGCAGGGACCCGCCGCCCGTGATCACCCTCACCTCCTTACAACTCAACGGCTGGCTCGCCCTGATGCTGTGGCCGTTCGCCCGCATCCTCGCGCTACTCGCCACCGCGCCGCTCACCGGCAGCGCGCAGGTGCCGGCACCGGTCAAGATCGGGCTCGCCATTCTGATTACCGCGGTGATCGCACCCACACTGACGATCCCGGCCATCGATCCGGGTTCCGGCGAGGGCCTGCTGCTGCTGGCGCGTGAAACCGCGCTGGGTATCGCCATGGGCCTGGCGATGCGGCTGGTGTTTGCCGGCATCACTGCCGCCGGCGATGTGATTGGCCTGCAAATGGGTCTCGGTTTCGCCCAGTTCTACGACCCGCAAAGCAACGGCCAGGTACCGGTGCTCGGCCAATATCTGAATCTGCTGGCGACGCTGACGTTTCTCTCGCTCAACGGCCACCTCGTCATGATCTCCACCCTGATCGAATCCTTCCACAGCGTACCGGTCGATGGCGGCGCCGCCGGCCAGTGGCTGTTGATTGCGCAATCGGGCAGCATGGTGATGCGTGCGGCGATTTTGCTGGCCCTGCCGCTGGTCGGAACACTGCTGGTGGTCAACGCGGCACTGGGCGTGCTGACGCGTTCGGCGCCACAGTTGAATATTTTTGCGATCGGCTTTCCGATCACCCTCGGCGTGGGCTTTTTCGCCCTGATGATGTCGCTGCAATATTGCGTGCCGGTCTTCGAACGCTTGTTCGAAGCCGGATTCGGCAACATGCTGCAAGTGTCGATTCCCGGGCGCTAAATAGAACGGTCCGGCAGATCGCTGCAAGGCGCCTGGGCCTGATGCAGATGCAGATGCAAACGCCAACGGCGCTGCCACGCGGGCTCACTCAAAAACAGGAAGTTAATGCGCCCGTGGGAAGCACGGGCACGGCGGCATACAGATTAAGCCGGGGGCAGCGCACGCTCTGCGTGGCGGCCGCATGCCGCCGCACGCCACAGCACGCCGGGTTTAACGCACGATTTCGATCACGCCCTGGGCTACGCGCTGTGCGATCACGCCGCCGGAATCAACGCCTTCGCTGAACTCAACGATGCGGTAATTGGTCGCGCTGTTTTGTGCGACGAGCTGCTCGGCACGCCGGTAAAACGCCGGCATCACCTCACCGTCACCGCCGGTGCTGAAACGTTTTTTGCGCAGCGCCAGACGATAGCGTTCGGGGTTCAAGCGCGTCTCTTCGATTTTCCAGTTCGGCGCCAACGGGTCCATCACCACGAATACCACCACGCTGGCGGCAATACTCTCCAGCGGCACGCTGAGCGAGCGACTGACCGTCACCACATCGGGCGGGATCAGCGTATTACTGCTGGGCACGCCGTCGATGCCGCTGCAGGCGGCCAGCCAGGGCAGCAGCAGCGCCGCCGCCAGCCGGCGTTTCCTGAAAGTTTTCATTGCGCTCTCCAGCCTCGTTTGCCGCCGCACCATCACAGCATTTCGAACAAATTAAGGCGTGTTATTTTGAGGAAGGATTGCTGTGCGGCCTGCAGATACACCTGCTGCTGACCGAGATCGCTGACCGCCTTGGTGTAGTCAAGATCCTGCAAACCGGAGACAGTCTGCGCGTATTGCGAGTCGAGCGTATCTGCAGTGACCTGTGCGGAGTCGATTTCATTCAGGCGGGCACCGACCGAGGCGCGCACATTGAGTACGTTATTGAGCGAGTTATCCAGTTCGTTCAATGATGAAGTCAGTTTGTTTTGCAATTGCGCAGCCGCCGCCGGCGTGGCGGTGCTGCCACTGCGCAGGCTGGTGATCAGGTCGTTCAGCGTGGTAAACATATCCTGATTCGTACTGGCCTTGACACTGAAACTGTCGCCGCTGGCGGGTGCACCACTGATAGCCACACTGGCGCCGAAATCAAACGGCGTCGCATTGGTATCGGGCGGACTTTGCGTCGACAACGGGATTGCCGTGCCGGCGGTATAGGTGCGCAGGTAAGGCCCCACACCGGGTGCCAGGCCGGTCAGCATGGAGATATTGTTGACGTTGTCGACAATATCGTAAGTCGTGACACCGCCGCTGACATTGAACTTGATACTGAAATCTTTGGCGTTGGCAGCGCTGTTCCATTGCGTCGGATCGGTGAGCGTGGCGGCGCTGAGGACGCCGCTGCCGCTGTTGGTCGCAGAGACGGTGGAATTGAAGCTGCCGTTGCCGGTGCGGATATTACGAAACACATCGGCGCCGGAATCGTTCACCGGAATCATGCGCGCCGGCCCGATCTGCGCCAGACGCTGGCCGGCGTCGCCGTTGTAGGCCACCACGCCGGGGCTGGTTTCGCTGAACGGCTGAGTTGTGCCTTTATAGCCAGAGAACAGAAACTGACCGTTGCCATCGCCGCGATTGGCGATGCCGAGGAGTTCCTGATAATTGCCTTCAAGCTCGGTGGCGATATTGGCGCGGTCGGCATTGGTCAGCGAGCCGTTGCCGGCATTGACGGCCAGAGCCCGCACGTTCTGCAATATGGTGGTGGCGTCGCTCAACGCGCCCTCCTCCAGGCTGAGTGGGGCCTTGGCCGCTTCTGCATTGACCTTGTATTGCTGATTGATGGTCTGCGACTGCTTGATGTTGAGCACACTGGAGGCGGCGATCGGATCGTCGGCCGGCGTGTTGATGCGCATGCCGGTCGAGAGTTGCTGTTGCAACTGGACCTGATCCTGCTGCCTTTTTTGCATGCTGGACACGCCCAACTCGTAAATCATGCCGGTACTGATACGCACGATAGAGCCCCTTATTGAATTTGCAGAATCGACTGAAACAGCGACTGCGCAATCTGGATCATTTTCCCGGCGGCCTGATAGGCCTGCTGATAACGCAGCAAATTGGCCGCCTCTTCATCCAGATTAACGCCCGACACCGACTGCTGTGCAACGGTGGCCTGTTGGGCCAGCGTGTTCTGTGTTTCCACCATGACATTGACCTGCTGCGTCTTGCTGCCGACCTGGCTGACCATCTGGCTATAAACGCCCTGATAAGACGCGGTGCCGGAGGAGAGCATGTTCTGCGTTTGCAAACCACCCAACCGCAAGGCGTTGCGGCCGTCGGCGACGCCACCGCTGTTCGGTCCGATGGTGAACACATCACCGACGGCCGGAGTACCGGCAATCTGCACCGTCCAGCCGTTGTAACTGATGTCAGAACCGGCGGTATAAGCAACGCCGACCGGATTGCCGGTGCCAGTGCCGCTGACGCTGAAGGTGCCGGCAGCAGTGAAGGTTAATGTCACCGGCTGGCGGATATTCGCATTCTGCGGCGGCGGCGCATCGACCGTACCGGCACTGATCGTGCCGCTGCCGGTGTTGGCGTTGGCCGCTGCCGCCCGCATCGGTGCGGCAGCCGCAATCTGCGCGCCGTTGGTGATATTCATCGCCATGTTGCGGGCGGCACTGCGCGTCGGTTCAATCAAAAAACTGTCGCCGCTGGCGGCCGCACCCGAGGCCAGCGAAATGCTCAGGCCGTCGATCGTCTGCGGCAGGCTGGCATAGGCGGTCACGGTGTTATCGGCGAGACGCGTCACCGTATAGCCGGTGCCGGTGTAACTCAGCCGATAATCGCTGGCGGTGAGCGCGGTTGCATCGCTGACGCTGGCCGACACCACGGCGCTGCCGCTATTGGTCGAGCGTGCAATCACATCAGGGGTCAGCGGCTTGAAGAAATTAACGCCGGCCACGCCATTCAAATCCTGGCCAAGCTGGTGCTGATCGTTGAACGTTTGCGTGAGCCCGACGGCAACCTGTCCGAGTGCGTTCTGCGCGGTGTTCAAATCGTTAGTACGAAACGCCAACAGTGCGCCCAGGCTGCCGCCCTGGAAGGCATTGTCACCCAGCGGCACGCTGTTGCCGCTGATGCTGTAGCCGACCACGGTCTGGCGTGGATCTTCCGGTGATTGCAGCGCACCCAGGGGTATCGCCTGATGGCCGACCACCAGACTCTGTCCGCTACCCACCACCACGTTGATGCTGCCGTCGCTTTGCTGCACGGAAGTCGCACCGGTCAATTTATTCAACTGGGAGATCAAGGCATCGCGCTGATCGAGCAAATCGTTGGGCTGCTGTTGCGGGTTCTGCTGCTGCGCGAGGATGCGGTCGTTGAGCGTGGCAACCTGTTGCGCCAGCGTGTTGACGTTCTTCACCGTCGCACTGATCTGCGTATTCACCCCGCTTTGCAGCTCATCGAAACGCGAGGCCAGCGCATTAAAACGCGCAGTCAACGTCGAACCCGCCGACAACAGGCTCTGCCGCGACGCCACATCGGCAGGGTTACTGGCGACTGTTTGCGTCGAAGCAAAAAATGCCTGCAAGGCCGGCGACAAGCCGGCGGTGGCGTCGGCGACGACGTTGTCAATCTGCGCCATTTGCGCCTGATAGGTGCTGAAATAACTCGCCTGCGACTGCGCCTGCGAGAGTTGCGTCTCCAGACTCTGGCTATAGGCGCGCACCACGCTGGTGACCTGCACGCCCTGCCCCATGAAGCCGCTGCCGGTGACCAGTGCCGGCAACGCGGCTTGTTCGATCGACTGGCGGCGGTAACCGGCGGTACTGGCATTGGCGATGTTGTGGCCAGTCGCCACCAGCCCGGCCTGCGCCGCCGCCAAACCGCCTATCCCCAGATTGTAGATGCCCGTATTCATTCCATTTACCTCGCCTTATCGGCTCAAAATCAGCGTTGCGCCAGCATTTGCGGCAACGGTTGCGCCGGCGGCGCATAGGCCAGACTCTGCCGCATCGTGGTGCTGTTGATGACGCGTACCAGCTTGTCGGCATACGACGGGTCGGTGGCATAACCGGCCTGCTGCAGGCCGCGCGCAAAGCCCTGCGCGTCCTGCGCCTGTGCCATCACACCGGCGTAGCGCGGATTGCCGCCAATCAATTTGGCGTAATCCTTGAAGGCCTCGCCATACGAGGCATAGACGCGGAACTTGGCGGTGGTTTTATACGCCACGCCGTTGACGTATTCAGTGGTGGTTTTCTCCACCGAAGGACCGTTCCAGCCGCGTCCGGCTTTCACGCCGAACAGGTTGTGCGTGCCGCTGCCGTCGGCATTGCGAATCTCATGTTTGCCCCAACCGCTCTCGAGCGCCGCCTGACCGACCATGAACTGCGGACGCACGCCGATGCTGCGCGCGGCGTCCACCGCATGTGACCAGATACGGTTGACGAAATCACCGGTTTGCGACAGCGGTGCGGCGCCCGTGGCAGGCATCGCAGCGACCGCCGCCGCGATGTTCACCGGCGGCGTTGCCGCCGCCGCTGCCCGTGTCGACAGTGTCCGCATAGAAGGTGCGGCGGACGAAAGTGCAGCCGTCGAAGACGCCGGCATCAAGGGCGCGCGCGCCAGCGGCATCGTCGCGCCCTTGCCCGAGGGCAGGCCCCAGGCTTCTTCATCGAGCGACAAGGGCTGCACGTCAAAATTCGGTGCGGCCGGTTGTGAAGGCGCCACAGACAGCGCCTCAAGATTTAATTTGGCCATCGCGATGGTCGACATCTGCAAGGTCGAACTCATGTCGCCAACCGGCGCTGCATCGGGTGCCTTGCCCTGCGACAGCTGACGCGTGAGCGCCGCGGCGAGTCCGGTACCGCGGCTCGCCATTTGCTGCGCGAACTGCTGATCGAGCATCGCGGTATAGGTCTTGGTCTGTTCGCTGTCCAACATGCCGTCTTTCGGCGTCGCCTCGCGCATGCTCTTCATGATCATGCCCAGAAACATCGCTTCAAACTGCTTGGCGGTGGCGGCCAGCGCCTTGTCGGGGTCGCGCTTGGCCTGCAGCTTGAGCTGGTCGAGACCCTGGGACTCGATCGCCAGTGAACCGGCCGGATTGATCGGCATCGCGGTGGTCATATGATCTCCAGATCGGCGCGCAAGGCACCGGCCGCTTTCATCGACTGCAGGATGGCCAGCAAATCCTGCGGCGTGGCACCGATCGAATTAAGCGCCTTGACGACATCGGAAAGATTGGCGCCGCGCACCATGGTCAGCCCGCCCTTGTCCTGGCGGATTTCAATCTGCTCACGATTCGCCTGCACAGTCTGGCCGGAGGAAAACGCACCGGGCTGGCTGATGATCGGCTCGCTGGTAATCACCACCGACAGATTGCCGTGGGAAATGGCGCAGGTATCGATGGTGACGCGGTTATTCATGATCACCGAGCCGGTGCGGGCGTTGATGATGACCTTCGCCGCGCTCTCGGCGGGGGTGACATCGAGCTCTTCCAGCAAGGCAACAAATTCAACCCGGCGGTCGCGCTCGACCGGTGCGGCAACCTGAATCATGCGCGCGTCAATCGCACTGGCAATGCCGTCGCCGAATTTCTTGTTGATGCCATCGACCACCCGCCGCGTGGTGGAAAAATCGGTGGTGTTCAGGCCGAGATAGATATAACCGTCCTGACCGAGTTGCGTGGCCACTGCGCGCTCTATGGTGGCACCGGCGGAAATGCGGCCGACGCTCAGGTGATTGATCTGCACGCTCGAACCGCCGGCGGTCGATGCACCGACACCACCGACGAGCACGTTACCCTGCGCCATCGCATAGATCTGGCCGTCGGCACCTTTCAACGGCGACAGCACCAAGGTACCGCCCCGCAAGGATTTCGCATTACCCATCGACGACACGGTGACATCGATGGTCTGACCGGGCTGTGAAAACGGCGGCAGCTGCGCGGTAATCATCACGGCGGCGACGTTCTTTAACTGCAGGCTGGTGCCCGGCGGCAGGTTGACGCCCAACTGACCGAGCATGCTGGTGATGCTCTGCACGGTAAACGGCGTCTGCGTCGTCTGGTCGCCGCTGCCATCCAGACCAACCACCAAACCATAACCGACCAACTGGTTCATGCGCACACCCTGCACGCTGGCGAGATCCTTGATGCGCTCGGCGCGCGCCTCGGTGGCGGGCGACAGCGCGCCGGCCAGCGCCAGCACGACCAGCGCAACAGCTGCAGTTACAACAGTGTCATTAAGTGATTTCATAAGTCGTTTCATCAGTCGTGGCATGATCAGAACGGCAGGGTGTTGAGGAAGAAGCGCGACAACCAGCCCATCTGCTGGGCGTTTTCGATCTGCCCGCTGCCGCGGTATTCGATGCGCGCATCGGC
>CAIWNB010000060.1 GCA_903913965.1 uncultured beta proteobacterium
ACACCCGCTTCGATCGCAATTTCATCCGGCACCGTGTGTTGCCGCTGATCGCCGAGCGCTATCCGGCCTGCCGCAACACGCTCGCGCGGGCCAGCAGCCATTTTGCCGAGGCGGCCGAACTGCTCGACGCGGCGGCAGTTGCGGATGCGGGCGATGATGGCGGTGGGGGCCAGGGCGACCATGGGAGGGATACGCTCGACCTCGCGCGTCTGCGCGCATTGCCGGCTGTGCGGGTGAAAAATGCGCTGCGTCATTTTTTGTGGCGGCATGATGTGTTGATGCCCAATACCCGCCGCCTCGATGAGTGTGTGCGGCAGTTGCTGCGCCCGGAACCGGAGGCGCGGATCGGCGTCCGCCTCGAGGCGCATGAGTTGCGATCCTACGAGGGACGTTTGCACCTGGTGCCGTTGGTGAGCCGGTCCGTCGGGCCGTTTGAGGTGGTGCGCTGGCAGGGCGAGGCGCACCTGCCACTGCCGCCGTTGGGGGGCGTGCTCGCTATGGAGCCTTGCTGCGGCCGTGGCATCAGCGTGGCGAAGCTCGCTGGCCGGGTTGTAACGCTGCGGACCCGGCAGGCCGGTTTGCGCTTGCGGTTGGAACTCGGACGGCCAAGCCGCACACTAAAGAACTTGTGGCAGGAGTCCGCTACGCCGCCCTGGCGGCGGCTGAACACCCCTTTGGTGTTTGTTGACGATGAGCTGGTTTGCGTGCCCGGGATCGGTGTTGCGGCGGCGTTTCGCGCGGCCGGCAGTGAGGAGGGTATCGACCCGGATTGGCGCCTTGACCGGGGTTGAATGCGCATGTCTGGATGCCGCGAAAACTCTTTATTTCAATGCCTTATCGTGGTACACTTAAAAATTAACCTTAATATTCATGTACAAAGGAACTGTCATGGCAGTTGAACGCACTCTTTCGATTATCAAACCCGACGCTGTTGCCAAAAATGTCATTGGTGAAATTCTGGCCCGCTTTGAAAAAGCCGGTCTGCGCATCGTCGCTTCACGCATGATTCACCTGTCGCGTCAGGAGGCCGAAGGCTTCTACGCCGTGCACAGCGCGCGTCCGTTCTTCAAGGACCTGGTTGAATTCATGATTTCCGGGCCGGTCATGGTGCAGGCGCTGGAAGGTGAAAACGCGATTCTCAAAAATCGTGAGTTGATGGGCGCCACCGATCCGAAGAAAGCCGACAAAGGCACGATACGTGCTGATTTCGCCGACAGCATCGATGCCAATGCGGTTCACGGCTCCGACGCGGTCGAGACGGCGCAGAATGAAATCGCCTATTTCTTCCCGTCGCTGAATATTTATTCGCGTTGATGCAGTAGCCACCATGACCGTCAATCTGCTCGAATTTGAAAAGCAAAGGTTCGTGCAGTTTTGTGCGGAGCTGGGGGAAAAGCCATTCCGTGCGCGGCAGTTGATGCGCTGGATCCATCAGTCTGGCGTCGGTGACTTCGACGCCATGACTGACATGGCGAAGTCTTTGCGCAGCGTGTTAAAGCGCGATTGCGAAGTGCTGCCGCCGAAGGTGATCAGCGATCACACTGCCGGTGACGGTACGCGCAAGTGGTTGCTGGATGTCAATGCCGGCAACGCGATCGAAGCCGTTTTTATCCCTGAACGCACGCGGTCCACACTGTGCATTTCGTCGCAGGCCGGCTGTGCGCTGGAATGCTCGTTTTGTTCGACCGGGCGGCAGGGTTTTAATCGCAATCTGACGCTGGGCGAGATCATCGGCCAGTTATGGCTGGCCAATCATAGTCTGGCCGCCGACGGCGAAGATGCCCGCCGCGTTACCAATGTGGTGATGATGGGCATGGGCGAGCCACTGGCGAATTTCGACAACGTAGTGGCGGCGATGCAGTTGATGCTGGACGATAACGCCTACGGCTTGTCACGTCGCCGCGTCACGCTGAGCACTTCCGGGCTGGTGCCGCAGATGGACCGTCTCGGTGATGCCTGCCCGGTCGCGCTGGCGGTTTCTTTGCATGCGCCTAACGACGAATTGCGCAACCAGCTGGTGCCGATCAACCGCAAGTATCCGCTCAAAGAATTAATGGCGGCCTGCCTGCGTTATATCGAAAAGGCGCCGCGGGATTTTGTGACGTTTGAATACGTGATGCTCGACGGCGTCAACGATTCGGTGGCCAACGCACGCGAGTTGATCAGGCTGGTGTCGCCGGTGCCGTGCAAAATCAACCTGATCCCGTTTAATCCGTTTCCGAATTCCGGCTATACGCGTTCGAGCGTGCCGGCGATCGAGCGCTTCAAGGAAATCCTGATTACCGCCGGGCTGATTGTGACGGTACGCCGCACGCGCGGTGATGATATCGATGCCGCCTGCGGGCAGCTGGCCGGGCGTGTACAGGATAAAACCCGCCGTCGTGAGCGGCGGATTGCTGAAACCGGTTAGTGGCGATGGAGGGCGTGATGAAAAAGCTGCTGATTGCAGGGCTGGTCATACTCTTGCAGGGTTGTGTTTCTCGCGCACCCGACCAGGCGGGTTATGCCCCGCAGTCGGTTGATACCGATGCGCAGTCACGTGCGCGCATACACGCAGAACTGGCGGCCGGTTACCTTGAATTGGGCAGTCTCGGTGTTGCCTTGCAAGAGGCCAACGAAGCGCTCAAGGCGGACCCCAATTATGTTTCTGCGTACAACGTGCTCGGACTGGCCTATATGGAGCTCAGCGATGATCGCGCCGCGGAGAGCAGTTTTCGCCGGGCGCTGCAGATCAACGGTATGGACTCCGATACCAACAATAACTATGGCTGGTTTTTATGCCAGCGCAAGCGTGAGAAAGAGTCGATTAAATACTTTCTCGATGCCCTGCGTAATCCGCTCTATACGACGCCGGAAAAGTCGTGGGTGAACGCCGGTATTTGTTCGCGTCAGGCCGGCGATCTGGTTAATGCCGAGGATTATTTTCAGCGCGCCTTGAAATTGCGTCCCAATCAGCCGCAGGCCTTGCAGCAGCTTGCTGATATTGCTTTCAAGCGCAACGATTTCGTTGGCGCGAAAGTCTTTCTTGCGCGATTGCAGCGTGACGCAAACTCACAGTCGGCAGAGGTGTTGTGGCTTGCATTGCGGGTCGAACGCCGGCTCGGCGATCGCAACGCCGAGCGCAGTCTCGCCTTTCAGTTACAAAAGAATTTTCCGGACTCGCGCGAGGCGCGCTCTCTGGCAGCGGGTATATACGAATGAGTGAAGAAGTTCCGATGATTGAAGTAGTGCCGGTTGAAGTCGCACCGGTTGCACCGGTCACACTATCGGCGGGCAGTCGTTTGAGTGCCGCGCGTACGGCCGCCGGACTGTCGATCGCCGAGGTCGCGCGACATTTGAAGTTGTCGCCCTTGCAGGTCGAGGCATTGGAAACCGGCGACCACAAAAAACTGCCGGGCCCGGTGTTTGTGCGTGGCTTCATGCGTAATTACGCACGTCTGGTGCATCTGGATCCGGTGCCACTGATTGCCGATGTGGTTGCAGTACAGAATCGGGAAACGGCAGCGCTGGTAGCGGTGGTGGAACCCGAGAAAGCCATACCGTTTCCGGGGCAGGCCCGTTGGAATTGGAAGCCGTACGCCATCGGCGTGGCGTTGGTTGTCGCCGGGCTCGCGGGGTATGAATTTTTTGACGGCGTCCCTGCCACAGTGTCCCCGACCGTGCCGGCAGTTGAGGCGCCGCAAGCCAAGGTCGTTGTGCCGCCCGAGCCTACGCCGGAACCCACGGCAGAAAAAACTGATAACGCCGCGGTTGCCGCGCCGGCGATGATGGGCGGTGCCAACGGTATTACATCGGTGCCGTTGGCGCCGACCAAGGCGGTCACAGTCGAGCGCAGCCCTAACGACAAGGTCTTGCGCTTTAGCTTTGCGCGCGAGGCCTGGGTCGAGATCCGCGACGCCAAGGGCCGCGTCATCTTTTCGCAATTGAATGCGGCGGGGAGTAACCCGGTCGTGAGCGGCGAACCCCCATTCAGTATGGTGATTGGCAACGCTAGTGGTGTGAAGCTGGTGTATGGTGAACGTGCGGTTGATCTGGCTCCTTATACGCAGGTCGATGTGGCCAGATTGACGTTGGAGTAGGCATGTACGGGGCGATGCAGAGGCGCGTAGCGCGCCGGGTGATGGTCGGTGACATTGCGATTGGGGGCGGTGCGCCGATCGTTGTGCAGTCGATGACTAATACCGACACCGCAGACATTGCGGGGAGCGTGGCGCAGGTGGCCGCATTGGCGCGCGCCGGCTCAGAGATGGTGCGGCTGACGGTAAATACGGCGGAAGCCGCCGCCGCAGTACCACACATCAGGGATCAGCTGGCAGCCAAGGGCGTTGACGTGCCGTTGGTCGGTGATTTTCATTTCAACGGCCATCGCTTGTTGACGCAGCATCCGGTGTGCGCCGAGGCTTTGTCCAAGTTACGTATCAATCCGGGTAACGTCGGTCAGGGCAGTAAGCGCGACGACCAGTTTGCAACGCTGATTGAATTTGCCTGTCGCTACAACAAGCCGGTGCGTATTGGCGTCAATTGGGGCAGTCTTGATCAGGCCTTACTCGCCCGCATGATGGACGAGAATGCGCGGAGTGCGGCCCCCGATGATCTGCAGGTGGTGACGCGTCGCGCACTGGTGCAGTCGGCGCTGGAGAGTGCGGCCCAGGCCGAACATCTGGGGCTGCCTGGGGAGCGCATCGTGCTGTCGTGTAAAGTGAGCGGGGTGCAGGATTTGATCGCCGTCTATCGCGATCTGGCAACGCGTTGCGACTATGCATTGCATCTGGGTTTGACCGAGGCCGGCATGGGCTCGAAGGGTATTGTTGCGTCGACTGCGGCGATGTCCGTTCTATTGCAGGAGGGGGTTGGTGACACCATACGGGTCTCACTGACGCCCGAACCCGGTGGTGACCGCACCCGCGAAGTGGTGGTGGCGCAGGAAATTCTACAGACCATGGGCTTGCGTTCGTTTGCGCCGATGGTCATCGCGTGTCCGGGATGCGGGCGCACGACCAGTACATTTTTCCAGGAACTGGCGGACAAGATCCAGATTTATCTGCGTGCGCAAATGCCGGTCTGGCGCGCGCACCATCCCGGCGTTGAAAATATGCATGTCGCAGTGATGGGTTGCGTGGTCAACGGGCCTGGCGAGAGCAAACACGCCAACATCGGCATCAGTCTGCCGGGTTCGGGCGAAAACCCGGTTGCTCCGGTTTTTATCGACGGCGTCAAGGCGGTGACCCTCAAGGGTGACAATATCGCCGGCGAATTTCAGGCGCTGATCGACCGTTACGTCAAAGAACATTACACAAGCTGATATGAGCGAACGAATACAGGCGGTGCGCGGGATGAACGATATCCTGCCGGACCAGGCGCAGTGGTGGGAACGTTTCGAAGATACAGTGCGCGATTGGCTGCACGCCTATGGCTACCGCAATATCCGCATGCCGGTGCTGGAGCGCACGGATTTGTTTGTGCGTTCGATTGGCGAAGTGACGGATATCGTCGAAAAGGAGATGTACACCTTTGTTGATCAGATGAACGGCGAGAGCCTGACGTTGCGACCCGAGGGTACGGCCTCCTGCGTGCGTGCGGCGATTGAGCACAATTTGCTCTACCCCGGTCCGCAGCGTCTTTGTTATTCGGGGCCGATGTTCCGTCACGAACGTCCACAAAAAGGGCGCTACCGCCAGTTCCATCAGGTGGGAGTCGAGGCGTTGGGTTATGGCGGTCCCGATATCGACGCCGAGCACATCGTAATGTGCGCACGCCTGTGGCGCGCACTCGGTATTGGCGACGTCGCGCTTGAACTGAATACGCTTGGTGACAGCGAGTCGCGCGGTCGTTTTCGCGAACGCCTGGTGAAATATTTTGAGCAGCACGCGGCAGTGCTGGATGCCGATTCGCAGCGCCGCCTGCAAACCAACCCATTACGAATACTGGACAGTAAAAATCCGCAGATGCAGGAATTGATCGCCGCCGCGCCGCGCATGCTCGACGATATCGACGATGCCTCGCGATTGCATTTTGAGGGTGTCCAGAACTTGCTGCAGGCCGCGCAGGTGCCGTTTACGATTAATACGCGCTTAGTGCGCGGGCTCGATTACTATAACCGGACGGTTTTTGAATGGGTCACCGCCAGTCTGGGCGCGCAGGGCACGGTGTGTGCGGGCGGACGCTACGACGGTCTGATCGAACAGATCGGCGGCAAGGCGGCCCCGGCCTGTGGTTTTGCCATGGGTGTTGAGCGGCTGCTCGAACTGATGCAACATGCGCAGCAGACGGCGGCGCGGGTGACCGATGTTTACCTCGTGCATCAAGGCAGCGCCGCAGCGCAATATGCATTTGCGGTGGCCGAGGCGCTGCGTGACAGCGGATGTTCGGTAGTGCTCGACTGCGGTGGTACGAGTTTTAAATCGCAAATGAAAAAAGCCGACGGCAGCGGTGCAAGGTTCGCCGTGATCATTGGCGATGACGAAGCGGCGGCGCAGCAGTTGACGGTCAAGCCCTTGCGCGGCAATGGTGAACAAACGCGCTGTGTAATCGCACACGCGGCGGATTTGATACGGGGGAAATGATGGCGGTTTACGATCTCGAAGAGCAGGAACAGATAGACGAAATCAAGGCGTGGTGGAAGCAATATGGCAACGCATTGCTGTTGCTGGTAGTGGTCGCCGCGCTGACGGTTGCCGCTGTCCTGGGCTGGCGCGCCTACAATGATCGTCAGGGCTCGGAGGCGGGCGAGCTGTATGTTCAGCTGCAGGCCGCGGTGTCCTCCAACGAAAACAAAAAGGTCCAGGATATCGGCGCCACGATGATTGAGCGCTACCCACGCTCAGGCTATGCACAATTCGCGGCCCTGGCGGCGGGCAGAGCCGCGTTTGAAACGGGCAGTCTCGCCGAGGCGCGCACCTCGCTCAAGTGGGTGGTGGAACACGCCAAGGACGACGGCACGCGGGATCTGGCGCGGTTGCGACTGGCGACCGTTGCACTCGACGAGAAGAAATACGATGAGGCACTGGCCACTTTGCAGGCGGCGCCGGTGGAAGCCATGGCCGCTTTGTTTGCCGACCTTAAGGGCGACATCCTTGCGGTGCAGGAAAAAACCGCCGAAGCGCGCAGTGCCTATCAGCTTGCACTTGATAAAACCGAGGCCAAAAGCGGCTATCGCAACGTTATCCAGGGCAAGCTGGATTCTCTGGGAACGGCAAAGTGAAATTGCTGCGTAATTTCGCAGCGGTTTTTCTGGCGGTGGCAGCCACTGGCTGTTCTACGCCTATTGGCGATTATTACGATCGCTGGTTTGGCAGTGATCCGGCGATTAAACCGGCTGAACTCGTCGCGCTCAAAGTTACGGCAACCGCCAAGCTGTTGTGGCAGGGCGGGGTCGGTTCGGCGGAGCGTTTTGTTTTTTCACCGCTGTTGGCCGAATCGGCGGTGGTAGCAACCGGTGTCAACGGCCAGATAACGCGTTTTGATCCCGTGAACGGTAA
>CAIWNB010000061.1 GCA_903913965.1 uncultured beta proteobacterium
GGTCACGCTGTTGATCGAGGTCCACGAGCGTCATAACTGCGCCATCGGTGATTCGCCGTTCAACATCAATTCCCTCGAGTTCTCGCCCGCAATTAAATGGTCGAATCTGATCAGGGTTGCGTCCGCGGTTCTGGTTAGTCAAGTTGTCGTAGCCGTATACCCAGTTGATGAGGGTCGATTCAACTGCGTACGCTTCATCCTGCGTCTCGAATCGGCCAATAACGGCTTGTATTGGCTCACGTCCATCGCGCGCAATCGCCATCATGCGCTCATGCTTGGGATGTGCGCCCTGCTGTTGATTGCCAATTAGTCTTCTAACTTCCTTCCAGTGGGACAAAGCTCGTTCATCGCGCCCCATCCCCACATAAAAGACTTTTAAAATGTCATCGGGGTCCGCAAGTACGTACACATAAAATGGCAGTAACGATTCGGGCATATTGTTGTCTCCGTCGTGAGCTAATAAGTAGGTATCCTGATCACTTGCCGCGCAATGTTTCAGCGAAGGGATATCGGTCACATCCACGCCCTCCAAGCCTGATAAATCATCACCATGGCCAATGTATCCAGTTCGCAATAGCGCAGAAGTGCATCCGCGATGGCTTTTCGCTCCTCTGGAATGAGCGTATCGAACTGCAGGCGCGCGAAGGCCGTGGTCGCAGCACCACCTTCAGAAATGCCCTCCTCCCCGTCTGCCTCCAATTTCTCCAGAACAGCCTTCGGGAAATCTATAAAAATCGGCAGCAGCAGTTTGTAAGGGCTGGCGGGAAGTTGCCCCTCCAACTTCCACCAGGTCCAATCCTTGACGTTCAGACTGCGGATACCTTTAGCACTACCGTAAACGGGTTTCGAATAGTGCTCTTTTAAAAATTCCGAACATTGCATAACCGCGGGCAGCACTTTCTTGATCGAAGAGCTGCCGCACGTCGAAGGATGAAAGAATGCAAGCCTCGCAAGGCGACACAGATCGACCATCGCCCGCGCCCCCTCCCGGACATCCCCTCCCTTTCCTTTCTTGGTGGTTATATCGAGGATGAAAGCCTCAAGACTTGCGGCGTCCTCCGGCTTTTGCGGGTCCTCCCGCAACTCGTCGAGAATGGCATTCAGCGTGGTGTTTTCATGAGGCCACCACATAAAAATAGTACCCACATCACCGACAGCAGCTTTCAATTTACGCACGAATTCGTAGTTCGGCCGGACCCCTGGCTCGGCGCTCAGAAACTGGGTCTTATGCTCGACTGTGCCGCCTTTCGATATCGTGTGGTGGGAAAACTGAAATGCAATATTTGAATAGGGTGTTTGCCCGGCAAAAAACGGTATTGCAACGCGGGAAGTTTCGAAATCGATAAAATGAAGCGGATAGGCCCATGTCGCCATCTCTTGCTGCAACAACGACCGATCGAGATAGAAGCCGCCATCGCCAGGCCACTTGTTTTGAGCCTGCATCCATTGACGCTGGCCATCGCTCAATCCCTCGGTATCCTCACGGTAATTCAAGTCTTCGATTTCAACCTGTGAGATCTCGTAACGGTTTCTATCAATCAAGTCCTGTTTTTTGGCTTTACCAAGCTTCCATACATCAAGCACCGTGCCCTTGTTGATCTGAGCATCAGTCAATCCCGCCTTGGCCCGCCAACACTCATGAAAGCCACTTTTTAACGTTTGGTCCTCCGGGGTGGTCCGGAACTCGCATTTACCGCAATGCGCACCGATCACGGGGTTTATTTTCTCGTCCGATTGGTAACTTTCCGCCCATGCCTGAGCAAGATCGGGAAACGCCCCGGATACGCCGGGCGCCTTCAGTGGCGTGGACAAAATCTCGTCAACAAGATCATCCACGTTAATATCCGTGAGGATCGGTGCCCCGATGGTTTCCGCGTTTGTGCCGGCAACCACCGTTACGCTGGCACGATCACCAACCCGGCTGATTTTGAATTTTTGATTCAAACCATCCACCGAACAGACTTTCGTCTTGTCCACCATCATGAGAAAGCTACGAACCTCGAGTTCGGGATAGGCTTTGTTCATTACGTAACGCTGAAAAGCCACGTCCTGGAGATAAGGCAAGATCTCAGAGCGAATTTCACCATTGTTCTTCCTGAAATTGCCGCCCCCCTCAGAGTTAAAAGACTTGGCCTTCACCTCGATCAGGTCGACCACATTCCCCGACTTACGCAAAATATCCACACGTGCGAAAAGATTTCCGTGCCGGATCGCTCCCTCATAAAGAGTGACTTCTGTTTTCGCCAGTCGACTACGGGTCTGCTCGACCGCAATTTCGTGCTTCCGCTCGCTAATTTCCGAACCTCCAGGGAACATAAGCTTCGCAAGCTCGCCGACCTGAAAACCGCCCTCGGCCAGCGCCTGCAAAAAATCATCGGTGGTCTTGCTATCCGCATAAATACCGGACTTGCCCGTGTAGAAGAGTTTTGTCGGACATTCGACCGCCAGCTTGAAGTGGGATTTCGTGAGGTAGCGCGGGGCAATATTTGCAGTGGAATTCATTGAGTCTCCCTAAAGCAGTTCATCGGTTTACAAATCCAGAGCGGAGTCACATTACTAAACGACAGGTTACGATCTCGGCCCGATAATCAGCTTGGGCGCCAGTTGCGCCAGCAAAACCGGCGGCCGAGTAAATACCGGCACAACCGGCGCCGCGTTGGCCACTTTACGGCGCTTTTTTTTAGGGAGTTCGGCTTGAATGACGTAGGGGGCAAAGACTTCTGCAGGAGGATGCCCTGCGACGAGCCCAGCCAGAATCTCCTTGCGAAATTCTTTGATCTCCTCGATTAGTTCCGCGCGATGATCGCGGTAATAGCCCCACATTGCATCGACCGCCTCGTCTTCGAGGCGTTGCTTGACGCTGGGTTTAATGACTGACGATTTTAATTTTTTTGAAGTTTTTGACTTGGTCTTGGCTGCGTTTGGCAATTGGCTGCGCTCCTTTTTTGAAAGGACAGCCAGTTTTCCACATCAGTGCGACAAAATCAGTCGTTCCATCCTAGCGCACGGGTAACCAATACTGTTACCTTTCGAACGCACGA
>CAIWNB010000062.1 GCA_903913965.1 uncultured beta proteobacterium
ACACATTGCTGCAGATTCTTTCGGTCTCGGTATTCGAAAAAATACAGATCTCTTCCGCCTTCCAGCCCCACGAATACCCAGACAATCAATCAAATATCGCCAACCAATTGAACTTGTTTGATATTTAACCGGACACTACTGTTGATTTATATAAATTTAATCTTGCATGCAAAGGGTGGCTAATTCGTAAGTTGCACGCGTTGGCGGGGGTGGGCAGAAGGCCAATCGCAACGACTCGATCAGATGAGGACCTCGCTCGTGCGTGGTATCGAGGCAGGATCGAACCATGCAGAGACCCCGGGTCATGATGATGGCCCGCCCGCCTGGGTTCCTGGTAAACGGTACCTGCGGGGCGGTGGCAAAACGCTGTACCTCTCCGGCCGCATACAGAATTCCGTTACGCCGCTCCGCCTAATGCAAAAGGCCCGAATGATGGGGGGGGAAAAATGCTCGCTGCTCGAAGTGCCGTGTATGTAACGTTTGTGTAATGTGAATTAACAAAAATTAACATGACTTAAAATATATAGACGCGTATCTTCCGGACTCTATTCGAAGTGCGTGATTCTCTGCTCCTTTCGTCAAAGCGCCAGTGCAAGACAAGCTGCTCTGCAGTATCCGGGTGATTCGGGACTCTCTAGAGATGTTGATTAAATTCTCTATGGGAGTGCCTGAATGGCACAGTTTGTTGTTTCGGACGTTTCCAAACACTCAACGATAGCGGTTCATCACGGCGCGCACTTGCGGCCGCTGATTGCGAGTCGTATTTCCGGCGACATCGTTTGCGCTGTAATAAAGCGCGATACGAATCAGGTCCAGACCACTCCGACCGTCCTCAAGTCACTGTGCCGAAATGCTGCGTACTCCCGCAGCTCGAATGCCTGTAGCCAAAAAAATCGATTGATCGCAATTGGATCAACGCCAGATCAACGCCAGCTCAACGGGGCGGGTTGTCCCGTGACAACGGCATACCGCCGTTGAGAAGCCCTTTATTCAATTTTTGGAAAGTGGTGTGCTTTAGAACTGTATTTTTTTTTAACAACGGGGGTATTGAGATGGAAAGATTGAAAAGTTTATTGAGATGGGTCACTTTTGTCATGCTGACCTGTATGACTACGCTTTGGGTAACGCAAGCCAATGCGGCTGATTTCTGCTGGAAAGATTCGCAAGGCAGGGGCGCTGGCACGATTCCGACACAGTGCCCGGCGGGCCGGACCAATATCTCTGGATTGTGCTACACCAACTGCAAGGCCGGATACACGATGGGAGCTTTCGGCATCTGTTCGCAGGCGTGCCCGCCCGGATACAGTTCGTCCGGTGTGGCCACCTGCCATATCGATAAGCCGCTCACCAGAGATGGCAACTGGGAGTGCACGGAGAGAGACTGGTTTGGTACGTGTTGGTGGAGCGTATTAAGGTGCCCAGCCGGCTATACGAACGCCGGCTTGTTTTGTGCCTTGACGACACCCTCCAGGCCCGCTGGCTATTCAGGCACAAGCCTCGACCCGATTCGCTCAACCTATACGCAGGATCTCAACGATCCCGGCCGCATTCCGCAAGGCTGTGGCGCTGGCAAGACAAACCAGAATGGCCTGTGCTATTCGGCGTGTCCGGCTGGCATGACTGGTGTGGGTCCGGTGTGCTGGGGTAGCCCGCCGAAATCCTGGGTCGGTTGTGGTATGGGCGCCGCTTCAAGCAGCGCCAAGTGCGCCGAACAAGTATTTGATCAGGTGACTTCAGTGGGTATGCTTGCTGCAGAATTCGCCACCGCGGGCGCTGCCGGAGCGGCTGGGAGTGCGGCCAAGCTATCAAAACTGGAAAAGTTGAAAGCGGCTTACCAGGCGGCGAAAAAAGCCAACCCGAAATACGCTGAGAACGCGAAAAAAGTCGCGGATGCTTATGACGCAGTCGACAAGACCCGTACATCCATGAGTGTCCTCGATGGCGCGACGGGTGGTGAAAAAATGACCGACGAAGAGTTGGCATCGATGGCGGCTGCGATCATTTCACTTTCACCTGGTCCGGAGGGTGCCATCGCTGGCGTCGTCTCTTCGTACACGGCGCCTCTTTGCCGCGCACTCAATATCAAATAATGGCTGTCTCATCACGTTAAACGTATCCCCCCTCGCGCCCAGAGCGGTGCGAGGGAATCATTCAAGGAGTCATTATGAATTTTCGTTTTTTGGTTGTATCCACTCTTTCGCTGGCGATCCTGTCCCCATTGGCCGGGGCGCAGACGCCTGATCAAGCCAAGTACTTGCAGTTGCTGGAAGGGAAGTCGGGCAATATGCGCCAGTGCGCGGCCATTGCTTCGCAGTTGGAAAAGATGCCGGTTCCCGCCGGCCACAACGATGCCAAGCACCAGGCC
>CAIWNB010000063.1 GCA_903913965.1 uncultured beta proteobacterium
ACTTCGAGGTAGTCAAGCCACGGACGCAGGGCGTCTTCGATCTGGCTGATTTGCACGCCCTTGCACAGGCATGCAGTGCCGTGAACGTGAACTTCCATGCGCATGTTGGTCTCCATCGGAACGGGGCGGGCCCTGGCGGGCGGCTTTTAGGGGCGCAAAGCATAGCACATCGGGGTGCCGCCCCCCCCGCCGTAGGGGGGGCACCAGTCGCAGCACCCTGCGCTGTTTACGTTCGCGGCTGGCGCACACGAAGGCGGCGAATGTGGCCGCCTTTTAAGACCTACGTTTAAGACCTCCCTTCTCGCTGCGTTGCTTAGTCTTTCAGCTCGCCCAGCAAAGCGGCTGCCGTGCGTTCGCAGATTTGCGCCCGTTCGTCAGCGGTCAGGCGCGGGATCGCGGCAATCGAGGCGAGCAGATTTTCCGGCCCCATGTCGAAGGGGTGGTCGGTGCCGATGACCACGCGGTCGGCGCCGACCTTGTCAATTAGATAACGCGCGGCCTCGGCGTCGTGCGTCAAGGCGTCGAAATAAAAGCGCCGCAAGAGCTCGGCCGGCGATGTCGTGGAATCACGCCGTGTGCCGGGGCGCAGCTTGTGGCCGTGCGCCAGCCGGCCGATCTGGAAGGGAATATAGCCACCGCCATGCGAGAGCACGATTTTCAGCGTTTTCAATTCATCGAGCGCGCCACTGAACATCAGGTGCGCAACCATCAGCGTGGTATCGAACGGGAAACCGAGCAGATTATAAAAATCATAGTCGTCCATGCCGCCGTCAGCGCTGCACTGATAGGGATGCGTAAAAACGAAGCAGCCGAGCTGCTCGATGGTGCGCAGCACCGGACGGAATTGTTTTTCAGCGAGTTGCGCGCCGTTGATGCTGGTGGCGAGTTCGACCGCCTTGAAACCATATTCACGCACGACGCGTTCGAGTTCGGCGATCGCCGCGTCCGGGTGTTGCATTGGCAGAAAAGCCATGCCGCGCAGACGCGCCGGATGTTCATTAACAATCTGTGCGATGCCATCGTTGATGTGGCTCGCTGCGGCCACCGCCGCCTCGGCCTCAAGGTGATGCAGGAACACCGGCGGGGCCGCCGACAACGCGGCGATCTCGATGCCCATGGCATCCATCGCCGCGAGCTTGGCCCCGGCGTCGTAGAAAACCGGCCGCAGCTCGGAGAAGCGGCCGCGCCGTTCATAAAATATTTTGCCGTCCCGATCTTCAATCCGCATGCCGTAGCGCGCGGGTTCGGCACGCAGCGCATTGACGAAGGTCAAAGGAATGACATGGTTGTGCAGATCGATGATGCGCGGTGCGGTCATGTTGAGCAAACTCCCCGGTTGGCGTTGCGGCGGCGTTGTGGTTTGTGTTTGCCGATTATAAATGCCGCGGTTAACACTGATTTCAGCGCGACTACTATGGCCATCGTCGTTCGGCGCTATTGGTGGCTACGCGTAGCACTACGTAGCACTACGTCGCTATACGTCGCTATTCATCGCTAATCTTCCCTACGCGTCGCCGATAAATTGCGTCGCCTCTGCCATGCAAGGGGCGCGCCCGTAGCATAATGCACGCTGCGCCGCTTGTCCGGCGCGCGACGGTGCTTGTGGACGCCGTCATCAACAGGGAGAAATTATTCATGTCTGCAGGCAGACTGGCCGGATCGGTGGCCATCGTCACCGGTGCGAGCGCCGGAATTGGCGAGACGACCGCCATTACATTTGCACGCGAGGGCGCGAAGGTTGCCATCGTTGCACGTAATCAAACCGAGTTGCAGCGCGTCGCCGGCATCATTACCGCGGCCGGTGGCGAAGCGCTGGTGGTGAAGGCGGATGTCACCGTGACCGCCGAGGTCGAGGCCATGGTGAAGACGGTGATGGCGCAATGGGGACGCATTGATATTCTCGTCAACGGTGTCGGCGGCTGGACCCGACTGGCGCCGCTGATCGATATTCCTGACGAGGAATGGGACGGTACGCTGACCCTGAATCTGACCTCGACGTTTCGCTGTACGCGCGCCGTGGCCAAAATCATGATCGCGCAGAAGAGCGGTCGCATCATCAATATGGCTTCGCAGAGTGGGGTGGGACCGAACACCGGCACCGGCTCGAATATTCCCTACGCTTGTTCGAAAGCAGCCGTCATCGCGCTGACCAAACATCTGGCCAAACAACTCGGGCCCGATGGCATCACCGTCAACACGGTCTCGCCGGGCACCACGCTGACAGCGCGTGTCGCCGGTGTGTGGGATGTGCCGACGCAGCAGAAAAAAGCCGCCGGTAACGCGCTGCGCTGTCTGGTCGAGCCGCAGGATTCGGCCGATGCCTGTTTGTTTCTGGCCTCCAGCGAAGCGCGGCATATCACCGGTCTGAATATGAATGTGAATGCCGGTTCGGCGATGATTTAACCGCGCCGGCGGCGTGCTGTCACGGTCAGTCAGGGACGCTTGCAGACACGCTGAGTCGGTTAACGCGCCATCAGCGCGCACTAAAACGGGTGGTCAACGAAGGAGTTTGTGCATGAAACGTTTTTCAAGAAACCGTCTTTGCCTGCTGGCGGCATTGCCGGCGTGGCTGTGTTGGGCGAGTGTGTTCGCTGCCGACGTCTATCCCGCCAAGCCGATTCGTATGGTCATTGGCGCCTTGCCCGGCAGCAACACCGACTATTTTTTTCGCGCCATCCAGAACGCGATGGGTAGTGCACTCGGCCAGCAGCTGATTGCCGATTATCGCGCCGGCGGCGGCGGGCTGGTCGGTTCTGCGGCGACCTCCAAGGCGGCGCCCGATGGTTACACCATCAGTCTGGTCGGCTCTGGATTCGTTATGCACCCGGCGCTGATGAAAAGCATGCCCTATGACGCCTTGAGGGACTTTACAGCCGTCGGCCTGATTGTCGAATCGACGCAAGCGCTCGTCACCAATCCGTCGCTGCCGGCGAAAACCCTGAAGGAGTTGATCGCGCTGGCGCGGGCGCGGCCCGGTCAGCTTAATTACGGCAGCGCCGGCCCCGGCACCAACACCCATCTGTCCGGTGTCTTGTTCAACCTGCTGGCAAAAGTGAATACCGTGCACGTGCCGTACAAGAGCACGCCGCCGATGTTGGTCGACGTGATGGCGGGCCAGATCGAAATGTCTTATCCGGGCATCGCCAGTGTTGCCGAGCACGTCAAGATCGGACGCTTGCGCATGGTGGCGCAGACCGGTGGCCGGCGTTCGGCGGCCGCCCCCGACGTGCCAACCATGCAGGAGGCGGGGCTTGCCGGCTACGTCGTCGTCAGTGGTTTTGGTCTGATGGGGCCGGCGGGATTGCCGCGCGCCATCGTCGATCGTCTGAACGCGGCCATGGTGACTGCGGTGAAGCAGCCGGCGACGGTAAAATCGTTTCTTGAAAACGGGGTTGACGGGGTCGGCAGCACGCCCGAGGAATACGACGCCTTTAACCGCACGGAAATTGCCCGCTGGATCAAGGTCGCCCGCGACGGCGGCATTAAACCCGAATAACCGTCTAAAACGGACCCTGTGACACATTGAATTTGAGAGGAGCAATCAGATGAAACTCGCCCGTCATTTTGCCGAACGTATCACCGCGCTGGACTATGCAGATCTGCCCGCGGAGGCCGTTTACTGGAGCAAGGTCGCCGTGATGGATACGCTGGGCGTGATGCTCGCCGGTTCGCTCGAAGAGGCGCCGCATATCGTCGAGGACGTGCTCGGTTTGTCGGGCGGCGGCGACTGTCTGATTGTTGGTGGTAATCATCGTGCCGGCCCGCTGGACGCGGCGTTGATCAACGGTACCGCGGCGCATGTGCTCGACTTTGATAACACGGCGGCCCACATGGGGGGCCACGTCTCGGCGGTGATGGTGCCGGCCTTGCTGGCGGCGGCGGAGGCGTTTGATGTCAGCGGCCGCGATCTGTTGCTGGGCCATACCGTTGGCTACGAGGTGGGGGCGCGCATCGGGCAGACGGTGAATTTTTATCATACCGAACTGGGCTGGCATCCGACCTGGACGATCGGCGTGTTTGCGGTGACCGCGGCCTGCGCCAGCATGCTGCATCTGACGACCGATGAGACCGAGATGGCGCTGGCGATGGCGACTTCGCTCGCCGGCGGCACCAAATCGAATTTCGGCACCATGACCAAATCGCTGCATGCCGGCTCGTGTGCGCGCAACGGCCTGCAGGCGGTGTTGCTGGCGCGCAAGGGCTTTACGGCGAACCCGGATGCCTTCGAACATAAGCAGGGCTTTTTCAATGTGTTCAACGGCAAGGGCAACTATGACGCCGCCAAGGCCACCGCGCATTGGGCCGACCCGCTCGACATCGTGGTGCCGGGGGCGAGTTACAAGCTGTATCCCTGCTGCTACAGCACGCATGCGGCGATCGAGGCCGCGCTCAATATTGTCAAGCAACACGGCAAACTCGATCCGAAGAAAATCGCGCGTGTCGAATCGCATACCGCCGATGTGCGCCTGATGCATACCGACCGTCCGGCGCCGAACAGCGAGCTCGATGCCAAGTTCAGCGTGCAGTATTGCGTGCTGCGCGCGCTGATCGATGGCAAGGTGGTGATGGAACATTTTGAGAATGAAGCCTATCGCGAGGCGGTGATCCTCGAAACGCTGCCGCGCGTGCAGGCGATCCCCTTGCAGGGTATGGCCTTTGGCAAGGAAGACCCGTTCAATGCGCTGGTGAAAGTGACGCTGAGCGATGGCTGCACGCTGGAATCGGCGGTTGATTTCCCGCTCGGTCGCACCTCGGCCAATCCGGTGGCTTTCGCCGATCTGCAAGCCAAGTTTGAGAATTGCGCCGGGCGGGTGTTGCCCGCCGCAACGGCGCAGGCGGCGGCGCAATGCATCGACGGGCTCGACACGCTGGCGAACGTGCGCGATTTGATGGCGCTCATCGTGCAGTCTGCACCGGTGCAGATCCGGCGTTCCGCATAAATCACTTTTACCACTTTAACCTTTGGACCATCACGCATGACAAGCTCACAGACCACTCGCCGCCCGACCGTATTGGTGACCGGCGCCTCGCAGGGCATCGGTGCCGGCATCGCTGTTGAAATGGCCCGTCAGGGATACGACGTCGCGGTGACCTCGACGCGCCCGGAGAAACTCGCGCCGGTGCTCGAGGCCATCCGAGCTGCCGGCGCGCGCGCGTTGGCGCTGCCCTTGCAGATCCGCGAACAGGCCAGCATTGACCAGGTGATGACGGCGGTACTCAGTGAATTCGGCGAGCTCGATGTGTTGGTGAACAACGCGGCGTTGACGATACGCAAGCCGGCGCTTGAATTCACTCCCGGCGAATGGGATGAGGTCATCAGCACCAATTTGACCGGCACTTTTTTCATGACGCAGGCGATGGGGCGGCATTTGATCGCCACCCAAAGGCCCGGTTGCGTCATCAGTCTGACTTCGACGCATGGTGTGGTCGGCATGAAGAATCGTTCGGCGTATGGCATCACCAAAGCGGCGGTCATGCACATGACGCGCATGCTGGCGATTGAATGGGCCGAACACGGCATACGCGTTAATTCGGTGGCGCCGGGTGCGGTGATCACGCCGTCGCGCGCGGGCTTGCCGGAAGATCCGGGACACGCGCAGCAACGCATGGCGCGCATCCCGATGAAGAAGCTCTGTTCGGTCGAAGAGATTGCTGCAGCGGTGGCCTATCTCGCCAGTCCGCAGGCGAGCTATATCACCGGCCAGACCCTGGTGCTCGATGGCGGGGTGACCTCGCAGTAAACGTGGTGCCGGCTGCTACAATCGGGCCACTATGAGCAAACCATTTATACGCAAGGATCTCGGCATCGCCGTGATCGGCAGCGGCCGCATCGGCACGCTGCGGGCGACGATGGCGTCCAACCACGCCGCCGTCAAATTTCTCGCGGTTGCCGATAAAGATCCGGCGCGCGCCAAAAAACTCGCCGACAAAACCGGCGCCCAGTTTCATTCATCCGACAATCTCGCGGTGATCTCGCGGCCCGAGGTTGATGCCGTGGTGGTGGCGACGATCGAGGTCGAGCATACGCTGCCCATTCTGCAGGCCCTGGCACTCGGCAAGCCGGTGCTTTGCGAAAAACCGCTGGCGCTTGATTTTGCCGAGGCGGATAAATTGCTGGCGGCGGCCAAGCAGTCCGGTGTCGATCTGCGGTGCGGTTACAGCCGTCGCTTCAAGGATAAATACCTGCTGGCGAAAGAACAGTTGATGAACGGTCGCCTGGGTCGTATCACCAGCGGTATGGCGCGGGTATTCAACTCGCGCTCGCAGGCGGTGGCCACGCTAAGCCGTCTGCCTGCTGACACGAGTTCAATCTCCGGCCTCGTCTATTACATTGATTTGATGCACTGGCTGCTGCCGGATAATCCGCCGGTCGAAGTGTTCGCCCGTGCCAACGGCGGCAGCATCAAGGGCGCGGGTTTCGCCAACACCAATGATATTACCTACGCCATCGTCACGCTGGCTGACGGCGCAGTGATTGATCTGGGTGTGTGTTACGCACTGCCCAAACATTATCCGTCGCTCGGCCATGCCGGACGCGTTGAACTCATCGGTACCGACGGCGTGCTGATTATTGATGATGATCACACCGACCAGATGATGTACAGCCAGCATTCGGCGCCGCATGTGTATCTGCCCGATCACAATGTCGAGATGGTTTTTCTGGGTAGCGGCACGCCGGGAGACTGGGCGCTGGGCGAGTTTCAGGGCCCGGTGGCAACGGAAACACGCAACTGGCTCGACTATCTGTCGATGGGGCGGCCTTGCCTGCTGGCGACCGGCGACGATGCGCGGCGGACCATCGAAATCACGCTGGCGATCGAGCGTTCGCTGCAAACCACAGCTCCGGTGCGCTTGCCGCTGGCAGCGTAGTGTCATCTTTGTAAAAACGCTGCAGGCAGACTGCGCGCGTTCTTGCCCCCCTTCCCCTGCGCTCACCGGGAAGGGCTGGATGGGGTCGATATCAGCGATCCCGTCCAAACCACAATGGAAAAGGAATTTCAAATGATGAAATCGGGTTTCTTTGCAGTCGGCATGTCTTTATCGATCATTCTTGTCTCCCACGGCGCGCAGGCTGCCACTGCCGAATGGAAGCCAGACCGGCCGATTGAAATCATTGTCGGCACCGGTGTTGGCGGCGGGCAGGATAAATCCGCGCGCACCGTGCAGCGGATCTTGCAGGAAAAGAAACTCGTCGAGCAGACGGTAACGGTGGTGAATAAGCCTGGCGGCGGTGGTGCGGTCGGTTATACCTATCTCAATCAGCACGCCGGCGAGGGCAACATCATTTATGTCGGCAATCCGACCCTGCTGACCAACCACATCATCGGCCGCAGTCCGGTCAATTACACCCACGTCACGCCGCTGGCGATTTTATTGAGCGAATCGGTGGCGGTATCGGTGCGCAGCGAATCACCGTTAAAGTCATTGAAGGATCTGCTCGCACGTTTGAAGCAGGACAGCGCCCAGGTCAGCGTGGCGGTCGGCAGCAGCTTGGGCAGCACCAATCACATCGCGATGGCGATGATCGCCAAGGCCGCCGGCGGTGACGGACGCAAATTGCGCACGGTGGTGTTTCAGGGCGGCGGTGAGGCCATCACCGCGCTGCTCGGCGGCCATATCGAGGTGAATTCGTCGGCCGCCAACAACGTGGTGCCGCACAAGGAATCAGGCAAGCTGCGTGTGCTGGCGGTGGCCGCGCCAAAACGTCTCGGCGGCATATTGGCCGACGTGCCCACGCTCAAGGAACAGGGCGTGAATGCGCAGGTCACCAACTGGCGCATGGTGGCCGGACCCAAGGGCATGACGCCGGCACAGATCGCCTATTGGGATCGTGTCATCGGCAAACTGGTGCAGACGCCGGAATGGAAGAAAGATCTCGCCGAGAACGTGTTCGAGGACAGCTATCGTAACAGCGCCGCCACCGAGCGTTATATGCAGGCCGACTACGAACAGTTTCGTGCTGCGCTGGCGGAATTGGGCATGGTTAAAAAGTAAACGAGGCGTAATGACGCAAGAGTGACCATCCGGCTCAACGTCAGGGACAGATCTTGATATCGACCCAAATCTTTTATTCCGTTTTTCTCTTGTTGTCCTGCGGCTTGTTGGTGCAGTTTGCGCCACCTTATGGCAGGGCATTTCTGAAACTGTCGGGGCCTTACTGGCGCGCCGCGTTGAGTTTTCTGGCGCTGGCTGCGCTTGTGTTTTGGTTGAGTCCGAATATACCAACGCCCTTCCTGACCGTTGCCAACGCGGCCTATGTCGCCTCGACGTTTATGCTGGTGGTAATGGTGATCAACACGCGCAGGCCTTTGCAACAACATGAGGTTTGGTGGTGGTTCTTTGCGGGTATGGCGCTGTGGATTTTCGTCTTTGAACTGCTGCGCCAAGAGGGGGCGGTGACCTACGTTTGGCGCGTCTGCATGGTGGCGGGCTCGATTGCCATCGCATTTGGAATGGTCACCCTTATCACCTACCGGCGCGTCGGTTCGGAGAAGGCCCCGCAGTTTTCGATCGCTATTGGCTGCGGACTGATTTGTGTCTTCGCGCTGTTGCTGCGGGCCGGGGTGACGTGGAGCAGCGAAACTGCGGTTTTAAGCATCTACGATGAACCGGCTGTGACGGCGACGATCCGCACCGTTGCCTCGGTTTTTCATTTCACCATGTTCCTGATGATCAATAATTCATTCACCACCACCCTGACCACGATCAAGGATCTTGAAAACCGGGAGCTGGTGACGGGGCTGGAGGCTGCGAATAAAGCGGCCGAAACCGGCGCCCTGTCAGCAGCAATCGCACATGAGCTCAACCAGCCGCTGGGTGCGATGCGGCTTAATCTGCAGTTCCTGCGGGAAATATTGCCGCCACAGGATGCGGCTAATGCGCAGGCCAAAGAGATTGTCCGCGACCTGATTCGTGATATCGACCGTGCCTCCAATATCATCACCGGTTTGAGGGGTATTTTTTCCAGGGATGATGTCGGGTTCGAGACGCTCGAATTGAATCCGTTGATTGAAACCGTCTGTGAAATGGCCGGCTTAAATGCCAGAAGAGCCGGTATCGCGGTCAAGCTCGATCTGGTGCCGGGTGTGATGGTCGCATTGCATCCGAATGAGTTCCGGCAGGTGATACTCAATTTGATGAACAACGCAGTCAACGCACTCAACAGGATTGAGAAGCCCAGCCGTGAAATTTTGTTACAAACGCGCGTGCAGGATCATAAATTGGAACTTAGCGTCGCAGACAATGGCCCCGGTATTGATGCCGCGTTGAAGGATCGTATTTTCGATATTTTCAAGACCAACCGCCCTGAGGGCATGGGGCTGGGACTCTGGTTGAGCAAGCATATTGTCGAGCGTAACAACGGCAGCCTGCGATGCGAAAATCTTCCGGCGGGTGGCGCCCGGTTTATTGTTGAGCTACCGATTTAGGACGGTTGTTGCGGGCGCTGTGTTTCAGCCATGAAACAGCGCAAGCAGTTCGGTGACGTTCGAAACCCCGAGCTTTGCCATGAGGTTGCCGCGATGCATTGTCACGGTGCGCACGCTTATTCCCAGAGCGTCGGCAATTGGCTGGCTGCGCATCCCCTTGGTCACCAGTTCCAGTATTTCGGTTTCGCGCCGGCTGAGCTTTTTGAGTAAGGCAGTTTTTGGCTCTGTGTCAGCGGGGGCGGCACTGAGAGCGCGTGAGATGGCGTTAAGC
>CAIWNB010000064.1 GCA_903913965.1 uncultured beta proteobacterium
TACGGCCTGGCAGGACAGTTGCACCTGTCCGCCCATCACGTCGGTAATCGAAGGCACCGCGCCGCGATAAGGCACGTGCGTCAGCTTGATGCCCGCGACCGAAGCAAACATTTCCATGCACAGATGCGAGGTCGAGCCCTGACCGCTGGAGCCATACAGGAGCTGGCCAGGACGGGCTTTGGCGTAAGCGATCAATTCAGCGATGTTGTTGACCGGCAGTGCGCCATTCACGGCGACGGCGAAGGCGGTCGAGGCGACCATGCCAACCGGCGCGAACTCTGTGGACATCAAATAGCGCTGATACATGGTGGTGCCGATCAGCTGTGTCATGGTGGCGAACCAGAGCGTGTAGCCGTCAGGCGCGGATTTGGCGACGAGTTCGGCGCCGACCAAACCGGTCGCACCCGGTCGCGCATCGACAACGATTTGCTGGCCCCAGGCTTCGGTCAGCTTGCTGCCGATCTGGCGCGCGAGGATGTCCGGTCCCGAGCCGGCGGTGGCGGCGATGATCATGCGGATCGGCCGCTCCGGATAGGCGGCTGAGGCATGGCCACTGAGCGTCGCCGTGACAATCAATACAAACGATAACGCACAACGCAATCCAGCCTGTTGCAGGTGCATGATGTTTCCCCCCTATGCCCGCGTATCGTTTTTTTATCGCGGGCGGTTTTTGCTGCTAGTCCGGTGGGCGGATGTTGGCCTCGCGCAACACCTTGCCCCACCGCTCGGTTTCTTTTTGCAGGAACTGACCGAAATCTGCCGCGCTTGAATGCGCCGCCTCGGCGCCGACTGAAATCAGGCGTGCCTGAACGTCGGGAATACGCAGCACCTCGGCCAACCCCTGGTTGATTTTGGCGATGATTTCTTTCGGCGTGCCGCGCGGTGCCAACACGCCATACCAGCCGACGAGTTCGTAACCCGGCACCGACTCACCCACCGGCGGCAGGCCGGGTGCCAGCTGGGTCGGCTGGCGCGTGGTGACGGCCAGCGAACGCACCTTGCCACCTTGCAGGAAGGGCGGCAGTGCGGGCGCGGCGGCGCAGGTTGAATGCATTTGTCCGCCCATCATGTCGGTGAGCGCAATGACGCTGCCTTTATAGGGCACATGAGCGAGCTTGATGCCGCCCATGCTTTGCAGCAGTTCCATGCACAGATGCGGTGTCGAGCCCTGACCGCCGGAGCCATACATGACCTGGCCCGGACGCGCTTTGGCATAGGCGACGAATTCCGCCATGGTTTTGACCGGCAGACTCGAACTGACGGCGATCACGAAGGGGGTTGAAGCGACCATGGCGACCGGCAGAAAGTCTTTGGTCATCATGTAGCGTTGATACATGGTGGTGCTGATTAATTGCGTCATTGTCGCCATCCACAGCGTGTGTCCGTCGGGGGCGGATTTGGCGACGAGTTCCGCACCGATCAGCCCCGAGGCGCCGGCGCGGTTGTCGACCACGACCTGCTGGCCCCACAGTTCGGTCAGGCGCGTGCCGAGCAAGCGCGCGATAACGTCGGGCCCCGAGCCGATGGTGGTGGCCGTCATCATGCGGATGGGTTTGGCCGGATAGGGTTGTTCAGCGGCGTACGCGGATAGCGTGCCCGACAGCATCCATAACAGCGCGACGGCGAGCGGGTGACGTGGTGACGCGCTGTGGCGGCGAAGGGCGCGTGGCGTGGAGGTTTGCTGGGCTTGCATAGGGTTTTCGTCAGATTCAGGGGGTTGGTTTGATGCCGGCGTCGCGCAGGACTTTGCCCCAGCGCAGCGTTTCTTTTTCGAGAAATTTTGTGAATTCGGCGGGCGATGATTCAACCGCTTCGGCGCCAGTTGAGACGAGCCGCTCCTGTACCTCGGTTGTTTTCAGGGCGCGGGCGATTTCACTGCTGATTTTGTTGACGATGTTTTTGGGCGTACCGAGTGGTGCAAGCAGGCCGTACCAGCCGACGAGTTCGTAACCGGGTACGCTCTCCGCAACCGCCGGCACATCGGGCGCGAGCGGCGTACGGCGTAGCGTGGTCACGCCCAGTGCGCGCAATTTGCCGCTGCGCGCGAAAGATTGCACCGCCGGCGCCGCCACGCAGGAGACCTGCACATGACCCGACATCAGATCGGTGAGGGCCGGCGCCGCGCCGCGGTAGGGCACGTGCAGCAGATTGGTTGCGGTCATCGATTTGAACGCCTCGATACACAGATGCGGCGTCGAGCCCTGGCCGGCTGAACCATAGAGCACTTCGCCCGGACGCGCCTTCGCATAGGCAATCAGCTCGGCAATGGAATTGGCCGGCACGGCGGCGTTGACCGCGATGACATACGGCGTCGAGGCGACTTGTGTGATCGGCGCAAAATCACGCGCCAGTAACAGACGCTGATACATCGTGGTGGCGATGACGTGTGACATGGTCGCCATCCACAGCGTGTAGCCGTCGGCGGCGGCATTGGCGGTGAGTTCCGCGCCTATCATCCCGGAGGCGCCGGCGCGCGGATCGATAACGACTTGCTGACCCCAGGCCTGCGTCAGCTTGGCGCCGATCTGGCGGGCCAGAATATCCGGCCCTGAACCGACGGTGGTGGCGATGATGATGCGGATCGGTTTGGCCGGGTAAGGCGCTTCGGCGGCGTGCGCATGGGCAAACGCAAACGCCGCCATGGCGGCGGACGCAATCAAACAAATTGCCGGGCGCGGGAGCGCGATCAAAAGTGAACTCTCCAGCCGGGACGCCGCCAGGGGGCGACGACCCGACCGAAAAAATTACTTCGCGGCGCCGGCGATCAGCCGGTTGACTTCTTTGACGAACAACGCCGGATCATCGAGCATCGGGAAATGCCCGCAGCCTTCCAGCACGGCGACGTTGTTTTTGCCCAGCGCCTCTTCATAAGTGGCACGGTTGTTCAGGGCGTTGCCCTTGGCGCCGATGATGGCGGTGGCCGGGCCCTTTAATTTTGTCAGCGAACCGACTGCATCGAACTCGCGCATGCCGCGCATGACGTCGATCATCGCCCACGGACCGGCCTTGCGACGGTCGATGTTCCAGCGCGCCAGAATTTCCGGTGTGGCCTCGCGCAGACGCGATTTGACTTCATCCATGGATTGCGTCGGCTCGCTATAGCTCGCTTCGATGCGTGGCCAGGTGGCCAGCCAGTCTTTCTCGCCGCGCAGCGGGCACTCGGAGATCACCACCGGCTGCGTACGGTTGGCGTGATCGCGGGCCAGCGCGATACAGATCGAGCCGCCGACCGAATCGCCGGCCACGGCGGCACGATCGATTTTCAGGCCGTCGAGCAGTGCGACCACGGATTCGGCATACATCTCCATCGAATAGTGGCGGCTGATCGGATCGGAGTCGCCGTGCCCGGGCATGTCCATGGCGATAACGCGCCAGGTCTTGGCGAATTCGTCCATGGTGTAACGGTATTGATGTGCCGAGGCGCCGTTGCTATGCAGGAGCACCAGCGGTTGGCCGGCGCCGGCTTCGACATAGTGGATGCTGCCGTGTTTGGCAGACTGAATAAAGCCTTCTTTCATTTTGAATCCCCCGATTGAATGCGTAATGCGGTTGGTTTTTTTGTTTGATTTTATCCGTTGCTGACGAGGTCGGGCGCTTTTACTTTTTTGCCGATCGCCTGGTTGACGCGTGGCATGACCTCGGTCGCCATCAACTCCATCGAGCGCTTCGAGAGCGCAGGATCAGTCCAGTCCATACCGGCATAGACCAGTTCGCCGAAATCGCCGGCTTCTTCGTACAGTTTGAGTATCTCGTCGACCACTTTGTTGACGCTGCCCTGGATACTCATGTTGTCGAGCACGTAATCCTCGGTGATTTCCGAGTCCGGTTGTTCGCGGTGTGTTTTGAAGGCGCCAAGGCGATTTGAGCGCTGCATTTTGATACCCAGCATCTTCCAGTAAAAGCGGTAGGGGCTGTTTGCATCGTCGCGGCCGTAGCGCCTGGCGACCTTGTCATCGTCGGCGACAAAGATGCTGCGTGCGACGCGCCAATCCGCGGGGTCGGCAACCTGGCCGGCTTTTTTCTTGCCCTCGCAATAGTTCTGCCAATGGCTGGGCAGCCATTTCGACGCCAGAAAGTTGGCCGACATGGGATGGAAATCACGCTCCCCCATGGCGATCACGCCCTTGGAGAACGGCGCGACCACCGTGCCGACGATTTCCGGACGCGGGCTTTGGTAAGGCTTGTAGAGATGGCCGCGGCCGATGTCGAGTTCGCGCGTGGTTTTGGTCGAGACCTTGAAACGATTGTCCGGCAGGTCGATTTCGTACGGTGACTCGCGTTCCCATATTTGCAGGATGACGTCGATGCATTCCTGGAACAGCTTGTTGCGATCCTGTTGGAGATTACCCAGCGCCTCGGCATCGCATTTGAGCGCGCCGGCGCTGATACCGAAGATGAAGCGGCCCTTGGAGAGATGGTCAAACATCGCTGAATTCGAAGCGATGATCACGGGATGCTGTTGCGACAGATTGGTGGTGCCGGTGGCGAGCTTGATGTTCTTGGTGTCGCTGATCAGCGTGGCCAGAAACAACAGGCTGTTGGTGATGTTCTCGGAGCGCTCGGTGAGGTGCTCGCCGACGAAGGCATCGTAAAAGCCGAGTTTGTCGGCGAGGATGATGGCCTCACGGTCTTCGCGCAGCGTATCGGTGGGGCTGCGCTCGAGCGGGTGCATGGGCATGGTGAAGTAGCCGAGTCTCACGGAGTTTCTCCTCAGGGCGGTGTAGGTTGTTCCGCCCGGCCTTATGTGGTCAGTGCGGTTTGAAGGCCCGTATGATAACCAAGAGGCGTTGCCCGACCATCAACCAGCGGACAAAACACTTTGTCCATTTGTTCCACGACAAACTGGTTTTAGCGTGCGCTGGCAGCGCCACGCCGCCGTTTGTTGCCGGCCACAGGGGAGATGACGGGGGGTATATCACCGGGTATGTCAGCGGCTTTGCCAGAGGTCGGCAGACGCGTGATGGCCACCAGAAAATCGATCATTACGCGCAGCTTGCTTGGCACATGGCGGGTTGGCGGATAGACGATGCTCATCGGCCGCCCCGGCACCGCGAAATTTTCCAGCAGCGGCCGCAGCGTGCCGGCGGCCAGATCATGATGAAAGGTCCAGCCATTGGACTGCGCGATACCGAGCCCGAGAATGGCGGCTTCGCGCATCGCCTCCCCGCCGGTGACAACGAGGTTGCCGTGTACCGTCACCGGCATCGCCCGTCCGCGCTGGTTGAAATGCCAGACCGGGCCGTAATTGCTGATGATGCAATTGTGTTTGGCGAGGTCATCGGGGGTTTTCGGCTCGCCGTGCAGTTTCAGATACGCAGGCGAGGCGGCGGTCACGCGCGGGCCGCGGTGAAGGGTGCGTGTGAGCAGATTTGAATCGTTCAGTTCGCCGACCTGCACGGCGATGTCGAGACCACGCTCGATCAGATTGACCTGGCGGTCTTCGAAGCACAGATCGAGCACGATCTCCGGGTAGCGTGCATTGAATTCCGCGACATGCGGCAGAAAGGTCAGGCGGCCAAACATCGTCGGCATCACGATGCGCAGGCGGCCCTTGGGTGTTTCGCGCGCACCCCTGACCGAGGATTCGGCATCTTCAATATCGTTGAGGATGCGCTGGCAGCGCGAAAAAAAATCGCGTCCGTCGTCGTTCAGGGCGAGTTTGCGCGTGGTGCGCACCAGTAGCTGCACGCCGATATCTTCTTCCAGTCGCGACACCGCTTTGGCGACAGCGGACACCGATACGCCAAGCTGAGTGGCAGCCGCGGTAAAGCTGCCGCTTTCTGCTACGCGCACAAAAGCCATCATTGTGAGGAGCTTGTTCATGCCTTGATTATAGAAGAAATGGATATAATCATTTGCCCTTCACAGTATTTGCCCAATTGACCTCCGTCAATACAATGCAGGGCCTTGAGAAGTTACGTTTCCTTAAAGAATGCTTTTGAATGAATACAAACGTTGAAATGCGCGCTGCAGCGGGTGGATCGCAGATGAATGGATCAGCGATAGACCCGCGCGATCTGCGTCGTGCGCTGGCCGGCTTTCCCACCGGCGTTACGGTGGTGACGGCGCGCGCACCTGACGGGCGCCTGGCCGGGGTGACCGTGAATTCTTTCTGTTCGGTTTCACTGGCGCCGCCGCTGTTGCTCTGGTGTCTGTCAAAAAACGCGCCGAGCTGCAGTATTTTTGCCGCGGCCAGTCACTTCGCAATTCATGTGCTGGCGGCTGACCAGAAGCATTTGTCGAAGCGCTTTAGCAGTCCGTCGACCGATAAGTTTGCAGAGCTGGAATTCAGCGACGGCCTCGGGCTGGCGCCGGTGATCGACGGCACGGTGGCGACCTTTGAATGCCGGCGCGCCGAACAGCATGCCGGCGGCGATCATTTAATCCTGATCGGCGAAGTCGAGCGTTATCATTACACCGAGCGCCACCCGCTGTTGTTTCATGGTGGGGACTATGGAATTCCCGCTCCCCGCTAAGCCTAGGGCTTGGCGGTTGCTTGTCATTATCTGATTGGAGAAAACATGTTGATTGTTGATTCGCAGGTTCATATCTGGAAGAGCGGCACCCCGGTGATCATTCACCGCCAGATTCCGCAATACACCCAAGACGATTTGCTCAATGAAATGAAAGAGGGCGGTGTCGACGCGGTGGTGCTGTGTCCGCCAAGCTGGGACCCGCAGGCCAATGAAATCTCGATGCAGGCCGCTGCCGCCCATCCCGAGCGCTTTTGCGTGCTCGGTAATTTTGATCCGAAGGATCCGGCCAGCCCGGCACGCGTTGAGAAATGGCGCGAACAACCCGGCATGGTCGGCCTGCGTTTTGCGTTCCTGCGCAAAGGCGAAGACACCTGGCTCACCGACGGCACCATGGAGTGGGTGTGGGCGGCCGCTGAAAAACAGGGCTTGCCGGTGGCGCTGCTGGTGCCGGGCAAATTGAATGTCGTCGACCAGATCGCGACAAAATATCCGCGCCTGAAAATCATGATCGATCATATGGCGCGTGTGCGTCACACCATGGACGATTCGGGCTTCGCCGATCTCGATGTGCTGCTGGCGCTGGCGAAACATCCGAACGTGGCGGTCAAGCTGTCGGGTGCGCCGAGTTATTCGAGCGATGTGTATCCGTATCGCAACGTGCACCAATATATCAAACGCATCGTCGATGCTTTTGGTCCGCAGCGTTCGTTTTGGGGCACCGATGTGACGCGCATGCCGTGTAATTACCACCAGTGCGTGACGATGTACACCGAGGAAATGCCGTGGCTCAAGGGCGATGACCTCGAACTCGTGATGGGGCGCGCGATCTGCGAATGGCTGGGCTGGAAGCCCAAGCGCTAGACCTCCGATCGTGTGCCGCACCCGTCCAGGTGCGGTAACGAAGAAGATCACCGCCCGGCATCCGCGCCTTGCGGTGATCTTCCACCGACACTACCATGACGGACTTTTGCGGCCACCGGCGGCAACTTTCGTGAAGATCTTCCCGTCCCGTCATGCACCATGATCTCGAACGTTTTTTCAATCCGCGCTCGATCGCCGTCATTGGTGCATCGCAGGATCTGATCACCATCAGCGGACAGCCGCTGCACCATCTGGTGTCGCACCATTACGCCGGCCGCCTGTATCCGGTGAATCCGAAGTATCAGGAGATACTCGGTGTTAAATGTTATGCCTCGATCGAGGCGCTGCCGGAGACGCCGGATCTCGCGCTGATCCTGATCAATTCGTCGCGGGCGGCGGAGATGCTGCGCGCCTGTGGCAAGAAGGGCGTGCGCTTTGCCATCGTATTCAGCTCCGGTTATTCCGAGGTGGGTGGCCGCGGCATCGAGATGCAACGCGAGCTGGCGGCGGTGGCAGCCGAGTTCGACATGGGTATCATCGGTCCGAATTGTCAGGGCATGCTCAACGCTGCCGGCAATGTCTACGCCGGCTTTGGTTCGGTGTTTTTCACCGCCTATGACGCCGGTGCGGTGAGTATGGTGTCGCAGAGCGGCGGCTTTGGTTTTTCGGTGATGAACCTCGCTTCCAAGGATGGCGGCGTGCATTTCCGTCAAATGGTCACTACCGGCAACGAGATCGGGGTGAGTACGCTCGACTTTATCGAGCACTTTATCGATGACGCCGGTACCGAAGTCATTGCCGTCTATATCGAGGGGCTCAAAGACGCGCATCGTCTGCTCAAGGTCGGACGTCGTGCGCTGGCGCAGAAAAAGCCTATCCTGGCGTGGAAGGTCGGTAACTCGGTGCAGGGCGCGCGTGCCGCCGCCTCACACACCGCCAATCTTGGTGGCGCGATGGCGTTGTATCAGGCGGCATTTCGTCAATCCGGCATCATCCAGGTCGAGGACATTCAGGATGTCGTCGATTACAGTCGCGCCTTTCGCTGCGGCAAATTGCCCAAGGGCAACCGTGTTGCCATCATCACCGTGTCGGGTGGTGCCGGCATCCTCATGACTGACGAGTGCGTGGCGCGTGGCATGCAGGTGCCGCAGCTCTCTGCGGAGACCACGGAGAAACTGCGTGCCATCGTGCCGGCGTTCGGCTCGATCCAAAATCCGGTGGATGTGACGGCGGCGATTTTCAATGATTTGAGTTTGATCCGCCGCACGCTGCAGGCGGTTCTTGATGATCCGAACGTCGATGCGATCGCCATGATCAACGCTTCTTTGCAGGGCGAACTGGCAGACAACATCGCCATCGAGATCACCGCCATTGCCGCACAAACCGACAAGCCGATATTTCTGGCGTGGAGCGCCCGTGACGAACTCGCACGCGCGGCGTACGCCAGACTCGATGCACTGAAGATTCCGCATTACAAATCGCCGGTACGCTGCGGACGCGCGCTGGCGGCGCTGTCGTCCTATGCCGCCAGCCTGCGACGCGAAGAGCTGCGCCTGGAAGAGACGGTGCCGGTCTGTTTTGTGCCTGCGTTAAAAACGCAGTTGGTCGTCAAGCGCTACGATTGGTCTGAACATTTCGCCAAGCAGGCGTTGGCCGACTATGGCATCGGCGTGACGCGTGAAATACTGGTATCGACTGCAGCAGCGGCGGTCGAGGCCGCGCGCACGCTGGGCTACCCGGTGGTGTTGAAAGTGCAGTCGCCGGATATTCCGCATAAAACCGAGGCGCGGGCGGTGCGGCTCGGCGTGGATTCCGACACTGCGGTGGCGCTGGCCTTCGACGAGATCATGCGCAACGCGCAGGCCTACCAAGCCGATGCGCGCATCGAGGGCGTGCTGGTGCAGGAGATGGTGGCCGGTGGTATCGAGACCATCCTCGGCGTAACCAATGACCCGTTGTTCGGGCCGGCGGTGATGTTTGGTTTGGGCGGAATTTTTGCCGAGGTCTTGCACGATGTGTCTTTCCGCCTGGCCCCGGTGACGTATTCGGTGGCGCTGGAAATGATCGACGAAATTAAGGGCAGTGCAGTGCTCAAGGGCGCGCGTGGCGCCGCGCCTGCCGATATCGATGCCTTGGCCGGGGCTATCGTGCGGGTGTCGGCGATGGCCGTTGATCTGCAGGATCACCTCGCGGAACTGGATATCAATCCGCTATTCGTGTTGCCCAAGGGGCAGGGCGTCAAGGCCGGTGACGCGCTGCTCAAGCCTAAAAATTAGCCACCGACAACACTGTGCGCACAGTGCGTACAGAGAGCACAGAGTAGTGCGAAAATACCCACTGACGGAATCGTTTTAAGTCGGCAGGGTGCCCATCGCGAACGCGGCCCGCGTTGTTCTGGTGCGCGTGGCAACCGATACGACATGGCATCAAATTTTCTCTGTGAACTGTATGTCCTCTATTTCCCTTATTTTCTCGATGGCAGATTTTAGGAATCCCCATGCAATTAAAACCTGAAGTGCAATCGCTGTGCGACGAACTCCGTCGTTTTCTTGCCAAAGAAGTTGATCCGCGCGCGATGGAAATCGAAGCAAGCGACGCGATCCCCGCTGATCTTCATCAAAAGGCACGCGACCTCGGACTCTTTGGTCTGACCATCCCCGAACAGTACGGCGGTATCGGCCTTGATCTCGCCGGCAAGTGTGCGATCGAAGAGGTGATGGGGCTGACGCATTACGGCTTTGCTACGGTGATCGGCAACCATACCGGCATCAGTTCGACCGGTATCGTGGCGCTGGGCAACGAAACACAGAAGCAAAAATATCTGCCACGTATGGCCTCCGGAGAATGGGTGGGCTGCTTTGCACTGACCGAAGCCGAAGCGGGTTCTGATCCGGCGGCGTTACGCACCACCGCGGTGAAAAAAGGCGACCGTTGGGTCATCAACGGCGAAAAGATTTACATCACGAACGCGCCGCAGGCCGGCGTCTTTACGGTGATGGCGGCGACCGATAAATCAAAAGGCGTCAAAGGCATCTCGGCCTTTATCGTCGAGCGTGGCTTCAAGGGCCTGTCGATTGGCCCCAATGAATTGAAGATGGGCATGCGCGGTTGCAACACGGCGCCGGTGTCTTTTGTCGATTGCGAGGTGCCGGCCGAAAATATGCTCGGACCCGAAGGCATGGGTTTTGTGCAGGCGATGAAAACGCTGACCCAAGGTCGCGTTACCCTGGCCTCGCGCTGTATCGGCATGATGGACAAGCTCATTGCAAAAAGCGCCGAGCACATGAAGCTGCGCTCGCAGGGCGGACACAAGCTGGCCGAGTATCAGGGCCTGCAGTGGATGCTGGCGGACATGGCGATGCAGCGTGATGCGGCGCGTCTGTTGACGTATCGCGGCATCGAGACACTGATGCGCGGCGAGCGGGGCTCGCTGGAAGCGGCGATGGCTAAACTTTCGGCCACTGAGGCGCTCGGACGCGTCGTCGATGCGGCGGTGCAGATCCATGGCGGCATGGGCTATATGCGCGAAGCCGGTATTGAGACGGTGTTTCGTGATGCGCGCGTTACCCGTATCTACGAAGGCACTTCCGAGATTCAGCGCAACATCATTGCGCGTGAGTTACTTAAAGACATCTGAACGAAAGGCAGAACATGGCAACCGTACAACAATTGATGAATCTTGAAGGCCGCGTTGGTGTCGTGACTGGCGGCGCCACCGGGCTGGGTTTGCAAATGGCGACTGCGCTGGCTGAAGCCGGTGCCAATGTCGTGATTTGCTCGCGCAAACTTGAAAATTGCGAAGAGGCCGCGCATGCCATCGAAAAGCTCGGTGTCAAGGCGCTGGCATATGGCTGTGATGTCACCAAGCCGGATCAGGTCGAGGCGCTCAAAGAAGCGACGATGCAGAAATTCGGCCGTGTTGACGCGCTGATCAATAATGCCGGTCGCGCGTGGGTGGCGCCGGTCGAAGACACGCCGCTCGAGCGTTGGCAGCAAGTCTTTGACCTTAATATCACCGCCCCATTTTTATGCGCCCAGGCCTTTGGTCGCGAGATGATCAAGGTGAAACGCGGCAAGATCATCAATATCGCATCGGTCGCCGGTCTGGTCGGACGCGATCCAAAATCGTACAACTCGATCGCGTACAGCGCCAGTAAAGGTGCGCTGGTTCACTTTACGCGTGATCTGGCGGTTAAATGGGCGGTTCATAATATTCAGGTCAATGCGATCTGCCCTGGATTTTTTATCACACCAATCAACGAAAAAATGTTCCATCAGGTCGAGGACAATATTCTGCGCGGCATTCCGCTGGGCCGTACCGGTGGCGCTGATGATCTCAAGGGACTTGCTGTACTGCTGGCCTCGGATGCGTCGAGTTATATGACCGGCGCGGTGATCCCCGTCGACGGAGGCGCAGTCGCTTGGTGAGTGTGGGATGCGCGCTTCGGTTCGCGGTTGGATGTTGAACGTTTGAGCACCGCTTTACCCGTATGTCATCGCCGGGAACCGGCGGCGCAGACCGCAGGCGCGCAGCTTGATTGACTTCGGTTGCCGCTGAAAGAGATACTGCGGCATTCTGCGCGCAGGGTAGGGTGTCGGCGCAAAGACAGTGCATCAGGGCAGACCGGGGGAATACTCATGAAGCCGTTCGTTTTGCGATCGCTGTTTTGGACTGCCGCAGCGGCGGTGGTGCTGGCCGCTGCGCCGCTCTCGGCGCAAACCTTCCCTAGTAAGGTGATCCGCGTGATCAACCCAGCGCAACCCGGCGGCAACAATGATTTTCTGTTCCGTCAGCTGTCGCCAAAGATGGGTGAAATTCTTGGGCAGCAGTTAGTGGTCGATTACCGGCCCGGTGCCAGCACGATCATCGGTTCGGAGATTACTGCCCGCAGTGCACCCGATGGTTATACGATCATGATCAATGGTGCGGTGTTTGTCATCAACCCTGCATTTACTGACAAATTACCCTTCGATCCGGCGAAGGATTTTACCCCGCTGGGTTTGATCGCCGATCTGCCGGCCCTACTGGTTGCTCACCCATCGCTACCGGTGAAAAATCTCGCTGAGTTGATTACGCTGGCGAAAGCCAGGCCGGGGCAGATATTTTATTCGAGCTCGGGGACCGGTGCGCTCGCTCATCTCGCCGGCGAACTGCTCAACACCACGGTCGGTATCAAGCTTGGGCACGTGCCATATAAAGGCGCGGGGCCCGCGGTGGCCGATGTCGTTGCCGGTCATGTGCAACTGTCGTTTGTTAGTGTGCCCGCGGTTATCGGCTTCGTACGGCAGGGGCGGTTGCGCATGCTCGGGCAGTGTGGGGCAACGCGCTTTCAATCGCTTCCCGACGTGCCCACATTGATCGAGGCCGGCGTTCCCGACTTTACAGTCAGCAGTGGTTTTCATCTGGCCGGACCGGCAGGGATACCGCGGCCGATTGCTGAAAAGCTCAATGCCGCCTTGATTGGAGCGTTGCGCGATCCGGTTAATCGCCGGACGCTGATCGAGCGGGGCGCAGATCCCATTGGCAATACGATCGATGAGCATGGCGCTTATATCACGAGCGAGATCACGAAGTGGAAGCGTGTCGTCAAGGTGGCCGGGATCAAGGCCGAACTGTAGAGGCCCGCTGGCAGGCGGGCGGACTTGACGCAAGGTCAGGTCGCGACCTTCCTGTCACGTCGTTGGCAGAACACCCAACCTATAACGCGTACTTCATTGCGGCTCGATGTTGGCCGCGCGGACGATTTCTCCGTAGCGCTTGAGATCGGCGAGAAAGGTGGCGCGAAATTCGACCGGACTGTTACCGGCAGGCACGTATCCGCCCGCGATGAAATATTCACGCAGTTTTGGATCTTTCAGACCGCGCTGGATTTCAAGGTGTATGCGGTTGACGATGGCGGCAGGGGTACCCGCGGGCGCGAACCAGGCGTGCCATCCGGTATCGTAGACGAAGCTGGGCAGACCGCTTTCAGACAGGGTGGGAACTTCAGGCATGGAGGCGACGCGTGCGGCCCCCGAAAAGCCCAGTGCCCGTAGCCGCCCCGCCTCGACATGCGCTTGCGAGACGATGACGGTCTGGAAGGTCAGATTCACTTCGTTGCCCAGCAGCGCGTTGAAAGCGGGGCCGCCCCCTTTGTAGGGAACGTGCAGCAGGTCGATCCCGGCTTTCAAGCGCAGCAGTTCTCCGGCGAGATGGGCGCCGTTGCCGCTGCCAGGAGAGCTGTAACTGAGAGGTCGTTTTTTTGCCAGGGCAATGAGTTCGGGCAGATTGCGCGCCGGCAGAGAAGGGTGGGACAGCAGCAAATAGCCGAGACCATTGACGTAATTGGTGATCGGTATGAAATCCTTTTCGGTGTCGAATGGCAACTTGCGGTAAACCGCCGGGTTGATGACAAAGGCGAAGGAATTGCTGAGCAGTGTGTAGCCATCGGGGGCCGCCTTGGCGGCGAGATCGGCACCGATGATACCGTTGGCACCGCTGCGATTGTCGACGACGAAGCTCGCGCCGGACCATTGATCGAGCGAACGGATCATGGCCCGTGAAAAGGTGTCGATGGATCCGCCCGGCGGAACCGGTACGATAAGGCGGATCGGTCGGCTGGGATAAGCGCCGCCTGTATCCGCGGCAGCGGCATGACCTGAGCAAGCAATGAAGAAGAACAATGCGATGTTTGCTGCCTTCATCATAATCTCCTTTTCAGACTGCGGCGGCGGCCCTCAGCTCGTCGATTGCCTCGGGATTTACCAGCGAAGCGAGGTCGCCTAATTCTCCGCCGGAGATGACGGCGCGAACCACGCGCCGCATGATCTTTTCATTGCGTGTTTTCGGTAGTGCCGATACCAACAGCACGCGCCGCGGCCGATAGGGCGCACCGAAACGGGTCGTGACGACCTCGGCGATACGTTCGCAGAGGCTGTCCAGCGGTCCGGCGTTGGCGGCGGCCACGCAAACACAATTCAGCGATGCGCCGGTCAGCGCATCGGGGAGTCCGACGACAGCCGCTTCGACGACGAGTTTGGATTCCATTAACACTGATTCAATTTCTGCGGGGCCGGTGCGTTTGCCGGCGATCTTGATCGTGTCGTCGGAGCGGCCGAGCATGTACCACAAACCGTCAGCGTCGCGTCGGGCCAGATCGCCTTGCACCCAGACGCCTGGAATTTGTTGCCAATAATTTTCAACGTAACGCTGCGGGTCCTGCCAAAGTCCGCGTGTCAGCCCCATCGAGGGCTGGCGCATGACCAGCTCGCCCATTTGGCCGGGCGGGCAGGTCTTGCCCTGGCTGTCGACGACGTCGGCACCAACGCCGGGGACAGCACTGCCAAAGGCGCAGGGTTTGAGCGGGCGATGAAATGTACCAATCAGGATTGCGCCACCGCATTCGGTGCCGCCGCCGTAGTTCAATATCGGTATGCGGCGGCCGCAGACATGTTCGAAAAACCACAGCCATGCGTCTTCGTTCCAGGGTTCGCCGGCACTGACCGTTGCGCGCAAGGACGACAGGTCATGGCGCCGCACTACATCGAGCGGCTGGCGCATCATTTGACGGACTGCGGTGGGTACCGTGCCGCACAGGGTGACGCCGTGTGTTTCGACCAGACGCCACTGGCGTCCCGGATCCGGGTAATCGGGGGTGCCTTCGGCGAGCACCAGTGTCGCGCCCAGCATCGGCGCGCTCACCACGATTTTGGTACCCGCGGCCCAGCCAAAATCGCTGAGCCACATCAGGCGGTCGTCGGCTTTGAGGTCGAGACAGAGGCCGACATCGAGCAGATTCTTGCCGATCACTCCGCAGTGGGTGTGGACAGTTCCTTTGGCGCGCCCGGTGGTGCCGGAGGTATACATCAGCATCACCGGCGCATCGGCCGGCATCATTTCAGTTGGCGCAGTGGGCGGTTGCGACTGCACGATGTCAGACCACCAGACATCGCGGCCGCCTTGCATCGGGGTTTCCTGTCCGACTTGTTTCAGGACAACGATATGCTTGAGGGCGGGCGCGTGTAGGGCGGCGTTGTCGAGCACTGATTTCATGGCCACGCATTTGCCGCGCCGCCAGCCGCCATCGACAGTAATGACCGCCTTGGCTGAGCTGTCGACGAGTCGGTCCAGAATGGGTTGCGGCCCAAAACCGGAGAACAGTGGCATGGCAATGGCACCGATCTTGGCGATCGCAAAGTAAGCCGCTGCAATTTCGGGCAGCATCGGCATGTAAATCGCCACCACATCACCGCGTCCGAGTCCGAGTTCGCGCAGGGCGCCTGCCAGTCGTGCGGTTTCGCTGTCGAGCTCGGCGTAACTCCAGCGGCGCTGCATGCCGTTCTCGCCCTCCCAGATGATCGCGGTCTTTTGCCACGTCGGGGTGTCGCGATGACGGTCGAGGCAATTCAGGACCAGATTGGTTTCGCCGCCGACGCACCATTGCGGCCAGGCAATGCCGCCGTTGGTGTCGAGTATTTGCGTATAGGGGCGCGAAAAACGCACGGCGAAAAAACGCAGCAGCGCATCCCAGAACCAGTGTGGTTCGGCATCGGCTTTTTTCAGCAACGCGTCGAAGTCTGCCAACTGGTGCTCGCGCAAAAACCTGCTGAGTGTGGTCGCGTTCAGAACGTCTGGCGAGGCCTCCCAGACAAAAGCGTCATCCGACATGATTGTTCCCGCTCATTTTTATGCACGCTAACACCCCCCCGATGCGGATGGCGTTATTGCCTGCGATTGCTGGTTTTTCTTCCATTCTACAGGCACTGTGTCGTCGGCAGGACGGGAATGCGCGAGGCCCAAATCGCCTGCGGTCCAAACTTTAAGGTTGTCAGGCGGCATTGCACATCCTACACTGGCGAAAAAAATAACCGCTGGAGGAGCTATGACAATATCGTTGCGTTGCAACCGGTTTGGTCTGGTTGTGGTTTTGATGAATCGTGTTTCGATTGCCGCGTCCGCCGTAATTCCGCGGTTGGCGGGAGGCTGTCTTGCTGCGCTGTTACTTGGCAATAGCGTGCACGCGCAGGAGACTGCAGCCTATCCGAATAAACTGGTGCGTATCATTGTGCCGGCGGCGGCAGGCGGCGGGGCTGATATTGTGGCGCGGATATTTGCGCCGCCGCTTGGAAAAAATTTAGGCCAGACTTTTGTCGTCGATAACCGGCCTGGTGCCGCCAACATCATCGGTACTGAAATCGTTGCGAAGTCGCCCGCCGATGGCTACACACTGCTGCTCGGAACCACCGGTCCGCTGGCGAATAATCCCCTGCTCTACAGTAAGCTGCCGTATGACTCGTTGAAGGACTTCGCTCCGGTCAGTAACGTTGCCAACAGCGCATTTGTCCTGGTAGTGCATCCCACACTGCCGGTGAATTCGGCGGCGCAGTTGATTGCACTTGCAAAGTCGCGCCCTGAACCGCTCGCATATGCTTCATGGGGGCGCGGGAGCTCGACGCATTTGGCGACGGAGTTACTGATGTTGATGGGTAACATCAAGCTGGTGCACGTCCCATACAAGGGTAGCGGCAATGCGATGCCGGACATGCTCTCCGGGCAGGTACAGCTCGCATTCGATTCATTGTTGTCGGCCACGCCCCAGATGCAGGCTGGCCGCCTGCGTCCGCTTGGTGTTGCAGCACTCAAGAGGGTGGCATTGCTGCCGGCGGTCCCCACGCTCGCCGAGCAGGGTTTTGAAGGATTCGAGGCGGGTTCATGGTACGGTTTTCTTGCGCCGGCGAAGACGCCACGCGAGATTGTCGTCAGGTTGCATGCGGAGATTATGAAAGCAATCAATTTGCCCGAGGTGCGCGAACGTCTGGCGAGTCTTGGGGCGGAACCTCTCGGTAACAGCGCAGAAGAATTTTCGGTACAACTGCGCAGCGACCTTGAACGCTGGGGCAAGGTTGTGAAGGCGGCCGGGATCCAGCCTGAATAACGCAGCTTTAAACAGCGTTTCTTTCATCAAGCATTTCACTCAGGAGGCAGGTCATGACCACGAAGGGATATTCGGTAAAACATCTGAAAGATACGAAATTTGCGCCGGGGCTGCGGCCCTATCTCGAGTACCGCTACCTTGGTATCAAGGAGGCGACTGAAGGGCGCGTTATTGCCTGGCATTTACGCAAGATTCCCGGTGTACCGTTTCCAGAAGGAACCCCGCATCGGCACCATACGAGCCTGCAATTCGTTTACGTGCTCAAGGGCTGGATCGATTTCGAATACGAAGGTCAGGGCAGGGTGCGTCTTGAGGCGGGTTCCTGTGCCCACCAGCCGCCGTTGATCCGTCACCGTGAGCTGGGCTGTAGTGAAGACCTTGAAATCCTCGAGGTGGTGATGCCGGCCGACTATAAAACAGAGGAAGTCGATTCGGTCGACGGTTGAAAAAGCCTTCGTTCTAGTTCAACGGGAGGGGATGATGAAGAGTCGGATCATGCGCTACGCAACATCCATGCTGGCCGCGGCGGTATGTCTGTCGACAGTGAATGTTTATGCCGAACCTGATTATCCGACCAAGCCGGTGCGCTTGCTCGTCCCCTTTGCGCCTGGTGGCGGTGCTGATCTGATTGCACGCCTGGTGGCGCCGCGTTTATCCGATCGATTTGGGCAACCGGTCATCGTCGACAACCGGCCCACCGCCGCTGGCACCCTTGCCGCAGAACTGGCGGCGCGCGCAACCCCCGATGGTCATACATTGCTGGTGCCCACCAGCAACCACGTGGCCAATCCTTCGCTCTACAAGATCAATTACGACACCATCAATGATTTTGCGCCAATCACGCAGGCGGTGATTTCGCCGTTGGTGTTGGTGGTGCATCCTTCGCTCCCCGCGAATAATATTCCGGAATTCATTGCTTATGCGAAAGCCAACCCTGACAAGCTGAATTACGGTGCGGCGGGCGCTGGAGGGCCGCCGCATCTGGCAGGGGAACTTTTGAAGATGATGACGGGCATCAAAATGACTCCCATTGTTTACAAGGGGATCGGCCCTGCGGTGATCGCCACGCTCGGCAACGAGGTGCAGTCGACCTTCGTCAATATTTTTGTCATTCAACCGCATGTTCGCGGTGGCCGTTTGCGTGCGCTGGGTATTACGGGAACGAAACGCTCTGAATCGGCGCCCGACTGGCCGACGATCGCCGAGTCCGGTTTGCCCGGTTATGAGGCCAGCATCTGGTTCGGTTTTCTCGCGCCGGCGAAGACGCCCAAACCGGTGATTGCACGGCTGCATCGCGAAATTACCGCGATCTTGCAAATGCCGGAAGCGCGGCAGGCGATCGTGGCGCAGGGAGGGGATCCGGTGGCCAGCACGCCGGAGGCGTTTGACCGGGTCATCCGCGATGATGTCGAACGCATTGCGAAACTGGTCAAGACGGCGGGTATACGGGCCGACTGAGCGCGGGCGCTGCAGTCGATTAATAAAATATCAATGACACTCAGGGAAACTCATGGATCTTGAACTTCACGGCAAGTCGGTTCTTATTACAGGTGCATCAAAGGGGATCGGCTTTGCCTGCGCCGCTGCATTCGCTGCGGAAGGCTGTCGCCTGCACCTGGCCGCGCGCAGTGCAGCCGCGCTTGATGATGCACGGTCCCGGCTGGTTGCGCAGTATGGTGTTGAGGTCACCTGTCACCCCGGCGACCTCGGTGTCACAGCCGATGTAATGACACTGGGGCGTGATTGTTGCGGGGTCGATGTGCTGGTCAACAACGCCGGTGCCATCCCGGGCGGAAGGCTAGATCAGATTGATGATGTGCAATGGCGGCGCGCCTGGGATCTCAAGGTGTTTGGTTATATCAACCTGACGCGCGAAGTGTATGCCGGCATGCGTGGCCGCGGGCAGGGGGTGATCATTAACGTGATTGGACTCGCCGGCGAGCGTAACCGCCCTGAATATATTGCCGGTAGCAGTGCCAATGCCGGGCTCATGGCCTTTACGCGGGCGTTGGGCGCCGAGAGTGTTGACCACGGTGTACGTGTCGTCGGCGTCAATCCCGGCCGGATTGAAACCGAACGACAGCATGAAGTGATGATGGATATGGCCGAGGCCAAACTGGGCGACCGGGCGCGCTGGAAAGAGATGTTGGCGAAGATGGTCGAAACACTGCCCTTCAAGCGGCTGGGTCAGCCCCAGGAAGTCGCCGACCTTGTCGCTTTTCTTGCTTCGGCGCGCGCCTCCTATATCAGTGCCACGGTGGTCAGCATCGATGCGGGGCAATCGCTGCGCGCTTAAAGGATGAGCCTATGGTGATCCGTCAGTCGATCTGCATTCCAGAATCAAGGATGATCTTGCGATACCGCGCAAGATCACGTTTGACTTTCGCTGCTAACTGCTCTGGCGTGCTGGCGACGATATCGTAGCCGCCGGCAACCAGGCGGGTTTTAATATCCGGCAGGTTGACGATGCGCACAATCTCGCGGTGATAGGCCTGTATCGTTGCCTCCGGCGTTTTCGCGGGGGCGAAAAATCCGTACCAGATTTCCACTTCATAATTTTCGAGCCCATTTTCCGCAAAGGTCAGCACATTGGGCAGCAGTGGATCGCGGCGGGCGCCGGTTACGCCGATAATCTTCAGTTTGCCGCCTTCGACCAGCTGGGCCACTGTTGAATAATTGGCGAGGTTGATCTGGGCTTCACCTGAAACCACGGCAAACACCGCCGGGGTACCGCCTTTGTAGTTGACATTATTCGCGTCGATCTGCGCCTGTTTCTTCAATACATTGACGGCGATTTCACCGGTTGCGCCAGCGATGGCAAAGTTGACTTTGCCGGGGGCATTTTTTGCGTAAGCGATGAGTTCCCTGATCGATTCGACGGGCAGGCGTGGATTAGCGACCGCAACCAGACCACTCGAAATCGCCTCGGTGATGGGGGCGAAGTCGCGGACCGGGTCATAAGACAGCTTGCGGTAGAGCGTTGCATTGACGGCTTGTGTGCCGGAGTTACCACCAAAGATGACCGAGCCGTCGGTGGCCGCACGCGCCGCCATTTCTGCGGCGACAACCCCGTTATTGCTCGCACGATTATCGACGATGACATTCTGGCGCAGAGTCTCGCTCAATCTTGGCGCGATCAGTCGCGCAATCAGATCGGAGGGGCCGCCCGCGGCGTTGGGCACGATGATGGTGACCGTTTTGTTCGGTAGTGCGGGCTGGGCGGCTGGATTCATCTGGGCATGGGCGTTACCCGCCCAAATCGCCGCAGAAATCAGGGCCCCTAGAAAATGATGCTGTGGTATCGCGCCCCAGTATGGAATGGCAAGGGCGTTACGAAACCGGGATGCTCGCAGATGACAGGTATTCATGTGGTTTTATCCTCCCCTTGAAAATCAGCGTTGTCATTGGTGTTGTGCTGTATGGGCTATCGACAGGCGGCACCGATGACGATGACTACCTTGTCCTTGAAACGATCTGCCATCTTGTTATCCTTTGCGCTGCCTGGGCACCGGGTCTAGTAAGACCGCGGCATGCCGAGCACATGCTGGCCGATATAGGCGAGCACCATGTTGGTGGAAATCGGTGCGGTGCGGAACAACCGCGTCTCGCGCCACTTGCGTTCGATGTCATATTCGCGGGCGAAACCAAAGCCGCCGAAGGCCTGCATGCAGGCCTCGGCGGCGTTCCACGAGGCGTCCGCCGCCAGCAGCTTGGCCATGTTCGCCTCGGCCCCACAAGGCACGCCGGCATCGAACAAGGCCGCCGCCTTGCGCGCCATCAACCCCGCCGCCTCGGTCTCTGCGTAGGCGCGTGCGATCGGAAACTGCACCGCCTGATTCTGTCCGATGGGTTTGCCGAAGACCACGCGCTCTTTGGAATAATTCGAGCCGCGTTCGATGAAATACTGCGCGTCGCCGAGCGCCTCGGCGGCGATCAAAATACGCTCTGCATTCATACCGTCGAGGATGTAGCGAAAGCCCTCGCCCTCTTTGCCGATCAAGGCGTCGGCCGGTATACGCAGGTCGTTGAAGAACACCTCGGTGGCGTTGTGATTGATCATCGCGTCAAGCGGCCGGATCTCCAGCCCGTGACCGCGCGCCGCGCGGATGTCGATCAGAAACACTGACAGGCCTTCGCTGCGCTTTTTCACCTGCTCGACTGCGGTGGTGCGCGCCAGCAACAACATCAGATCCGAATGCAGCGCGCGGCTGGTCCAAACTTTCTGGCCGTTGATCACATAATGGTCGCCGTCACGCACCGCACGTGTGCGCAGTTGCGTGGTGTCCGAGCCGGTACTCGGTTCGGTGACGCCGAAGGCCTGCAGGCGCAGCGCCCCCGAGGCGATGCCGGGCAGATACAGATTTTTCTGCGCCGCCGAGCCGTGGCGCAGCAGCGTGCCCATGATGTACATCTGCGCGTGACAAGCCCCGGCATTGCAACCGTTGCGGTGGATGGTTTCGAGTATCACTGCAGCGGCGCGCAGCGGCAGTCCGGCGCCGCCGTA
>CAIWNB010000065.1 GCA_903913965.1 uncultured beta proteobacterium
AATAGCCGTTGAGACTAGCCTGCGGCCTGACAATTCGTCAATCGCGCAGGCGCCCGTCAACAAGCGGCATCCCACGCCGCACGCGCTGCGGCGTAAGATACGCGCCTCGTTTCAATCCATTAGAAAACGCCACGTCATGACTCTGCACACCGCTTCGAAATTATTGGTTCTCGCCTGCGCTGTCATCAGCGCCAACGCTGTGTTTGCCGCTGACCCGTGGCCGGCCAAACCGGTGCGCGTGATCGTGCCGTTTCCGCCAGGCGGCTATGTCGATCTCGGCACGCGACTGGTGGCGGGCCCGTTGTCGGTAACGCTGGGACAGCAGGTGGTGGTGGAGAATCGTGGCGGTGCGGGTGGCGCACTGGGCAGTGAGCTGGCCGCACGTGCCGTGGCGGATGGTCATACGCTGGTGGTGGGCAGTGTGGGCACGCATGCCGTCAATCAGAGCCTCTATCCAAAGCTGGCCTATAACGTGTTGCGTGATTTTGTGGCGGTGGCGCGGCTGTCTGATTCGCCCAATGTGCTGGCGGTGCATCCCTCGTTGCCGGCGCGCAGCACGCAGGATCTGATCGGTCTCGCGCGCGCACGCCCGAAGCAGATTATTTACGCCTCGGCGGGCGCGGGCACCTCGACGCATCTGGCGGCGGTATTGTTTGAAACACTGGCGAAGATCGAGCTGGTGCATGTGTCATACAAGGGCGGCGGCCCGGCGATCATCGACGTGGTGGCGGGGCAGGTGCCGGTCACCTTTGGCACTGCCGCCTCGGTTACGCCGCACACTAAAACCGGTCGTCTGCGTGCCCTCGGTGTCACCGGTGGCCAGCGTTCTGCATTGCTGCCCGAGTTGCCGACCATCGCCGAGAGCGGTCTCAAGGGCTATGAGATGCTTAACTGGCTGGGCATGTTTGCACCCGCCGGCACGCCGCGCGGGATTGTCGACCGCCTGAGCAGCGAAGTCACCCGCATCGTGCGGCTGCCCGAAGTGCGCGAACGTTTGAACGCGCAGGGGGCTGAGCCCTCACCGCTGGGTGCGGATGAGTTCCCAGCGTTCGTCAAACTGGAAGTCGAGAAGTGGGCGAAGGTGGTTGCGGTGACGCGGATGAAGGTGGATTAGCGGCGTATCGAACGTGAAGTGATGAACACTGTGCGCAACGGTATCCGGTGACGCCTGGTTGTTACCCCTCTCCCCTGGTGGGAGAGGGCGGGGGTGAGGGGCGCTTTTACTGCGGCGCATACCCGATTTGTTTGACCAGTTTCGCGTACATGCCGATTTCGTTTTTAATCAGCACGCTAAATTCTTCTGGCGTCGAGCCGATGACATCGAGGCCCTGGCTGTTCAGACGTTCACGAAAATCCGGTAGCTTGGTGATGCGCACAATTTCCTGCACGAGTTTATTAATAATGGCGGGCGGCGTTTTTGCCGGCACCACCACACCGTGCCAGACCACTGATTCAAACCCGGGCAGTGTTTCGGCCACCGTCGGTGCGTCAGGCAGTAGCGGGCTGCGTTGCAGGCCGGTCATGCCCAGCAAGCGCATCTTGCCGCTTTTGACGAGCTGCATGCCGACGATCGGGCTGATGACAAAAACCTGCACTTCACCCGAGAGCAGCGCTTGCACTGCCTGACCGGTGCCCTTGTAGGGAATGTTCACCGTCTTGACGCCGGCCATGAAATTGAACAGTTCCATCGCCAGCAGATTGTTGGCCCCCGAGCTGGCGAAATTGATTTCACCCGGCCGCCGTTTGGCGAGTGCGATGAACTCCTTCACTGTTTTTGCCGGCACCGACGGATGCACCACCATCATGTAAGCGCCCGATGAAATTTGTGTCACCGGCTCGAAATCGCGCACCGGGTCATAGGGCAGCTTGCGATAGACGCTCGGATTGATGGTGACCGCAGCCTGCGGTGCGAAGACCAGTGTGTAGCCGTCCGGTGCGGCCTTGGAGCCCACCTCGAAACCAACGATACCGCCGGCACTGCCGCGGTTCTCAACGATCACCGGCTGGCCCAGACTCTCGGTCATTTTTTGCGCGAGCAGCCGCGAAATGATATCGCTCGGCCCGCCGGGCACGAAGACGTCAATGATGCGGATTGCGCGGTTGGGATAGCCGTCGGCTTCAGCGGCGCCGGCGTTTGAGGCGATCAATGAGAGAACCAGAAACAAAAATGTAGTGCGCTTCATGCTGCCTCCTCCATCCATTTCATCGAGCGATCAGTGAAAGTAACCTGTGCTTGTGCGTGTTGCGCCGGCGTCTCGCCGCTGCTGCGGCTGTTATCAAGTGCTGGTCGGTCCATAACCGCGGTGTGCGCGGCCTCTGGCCTGAATTATTGTTGAGCGTGGTGCAATCTAAGCCAATCGGGGCGTGGGGGCAAGCGGTGGTGGTGCTGATCGCCGCGGGTCTCCAAACGCAGATCGAATGTTTGGATTGCAGCAACTCGCGCGCGATCGTATTCGCTCGGTCGATCCGTAGAGAGATCGCCAGCACAAGTGCATAATAGGTGGGCTTATTTCCCTCTTCATAAGTTGAAACAATGGCCAAAGCCAGCACAACCAAATCCGCGTCCAATGCCACCGCCAATCTGGGCTTCGAAGCCAAGCTCTGGCTTGCTGCTGACAAGCTGCGCAACAACATGGACGCCGCCGAATACAAGCATGTGGTCCTAGGCCTGATCTTCCTCAAATACATTTCCGACACCTTCGAAGAACACCGCGCCAAGCTGCTGGAAGGCAAGGGCGATTACGCCGGCGCCAACCCCGAGGATCAGGACGAATACAAAGCCGAGAACGTGTTCTGGGTGCCGAAGGAGGCCCGTTGGGCGCACCTGCAAGCCAGCGCCAAGCAGCCAACCATCGGCAAGGTCGTAGATGACGCCATGGTTGCCCTTGAGCGCGACAACCCGCGGCTCAAGGGCGTGTTGCCGAAAGATTACGCGCGCGCCAGTCTCGACAAGCAGCGCCTCGGCGAATTGATTGACCTGATCGCCACCATTTCACTCACCGCCGCCAGTGAAGGCGAGAAGACCCATCGCTCGGTTGATCTGCTCGGCCGCGTGTATGAATATTTCCTCACCCGCTTCGCCAGCGCCGAGGGCAAGAACGGCGGCCAGTTTTATACGCCGTCTTGTGTGGTGCGCTGCCTGGTTGAAATGCTCGCCCCTTACAAAGGCCGCATCTACGACCCCGCCTGCGGCTCGGGCGGCATGTTCGTGCAATCAGAAAAATTCGTTGAATCGCACGGCGGCAAAATCGGCGACATCAGCATCTATGGGCAGGAGAGCAACGCCACCACGCGCCGCCTGGCGGTGATGAACCTCGCCATTCGCGGCATCGAAGCGGATTTCGGCCCCGAGCAGGCCGACACCTTTCGCCGTGACTTGCACCCCGACCTGCGCGCCGATTACGTGCTCGCCAACCCGCCGTTTAACGACTCGGACTGGTTCCGCAAAGATGACGACGTGCGCTGGCAATACGGCGTGCCGCCCAAAGGCAACGCCAACTTTGCATGGGTGCAACACTTCATTCATCACCTCGCACCCAACGGCATGGCCGGCTTCGTGCTGGCCAATGGCAGCATGTCATCGAACCAATCGGGCGAAGACGATATTCGCAAAGCCCTGATCGAGGCCGACCTCGTGGATTGCATGGTCGCGTTGCCCGGTCAGCTTTTTTACAGCACGCAGATTCCAGTCTGCCTTTGGTTCCTCACGAAAAACAAAAATGGCAGTACCACGCCCTCCCCGGCGAAAGCGGGTGAGGGTGGGGGCGCACGTACGGTGAAACTCCGCGATCGCCGTAAACAAACCCTCTTCATCGACGCCCGCAAACTCGGCACGCTGATCGACCGTGTGCATCGCGAACTCACCGACGCCGACCTCGACAAAATCACCGCCACTTACCACGCATGGCGCGGCGACCCGGTTTCTCCCTCGCCCCTCGTGGGCGAGGGCAGGGGTGAGGGGGCAACCGCGTACGCCGACATCGCAGGCTTCTGCAAATCCGCTACGACCGCCGAAATCGCCGCGCACGGCCACGTGCTCACGCCTGGCCGTTATGTCGGTGCCGAGGACGTGGCAGACGATGGCGAGCCGTTTGAGGAAAAGATGCCGCGCCTCGTCGCTGAATTGGAAAGCCAGTTTGCTGAGTCCGCGAAATTGGAGCAGGCCATCAGAGAAAATCTGAAGGGGCTGGGTTATGGTGGGTGAATGGGCAGAGATGCCGCTCGGTGACGTAATCACGCTCCAGCGTGGTTTCGATTTGCCATCCCAAAACCGGAAGCCGGGAAAGGTGCCAATCGTGTCGTCGTCCGGCATCAGTGACTACCACTCTGAAGTAGGCGTCAAAGGCCCCGGAGTCGTGACCGGGCGATACGGCACCATCGGGCAAGTCTTCCTCATCAAGGAAGATTACTGGCCGCTTAACACGACGCTTTGGGTCAAAGATTTCCACGGCAATGACCCGCACTTCGCCTCGTATCTCTTGCGGACTGTCGATTTCCAATCGTGCAGCGACAAGAGCAGCGTTCCCGGTGTAAACAGGAATGACCTACACAGGATTCCGGTTTTGCTCCCACCCCTCGCCGAGCAAAAAGCCATCGCGGCGGTACTTGGGGCGCTGGACGACAAGATCGAGTTGAACCGGCGAATGAACGCGACGCTAGAGGCGATGGCCCAAGCGCTGTTCCAGAGCTGGTTCGTGGATTTTGACCCCGTCCGCGCCAAACTCGACGGACGTAAACCCGCCGCCCTTGACCCTGCCACCGCCGCGCTCTTCCCCGATTCCTTTCAAGACTCCGCGCTTGGACACATTCCGAAAGGATGGGAAGTGAAAACAGCCGATGAAGTTTCCACAGTGGGAATCGGGAAGACCCCGCCGCGTATGGAGCAGCACTGGTTTTCCGAGGACCAGGCGGACGTGCCCTGGATGTCCATTCGTGACCTCGGTATAGCCGGTGTTTTCATTTCGCACACGGCCGAGTTTCTCACCACTGAAGCTGTCGAAAAGTTCCGCGTGAAAAGGATTCCCGACAACACTGTCGTTCTTAGCTTCAAGCTAACGATGGGCCGAGTTGCCATCACGGATGGCGAAATGCTGTCGAATGAGGCGATTGCGCACTTCCGCTTGAAACCGGAAACAACATTCGGCTCTGCATATCTCTACTGCTACCTCAAGGGCTTCGGCTACGATCAGCTCGGAAGCACATCGTCTATCGCCACTGCGATCAACTCCGATATGGTTCGCGGAATGCGTGTCCTTGTCCCGCCAAAGGAAATAGCCGAAGCGTTCGAGCGAACGGTCAAACCGCTGTTTACACAGATGAAGAACATCCAGAAGCAATCCCACACCCTTGCCACCCTGCGCGATACGCTGCTGCCGAAGTTGCTGAGCGGGGAACTTTCAACTTCTGGTAGATTCGGGAATTAATCCAACATGGCTAGTCAACCACCGGTCCAAAAGATCTCGCAGCAGAAATTGCTTTCTTTGGACGTTAAACAGTTGAAAAGCCTGCGCGATATAAGTCTCGATTTCAGTCTCTCGCCACTAACGGCAATTATGGGAGGCAATTGCTCTGGAAAGACTACAGTTCTACAAGCATTAGCTTGTGCGCATCGTCCGCCTAATCCTATAGATCCAAACTATAAATTCGCTCAGTTTTTTCGACCGAATACTGACTCGTTGTGGCAAGGAAGCGACTTTAGCGTGCGCTACTCCCACCGAATCGGGAAGGTTTTACATCCCGATCTAAAACAGATTTATTCAAAAGCGCAGGATCGCTGGTCGCCGCGATACTTGAGACGGCCAGAAAGATACACTCGATTCGTTGGGATCGGAGAGTCGGTTCCTGATGTTGATGCGCTAAATCTAAACTCGATGATTCATTATCAGAAATCCGAAAACATTGACGACGTAGGTCTCTCGGTCCGAGAAGCTGCCGGCCAAGTGCTTAATCGAGTGTATGAGACTTTTTACAAGGTTAAATATAACTACAGCGGAAAGCTATCCATTGGAGTCAAATGCGGGCAGGTGACATATTCTGGCCTGTCAATGAGTTCTGGAGAGCAGAGAGTTTTTCGAATTCTTGACGCGGTTTTACGGGCGCCAAGTTATGGTCTCATCTTGGTGGATGAGATCGATTTGTTTTTGCACCAAGATGCTCTTCAAAGGCTACTTTCAATGCTCGGTAAACACTGTGCCGAAAAGCATAAACAGTTGATTTTTACCACGCATTTCCCACCCATAGCCCAAATGTATGACGAGATGTGCGTCTACACTTTGAATTCCACTCAAACAAAGACTGCAGTGTGGCGTGGATATTCATATGAGGCAATGCGGCATATCACCGGAAAGCAGGAGCGGCCAATCACCTGTTATGTAGAAGACGATGTGGCTGAACAGATTATTGCTCGGGTTGCGACAGAGCTCGGCATTCGAAAATTTGTAGAATTCGGACGGTATGGGCCTGCGTCGAATGCATTCAGCTTATGCGCGGGCCTCCACCTTTCAACTGCTAATACCGGCAATACAATTGCAGTGTTAGACGGAGACGTCTATGGGAGCTGGAGGGAACGCATGGAACGTATAAAAGCCGTCTGGACCGGGGATCAAGCCATTCACGACATGCAGCGCGCGAGTCTCGTTCGCATGGTTCGTACGCTGACGCCTATGCGTAATGCGATCGGGCAGTTTTTGTCTCCTGAGCAAGTGCTGCATCAAATGCTGCATAGTCTAAATGTCGCCAATATTCCTGTTGATCGTGCTGAGCTTCACGAGCTAGCTTTAGGCGTTGTCAATGTTCCTGAGAAACACGGGTTTATAAATATAATTATTGAGCATACCGGTGAATCGAGAGAAATTTCGCTGTCAAAGATAGTTGAGCTTGCAGCGCTTTCTGGACGTTGGCGTTATTACACACGGCTTATTCGAAAATGGCTGGAGATTCAGAAGCAAGATCTTGGAGTTTAGCGTAGATGCTAAGCCAATCTATTGCCGAAGACGCCGCCCTCGAATGGTTCGACGCACTCGGCTATGCGGTGGGCCACCGGCCACGAACATCCCGCATCCTGTCCATCTTGAACAGCATAAAAGTGATTCAATTGCGGAGCGGGGAGTTGAGCGTGTTCGACCATTGCGTCGAATGTAGATGCCGATGAGTAATCCGCACAGCGAATATTTAGTGTTCGTCGATGAAAGCGGTTCGCCCACCATGGGAAATATCGATCCCCAATATCCATTGTTCGTGCTGGCGTTTTTTGTCGTGAAGAAAAGCGAATACGTTGCACACATCACGCCAGCTGTTCAGCACTTCAAGTTCAAGCATTTCGGGCATGATCAAGTCATTTTGCACGAGCGTGATATTCGTAAGGATATTGGCGATTTTGCATTTCTGAAAACGCCTGCCTTGAAAAATGCATTTCTCGACGAATTGACCGATATTATCGCGGCCGCTCCATTCCATTTGATTGGCGTGGTGGTGGATAAGGTCAAACACAAGGCTCGCTATACTGGCCGGGTTGAAGGTGACGATACATGCGCAGGTGGTGGATAAGGTCAAACACAAGGCTCGCTATACCTATCCGGTGAACCCCTATCATCTGGGATTGGAGTTCGGTCTTGAATGTGTGCGTGGTTTCTTGCAGCAGAATGGTGAATGGACGGCTGCCGGGGGTGGTCAGGTGGGCGCAGACCCGATAGTGCATGTTATTGTTGAAAAACGTGGCAAAAATGAAGATGACGATTTAGAGCTGGAATTTCGTCGTATCTGTGATGGTTCGAATTACAAGGGCGAGAAACTCGATTTCGAAATCGTTTTCGCCGACAAGAAATCGAACTCTGCCGGTTTGCAGTTGGCAGATTTGGTGGCGCGGCCGCTTGGTTTGTCAGTGTTGCGTCCCGGACAGTTGAACCGGGCGTTTGAGGCAGTGAAACCTAAACTATTGCAGAAAAATGGACGAATCGAGGGTTGGGGGCTGAAGTGTTTTCCGTGAGCCTAAAAAACAAAAGGCCCCAGCAGTCGCCGGAGCCTATTGCCGACCGAGAATCCCCAGTCCGTAGGCGAACTTTACTTGAGCCAGTGTCTTTACGCAAATCAGAGTCCAAGGTGTCGAGCGTTTTTCGGGATATTGCGGCGACCTTGGCAGCCAATCTCATTAAACTCGACGTAAAGGCGGGCGCTTCTCGCCTGTTCGCGCTGTATCTGCCTTTCCGGGCTTGATCTTATTTAATCCTAACCCTGATTATGCGGCCTTGAGGTTTGGGAAATTTTTCTATCAATAGGTTGCTTATTTAAGCCCATTTTATGAGCCTTAACGAATCCATCGTAGAAGACGCCGCCCTCGAATGGTTCGGGGAACTCGGCTATGCGGTGGGCCACGGGCCACAGATGGCGCCCGACGAACTGGCCGCCGAGCGGGCGTCGTTTGCTGATGTGGTTCTGGAGGCGCGCCTGCGTGACGCCATCGGTCGCCTGAATCGCGCCGTTCCTGACGAGGCACGCGAAGAAGCGCTGCGCAAAGTGCTGCGCGTCGCCACGCCTTCATTGACGCAGACGAATCGGGCTTTTCACCAAATGTTGCGCGATGGTGTGCCGGTTGAATATCCGCGTGCTGACGGCAGCATTGCCGGCGATCATGTGCGCTTGGTGGATTTTGGCGATGTGCGGGTCAATGATTGGCTCGCGGTGAACCAGTTCACCGTGATTGAGGGGCAGCACAACCGCCGGCCCGACGTGATTGTGTTCGTCAACGGGCTGCCGTTGGCGGTGATCGAGCTTAAGAATGCAGCCGATGAAGACGCAACCATCTGGAGCGCCTGCGCCCAGCTGCAAACCTACAAGGCGGAAATTGCTTCACTGCTGCAATACAACGCCGTGCTGGTGGTGAGTGATGGCGTTCAAGCGCGCATCGGTTCGCTGACTGCGAACCAAGAGTGGTTCAAAGTTTGGCGCACGATTGACGGCGAGAAAGACGCGCCGAAGACCGCGCTGGAACTTGAAGTGCTGGTGCGCGGGGTGTTTGAGCGTCAACGCTTTCTCGATCTGCTGCATCACTTCATTGTGTTTGAGGAAGATCCGGACAGCGGTGCCTTGCACAAGATTATCGCCGGCTATCACCAGTTTCACGCCGTCAATGCGGCGGTGGAAGAAACCGTGCGCGCCAGCGGCATGGGCGAGGTCAATCTCGCCCGGGGTGAGATGGGGCAATACTGGGTGGGTCGTATGCATGGCGGCAAGTCTGGCGACCGTCGCGCCGGCGTGGTCTGGCACACCCAGGGCAGCGGCAAGAGCTTTTCGATGCTCTTTTACGCCGCGCGTATCGTGCGGCACCCGGCCATGCAAAACCCAACGTTGGTGGTGCTGACCGATCGCAACGATCTCGACGATCAGCTCTTCGGGCAGTTTCAGCGTTGCGATGAGATTCTCGGCCAGACCCCGGTGCAGGCCGCAAACCGTGATGCTTTACGCGAGCTGCTGGCCGTGGCCAGTGGTGGCGTGGTGTTCACGACCATCCAGAAATTTCTGCCCGAAAAGGGCGAGCGGATGCCTGCGCTGAGTGATCGGCGCAACATCGTGGTGATTGCCGACGAGGCGCACCGTAGCCAATACGACCTGATCGACGGCCTTGCGCGGCATATGCGCGATGCGTTGCCGCAGGCCTCATTCATCGGTTTTACCGGCACGCCGATTGAAAAAACCGATGCGAACACGCGGGCGGTATTTGGCGACTACATCAGCATCTACGACATTCAGCGTGCGGTGGCTGACAAAGCCACGGTGCCGATCTATTACGAGAGCCGTATCGCCAAACTCAGTTTGAATGCCGCAGAACTGCCGAAGCTCGATGAAGAGTTTGACGAGATCACCGAGGGCGAAGAACAAACGCGCAAGGAAAAGCTCAAAACCAAGTGGGCCGCGATGGAGGCTTTGGTCGGCGACCCCAAGCGCGTGGCGCTGGTTGCCGCAGACCTGGTGGCGCACTTTGAGAAACGCCTTGAAGCGATGGACGGCAAGGCGATGGTTGTTTGCATGAGCCGGCGTATTTGCGTTGATCTTTATGAGGCGCTGATTAAATTGCGGCCGGCGTGGGCCAGCACCAAGGATGATGATGCCGAGGCCGAAAAGGGCAGGGATTGCGTGGTCAAGGTAGTCATGACCGGTAGCGCCGACGATGGCCCTGAGTGGCAGCCGCATATCCGCAATAAAGACAAGCGCCGCAAGCTGGCCAACCGCTTCAAAGATAACAAAGACCCGTTCCGCATCGTGATCGTGCGCGATATGTGGTTGACCGGCTTTGATGCGCCCTGCTTGCACACCATGTATGCCGACAAGCCGATGCAGGGCCACGGCCTGATGCAGGCGATTGCGCGGGTGAACCGCGTGTTTCGCGATAAGCCCGGGGGGCTGGTGGTGGATTACCTCGGGCTCGCCGATCAGCTTAAACACGCGCTCGCCAATTACACCGAAAGCGGCGGCAAGGGTGACCCCACTTTTGACACCAGGCAGGCGATTACCGTCATGCTCGAAAAGCACGGTATCGCCAGCGACATGCTGCACGGCTTCGATTGGGGTAAGTGGGTCAACGGCAAGCCTGCCGAACGGCTGGGGTTGATTCCGGCGGCACAAGAGCATGTCTTGCAGCAGGATGATGGCAAGAAGCGGTTTGTGCAGGTGGTGACCGAGCTCTCGCGAGCGTTTGCACTCTGCGCGGCCAGCGAGGAAGCGACCGACATTCGTGACGACGTGAGCTTTTTTCAGGCGATACAAGCGGCGCTCAACAAGCAAACCACCAATATCCAAAAAACGCCGGAACAGATCGACGCTGCAGTGCGGCAGTTGGTCTCGAAGGCCATTACGACCGACGGTCAGGTGATTGATGTTTTTACCGCAGCCGGGTTACAGAAGCCGGATCTTTCGATATTGTCAGATCAGTTTCTCGCCGAGGTGCGCGGCCTCAAACACAAGAACGTTGCCGCAGAGTTATTGGAAAAGCTGCTCAAGGACGAACTTAAGGTGCGCTCAAAACGCAACCTCGTGCAAAGCCAGCTCTTCAGTGAGAAGCTCAAGCAGACGCTTAATGCTTATCACAACCGTGCGATCGCTACGCAGGAAGTCATTGAAGAGCTGATCAAGCTGGCGAAGGAAATGGATGCCGCCGGCAAGCGCGGCGAAAACCTCGGTCTGACCGACGATGAAATCGCTTTTTACGATGCGCTGGCCGCGAACGAATCAGCGGTGCAAGCGATGGGCGACGACAAGCTTAAGCTCATTGCCGCCGAGCTGATTACGCAGGTGCGCAAGAGCGTGACGATCGACTGGACGCTGCGCGAAAGCGCGCGCGCCAAGATCAAGGTCATGGTGAAGCGTATTCTGAATAGATACGGCTATCCGCCGGACTTGCAGGAAGAGGCGGTGAAGACCGTGCTGATGCAGGCGGAACTGCTGTGTGCCGATTGGGCCAGCGTTCAATAATTGTTTGCATCAAATCGTTGCTCGGGGCATCGGCTTGACGGTGTAGCTATTGCGCGCAGCCTGGGTTAATTCTTAAGCGCCTATTGGCTTGCCAGACTTGCCACAGTTGTCTGGCATAGACTCCCCCCCGCCCGTTACCCCAGCGCCAATTTGATCGCCGCCGCCACAATCGGCTTTGCCGCCGGTGTTTGCATGCGCGCGAGCAAGACGTCGTATTCGGCGTGCAGGTCGTGCAGGCTTGAAGCGCGATCGCGCACCAGCGCTTCGAATTTGTGATAGGCGATCAACACCGCCTTGGGCGTGTCGTGACGGGTGATGGCAACGGCACCTCCTCGCAGTGCCTGTTCCAGCACGGCGCCGAATTCATTCTTGACGCGCGTGGCAGCCACGGTGGGCAGATCAACCAGATCGCCATGGCTGTCGCGATAGGTGAGGGGAGCGGGAGTTATTAGGGGTGGTGGGCCTTGGCGGTTTGTCGCGAGAGTGTGAGAAAAACCGGGTGACATCTTCGTTGCCATTGCAATTGCAATTGCAATTGCCATTGCCATGCCCAACCTGCGTGCCATCAATCCAGCTACCATTGCAGAAATTCATTTGAGGAGTTCCCTGATGCTTTTCAACCGCCCGCTTTTTGCCTGCCTGTCCGTGTGTGCTTTTGCATTGGGCAACACCGCGCACGCCCAGCCTTATCCGTCCAAGCCGATACGGCTCATCATTGCGCAGGCGCCGGGTAGCGCCACCGATGTGGTGAGTCGCGTGGTCGGCAACAAGCTCGCCGAGGGGCTAGGCCAGCAATTGGTGATTGATGCGCGTCCGGGGGCGGGTGGCACGCTGGGCACCGAGCTGGCGGCGCGCGCCGCGCCCGATGGCTATACGCTGTTCATGGCGAACAATTCAACGCACGGCTCGAACCCGGCCCTCTACGCCAAACTCTCCTATGACGCCGTGAAAGATTTTGCACCGGTGATCTATGTGGTGGCCACACCTTATGTGCTTTCGGTTCATCCGTCGTTGCCGGCGAAGAGCGTGAAGGAACTGGTGGCTTTGGCGAAGCTGCGGCCCGGCCAGATCAACTATGCCTCGGCCGGCAACGGCAGCACGCATCATCTGAGCGGCGAGTTGTTGAAGATGATGGCTGGCATCGATATCGTGCACATTCCTTATAAGGGCTCTTCGCCGGCGATCGCCGCACTGATCGGTGGTGAAGTGTCGATCATGTTCGCCACCGTCACCGGCATACAGCCGCAGATCAAGGCCGGTCGCGCGCGTGGCCTCGCGGTCACCACACCGAAGCGCTCGGCCATGATGCCCGGCCTGCCGACGATGGCTGAAACGCTGCCGGGCTTTGAAATGTTGTCGTGGTTTGGTTTGCTCGCGCCTGCCGGCACGCCGCCAGCGGTGGTTGCTCGGGTGAATACCGAGACCGCCAAGGTGCTGGCCAATGCCGATGTGCGGGCCTTGCTGGCGGCCCAGGGCTTTGAAGTGATTTCCGGCACGCCGGAGCAATTTGGCGATTACATCAAGAGCGAGATCGCCAAGGTGTCGAAGCTCGCCAAGGCGACGGGGATCAAGGCGGAGTAAAGAAACGTCGATGCGCTTGCGTCGTTCGTGATTCGCGAATGGCGAATGACGGTCTTGGGTTTAGGGGAATCAAGAGTGTCCGTGTTGCACAGTTTATTTATATCCAGCCACGCTTAATAACATGACGTCGGGGGCGCACCGCGCACGCCCAGCCCGCTGTTATTGGTGCGCAGTGCGCATCCTGCGAGGGAGGCGTTCTCTCAAGCGATGGGGGAATGTTCGGTCCTGATGCAACACACCTCGTAGGGTGCGCACCGCGCACCATTCACAGCGTTAACGCGTGCACGTTGTGCAACCTACGAAACTGCGAACCAATCACCGCCATTAAGCTTGCGCGATGCGCACCCTACGTCATGTCATTGAGTTCGTAGGGTGCGCACAGCGCACCAACAACTGCCGTGACGCGCGCGTGTTGCGCACCCTGCGAACCACAAGCCCCGCAGCAGGATGGATCCGGGCGCCGAGGCCGAGATCCATCCGCCACGCGCGCGGAGACCCGCGCCTATTTCTGCGACAACGCCGCCAGCACTTTCGGTGGTGACATCGGCAGGTCGGTGAGTCGTTTGCCAGTAGCGTTGTGGATCGCGTTGGCGAGTGCGGCCATCGGCGGGACGACGTTGGCTTCGGCCATGCCTTTGACCCCATAGGGGTGGTTGGGGTTGGGCACTTCCACCAGCAGGGTTTCGATCATTGGCAGGTCGGAGCAGACCGGCATGCGATAGTCGAGAAAGCCGGCGTTCGAGAGGTGACCGTCTTTGTCGTAGATGTATTCCTCGTTGAGCGCCCAGCCGATGCCCTGCACGACGCCGCCGTGAATCTGGCCATCGACATAAGCGGGGTGCACCGCGCGGCCGACGTCCTGTGCGGCGACCCAGCGCAAAATTTTCACGGCACCGGTTTCGGGGTCGACTTCGACATCACAGAACTGCGTCGAGAAGCCCGGTGCGTGGCCGGATTCATTGACTGCCGCTGAAGCGGTGATCGGGCCACCGGTCGCCGTGCGCTTGGCGGCAATGGCTTTGAGCGGCATTGGTTCAAATGCACCGGCCTTGCCGCCGGCGGGGCGCGCGCAGCCGTCTTCCCAAATCACGTCTTCGCGGCTGATGTTCCAGATTTTGGCGGCGCGCAGACACAACTCTTCGAGCACCTTGTTGCAGGCGTTGATGACGGCGATTCCGGTGGCATAGGTGACGCGCGAACCGCCGGTGGCCTGGGTGTAGCCCACCGAGTTGGTGTCGGCGATGATGGGTCGCACCCTGTTGTAATCGATGCCCAGCGTCTCGGC
>CAIWNB010000066.1 GCA_903913965.1 uncultured beta proteobacterium
CCCACGCAATGAAACGGGCCTGAAGGTTTCGCCTGCGCCTGGTTTTCGCTTCCCCTTAAGAGCCGCCGAGCAGCGCAGCCCTGTCGGGGGCAGTCGGCGAGCACTGTCTGAGCCCTCGCCTGCGAGGGCGAGTTGCGCAGCCGCCCGACAGGGCGAGCAGCACAGGGGAGTCCGAAGGACCGGCGAACCAGGGGCCGGCTTCTTTTGGTTACTTTTCTTGACGGTTCAAGAAAAGTAACTGGCCGCCGGGCCACCCCCGGCGACTTTGATCTAGAAGCACCGCGTCACCCAAAGCAAAAACACCTCCGGCGCAATGCGCTACGCTCATTTCGCCCTACGTAATATCTCGCCGACCTTGTATTTAGTGCATGTAATAATTCTCTTCCGCAAAAGTTTGTGAGGGTGTCTCCCGTGAAATGCATCCAAATCGATCACTACGCCGGCCTCGCCGCCATGAAACACCGCGAGATCCCTGTGCCAGTGCCCGCTGCTGACGAAGTGCTGGTGCGTGTGCGTTGCGCCGGCGTCAACTTTATGGATATCCACACCTGCGAGGGCAAATACGCGAACTCGCAGACTTACAAAGTCAGCCTGCCTTGCACGCTGGGCATGGAAGGCGCGGGTGAGGTTGTTGCGTGCGGCGCGGGTGTAAACGATCTTGCTGTTGGCGATCGTGTGGCGTGGTGCATCGTCTGGGGCAGTTATGCGGAATACGCGGTGGTGCCGGCGTGGCGTTGCGTCAAGCTGCCCGCCGCATTGTCGTTTGAGATGGCGGCCGCTTCATTGTTTCACGGGCTGACTGCGCATTACCTGGCGCATGACGTTGGCCAACTCGGACCCGGCCGCAGTTGCCTCGTGCATGCGGCCTCGGGCGGCATCGGGCAGATACTGGTGCAACTGGCGAAGCGCGCCGGTGCGCGCGTGTTCGCCACTACCAGCAGCGAAGAAAAGGCGGCGGTGGCGCGCGCGCGCGGTGCGGATGTCGCGTTGTTGTATGACGATGGCGGGTTTGCCAAGGCGGTGCGCGCGGCCAACGGTGGCGAGGGGGTGGATGTGGTGTTCGATCCGATCGGCAAGGGGACGCTGCGCGACAGTTTTCGTGCCGCTAGAAAACGCGGTTTGATCGTGAACTTTGGCGCGGTGGCCGGCGCCGTGCGTGATCTTGATCCGCTCGAGCTGGGTGAGGCGGGTTCCTTGTTTTTGACGCGGCCACGGCTCGCCGACCATATCGCCGACGCGCCGACCACGCGCAGGCGTGCCGCCGATATTTTCAGCGCCATCCTCGATGGCTCGCTCAAAATCAGTGTCGCCGGCCGTTATACGTTTGAGACCGTGGGCGAGGCGCTGCACGCGCTCGACACGCGGCGCATGCTGGGCAAGCCCGTGCTCGTCGTGGCTTGATTGTCCCGCGTGCTTGACGCACGCCGCCTGGCAGTAGATGCTTCGGAAAAACAAATCACAAGCGAGGAGAAAACATGCTGAAGATTCCGCACGTCCGTCTGCTGTTTGTCGCATCCTGCATGAGCGCCGCATTCGCGCTGCCGGTTTGTTTTGCCGCCGAACCGTATCCGGTCAAACCAGTCCGTGTGCTGGCCGGCGGTGCGGCTGGTGGTCCCATCGACATCATGGCCCGCGTGGTCGGGCAGAAACTGGCCGATATACTGGGCCAGTCGGTTGTCGTCGATAACCGTGGTGGTGCCGGTGGTACTATCGCCACCCGTATCGCGGCGCAAGGCGTGCCCGACGGCTATACGCTGTTATGCAATAGCAGCCAGTATGCGGCGGCGGCCAGTTTGTACAAGGACCCCGGCTACGATCCGTTCAAGGATTTCCTTCCCATCGTTAACGCCGGCGTGAGTCCGAACATGATCTTCGTGCATCCTGGCGTCAGCGCGAACAATCTGCAGGAGTTGATCGGGCTCGGCAGAAAACAAAAATTGCAATACGGTTCGGCCGGCGCCGGCAGTACGCCGCATCTGACCGGTGAACGCCTGTTGAAGTTGATGGCGAAACTCGATGTCACGCATATCCCGTACAGTAGTGCAGCGCCGGCGATGCTGGCCACCGCCGCCGGTCAGATTCCGGTGGGGCTGACCGCCATGCCGCCGACCGTGCCCTTGATCAAGTCGGGCAAGATCCGCGGCATTGCCGTGACCAGTCCGCAGCGCATGCCCTCGCTGCCTGAGGTTGGCACGGTGGCCGAGCAGGGTTTCCCCGGTTATGAGGATTACACCTGGATCGGATTTTTTGCGCCCACCGGCACGCCGCGCGCCATCGTCACCAAACTCAATACCGATATTGCCAAAGTGATTGCCATGCCGGATGTCAAAGAACGGCTTGCGGTGTTGGGCTTTGATCCTGTGCCCAATAACGTCGAACAGTTCACCACTTATATTCGCGAAGAGGTGACGAAGTGGGCGAAGGTCATCAAGGATTCGGGCGCGCGGGTTGATTAAACCCCGGACGTGATGCGCCGGCATTTCACTTGAACCCGTGGCGGCGGAATCTGCCACGGGTTTGTGTATTCATCAACGACACCGAATCTGCGACGCACGCCTGCGTTGTATAAGCGGGCCGCTTCCAATAACATCGCACCTTTACTGAACGAGGAGACTCAACATGCTGTTTACCTGCGGATCGCTATCCTGTGCCGCCAAAAAGCCGGCCAGCCGCAAGACTGTCAAGACTGCCGGCGCCGCCAACAAAAGTTTTGGCGTCGATTTGCATTGCCATATTCATACCCCCGAGGCGGATACCATCGCCCAGCAGTCGGACAAGCCGGCTTCCGACTGGGCCGCCCAGTACAAGGACCCGCGCACCAAGGCGCATCAGCAAAAATTGCGCGCCGAACTCGACCGCAAACTGACCTCGGTGTCGCAGCGTATCGCCGACATGAACAAGATGCAGATCGACGTACAGGCGATTTCGACCTCGCCGCTGCAGTATTACTACGGTCTGGACATCGACCTCGGCCGCAAGATTTCGCGCACCATCAACGAACGGCTGGCTGAAATCACCGCGACGCACACCGATCGTTTTGCGCCGCTGGCAACGCTGCCGATGCAGGATCCGAAGTCGGCGCTGGCCGAACTTGAATATTGCGTGAAGAAACTCGGTTTCTACGGCATCGAAATCGGCACCAATGTGCGCGGTCTCGAGTTGTCCGATCCGATGTTTGAAAAGCTGTTTGCGCGTTGCGAGGAATTGGGCGCGATGATCTTCCTGCACCCGGCCGGTTTCACCGATACCTCGCGTATCAGCAAGCACTTTTTGGCCAACGTCATCGGCAACCCGCTTGACACCACGCTGGCGTTGAACCACCTGGTGTTCGGCGGCGTGCTTGAGCGTCATCCGAAGCTGAAGTTTGTTGCGGCTCACGGCGGCGGTTATGCCGGCCACTATCCGGCGCGTATGGATCATGCCTACCGCGTGCGTCCGGAGTGCCATGACTTCATCACCAAGCCGCCGACGCATTACATGAAGAAGTTTTATTACGACACCATGGTGTTCAGCCACACCCAGTTGGAGCATCTGGTCAACTTGTGGGGCGCGGATCATGTCGTCATCGGCACCGATTACCCGTATGACATGGGGTATTACAAACCGGTTGATTTCGTCAACGCCTCGAAGAAACTGACGCGTAAACAGAAAGACCAGATCATCGGCGGCAACGCAGCTAAGCTGCTGGGCTGGAAAGTGCCGAAGAAAGCGCGCTAATGGCGGGGGCGGCAACGATAGCGGTGCCGGCATGATTGCGCCGGTTCGCATGATCTCGGCGAGCGGGATCCTCGGTTATGGTTTTCCCGAGGTCTCGCTTGCTACAGGTCTGACGCGTGCGCCGCACATGGTCGGCGTTGATGGCGGGAGTTCCGATCCGGGGCCGCATTATCTCGGGTCGGGCAAGCCTTTCACCACACCGCTGGCGATCAAGCGTGATCTCGGTTTGCTGTTGCGCGGTGCGATCGCTAACGGTATTCCGATGATGATAGGCACCAGCGGCGGTGCCGGTGGTGAGCCGCACCTGCAGTTATGCGCGGAGCTGGTGCGTGAGATTGCACGCGAGCATGGCCTGCATTTCAAGCTCGCGCTGATTCATTCCGAAGTTGATAAAAACTGGCTGAAGAAAAAACTGCGGGCCGGACGCGTCAAGCCGCTGGGTAGCGCGGCCGCACTCGAGGAGGCGGTGATTGATCGTGCCGAACGTATTGTTGGCATGATGGGGCCGCAACCGTATTTACAGGCGCTGGACGCTGGTGCGCAGGTGATACTGGCCGGTCGCAGTACCGACCCGGCACCGTGGGCGGCGCTCGCCATGTATCACGGTATTCCGCCGGCACCGGCGTGGTTCGCCGGCAAGATGCTCGAATGCGCGTGCAACGCAGCATTGCCAAAAAAACATGATTGTCTGATGGCGACCGTCGGCGAGGATTACGTCGAAGTCGAACCGATCAACCCTGAACTGGCCTGCACACCCTTGAGTGTGGCGGTGCAGGCGCTGCATGAGAATTCGAGCCCGATTTATCATCGTGAGCCCGGCGGCATTCTGGATACCAGTGCGTGCAAGATTGAAGCAGTGTCACCGCGCGCAGTGCGCGTCTCTGGCATGCAATGGCAGGCGCAGCCCTACACGATCAAACTCGAAGGCGCTGAGAAAACCGGTTACAGCGCGATCACTTTTGCCGGTACCCGTGACCCTGGATTGATTGCGCAGATTGATCAATTTGCCGACAGCGTGCGTGCGGCGGTGGCGACCAAGGTGTCCGCGCTGAATGTGTCGCCCGATGAATATCAGCTGGTCTTGCGTCTCTACGGCAAGAACGGTGTGATGGGGGGGGCGGAAATCGTTAAACAGTCCGGCTCACATGAAATCGGCATTCTCGCCGAAGCGGTGGCGAAGACGCAGGAGATCGCCAACGCGGTGGTGGGTCTTGCCCGCGTCACTTTGCTGCACTCCGATTTCCCGGGGCGTCTGTGCAAGGAGGGCAATATGGCGTTTCCGTTTTCGCCCTCTGATATCGAGCGCGGCGCGATCTATCAGTTCTCGCTGCGTCACGTGGTCGAGCCGGATGATCCGCTTGAAATGTTTCCCATCGAATACGAGGACGTTTGAGATGGCCAGGCTCGGTGATATCGCCAAGGCGTGCAAGAGCAAGAATGCGGGCCCCTTCGAACTGACGCTGGATATCATGTTCGGTGATGCAGCGACGTTCGAACGGGTGCGCGCCACGGGGGTCATCACCCCCGCACTGATCGCCCGTCTGTATAACGTGGCCGAGTCGGCGGTGGTGTTTACCGAATTCCCGCCGGCGTATGCGTGGAAGGCGACCATCGAGCGACGCATTCCCTCGGGCGCTGTTGGTGATACCGACGTCTACGGCGCGCAACAGCATGCGCCGTTGCTGGACGTACAGATTCCGCTGTAAGCGCTTGCCTGAAACCCGCGCCGTTAGATTGCGGCGTTTTTCATTTTTCCATTCCGAGTGAGACTATGAAAAAAGAAATCCTGATTGCCCTTGCGGGCCCGTTGTTGTTGTCATCACTGGTCGCGCAGGCGCAAAGCGCTTATCCAAGTCGACCGGTGCGTTTGATTGTGACCGTGCCGCCCGGGGGCGCCGCCGATCTGGTGGCGCGCGTAATGGCGCAAAAGCTCGGCGATTCACTGGGCCAGACTTTTGTCGTCGATAACCGCGCCGGTGGTGGCGGGCAGATTGCCGCTGACACTGTGGCGAAGGCTGCGCCTGACGGCTATACGACGCTGCTGGCATCGATTACCACCCACGGCATTGGCCCGCATATTTACGCCAAGCTGCCGTATGACCCGGTGAAGGATTTTGCGCCGGTCTGTTTGTACGCCACCATGCCGATGATCATGGTGGCCAATGCGCAGTTGCCGGTGAAAAACGTGCCGGAGCTGATCGCACTGGCCAAGGCCAAGCCCAATAGCATTAGCTTCGCGTCGTCCGGCTCGGGCGGCGCTCCGCATCTGGTCGGTGAATTGTTCAAGAACGTGACCGGTGCGCCGCTGCAACACGTGCCCTACAAAGGCAGCGCACCGGGGGCTGCCGATGTCGCTGGCGGCCAGGTGCAACTGATGTTTGACGCACTCGCACCGCATTTGCCGCACTTGAAATCAGGCCGTACCAAGGTGCTCGCGGCGATCAGCCCGGCGCGCCTGCCGATTGCACCGGATGCACCGACCATGACCGAGCTCGGGTTTGCCAAGGTCGCCGCCTCGATCTGGTATGGGATGCTCGTACCAGCGGGCACGCCGAAGGCGTTGATCACCAAACTTAATGTCGAAGCCAACAAGGCGCTGGCAATGCCTGATGTGAAAGAGCGTCTCGCCGGCGCCGGTATTGATGTCGGCGGCGGCTCGCCCGAGGACTATGCGAAGTTCATCCGCGATGAGCTTGCCAAGTGGGGACCGGTGGTGAAAGCCTCGGGCGCCAAGCTCGATTAACAGATCTCAAAGCAGGGCCCGTCGGCGCATGCTTGGTGGCATCACGTCTGCGGGCTCCAATAAAACGCGGTACAGGGGGGAAGTTCTCATGCAGAGCAAAATATTGGTAGTCGCGTTGTTGTCGCTGCTGGCGGCATCGGCTGCTGCACAGAATGTGAAGGTCACGCCGCTGGGCACGCATCCTGGTGAGTTGTGCGACCGCGACCGTGCGATGATTTTCGAAGATCCGAGCGGCGTGCGCATACTCTACGATGCGGGCCAATCGGTGATGGGCGCGGAAGATCCGCGTCTGGGCACGGTGCACGTTGTGTTGTTGACGCATGCGCATACCGATCATATTGGGGATCGCAAGATTGCCGCACTTAACCTTGGCACTTGTGGCAAACCGGAAACCATCTCGGCGCTGCCGCACTCAACCACCGCCGAGATCGCCGCCGCCAAGAACGCCTCGCTGATCATGATCCGCAACATGGCGTTTTTTCTTGGCAAGAAAATCGAGAACATTCGTGGCAAGCCGACCGGCAACTGCACTGAACCCGGAGGCGCGATCGCCGCAGTGCAGGCGGCACCCTGTCTCGCGCCGGTTGAGTTGGGTGGTACCAAGGTCGTCAAGGCGGCGGGCGCGACCAAGGGTGTGGAGATCATTACCATGCATGCTGCACATGACAGCACGCTCTCACGCGACCTGCTAAGCGAAGCGCAGAAAAAATCGCTGGAAGCCGACAACATCAGCGTCAGCCTCGGTGCACCCAGCGGTTACATCATCAAGTTCACCAACGGCCTGCGCGTTTATCTCTCGGGCGATACCGGCCTGCATACCGAGATGCGCACCATTGCGCATGACTACTATCGCGTCAATCTGGCTGTGATGAACCTCGGTCAGAACGCGATATTGCCGGATGCTGCGGCCTATGCGATGAATGAACTGGTGCAGCCGAAGTCGGTAATCCTGTCGCATCCAAACGAGGGCGTGACGGTCGGCGGCGTATTGCAGGCCAATACCCGCGCCAAGCTCTTCGTTGATCAGGTCAAGGGCCGGCCGGTTCATCTCGGTATCAGCGGCAGAACGCTGGAGTTCGACGGCAACGGCAGTTGCGTTGCCGGTGGCTGTTGATCACAACGCACAGAAAAGAACCCGCTGCGCGTCGCCTTTATCTTGATGGACCAGCAGCTTTAAACCGGCAGCGTATTCCGTATTGCCGGGCGACATAAACAAGGGGGGCGATGCCCCCTTGTTCTTGTCTGGCTCGGCCTTAGTGGGTGAGCGCTTTTTCGCGCGCGATCTGGATGCGCAGATCGCGGTAGCGCGCACTGATATCGTTGCCAAACAGCGGGTCGGGTGCGGCGGGAACCGCGGCGGCAACCTGCGTCCAGTCTTCTTCCTGAAGCAGATGTATGGCCTGCGGCAGAATTTCCATTTCTTCTGTTTTGATGTGGCTGCGGTAGTAGACGAGATAAGTCGCTGCAGCCGCCTCGACTGTTTCGCGCGGGATAAAAGTATCCTCGATGATGTCTTCGAGGTATTTATAAAGTTTGTTGCCGACCGTTTTGATCACGCGATGCTCATGCATGAGTCGTTTGATATGCGGTGCGAGTGCCGCATCCCGTTTGAGCATCAACTCAAAGGCCATGTCCTCGCGCGGATGGTGGTAGCGGTCGGCATAGTGCTGGAGATAATAAATGACGTCACGCATCAGATCGTAGTTCGGATGTCCCCCTTCGTGGAAACACATCATCTCAGTGTCAAGAAAGTCGAGCAGACGCAGAAATCGCTCGTGTTCGTCGTGCCACAGCGGGACTGCATATTCTGATTTCATCGATCCTCCGTTGCGCATCACGGGGCTGCGCGTTGAATACATTATTCGCCGTCTCTGTGCGGAGGCCTTGATGTACATCAAATTGCGGCTTGACGGTGGACGGTCTGTGTCGGTAACGCCGGGAGCGCGATGCAGGCTGGTGCGCTGAAAAAACAA
>CAIWNB010000067.1 GCA_903913965.1 uncultured beta proteobacterium
CAGCCGGTTAGGGATCGCGAGAGCCTGTTGCAGGCTGCGGCGATCAAGGTGGTGGCGACTCCTCTGGAGGACGCACGTGGCGAAATTGATAAAGCAGGAGCAGATCGTAGGTGATCTTGAGTGCGCCGCACAACACCAGCGGCCAACCAAAGACCGATGTTGATAACATTCAGCCGGCGACGGCGGGACTTGCCGCTGCGGCAAGGCTGCGCGGGACGGCAGTTACGCTGGCGGCTGCGGCCCGCTCGCCCGGCGTGACCACGGCCATGACGTAAGAGCTGCGCGCCGGCACATCCATTGAGACCAAACATCGCTTGCACGGCGTGTAGGGGAGGCAGTCCAAGCCATTGTTGGAGCAGTTCGGGTACCGCCGCAGACTGCGCGCCAATTGCTCCGACCAGGGAACCGATCACGCTGTAGCGAGCAAAGAGGGCGGTTCGATGCGACGCGTTAACGGCGCGGGTTAACAGCGACTGTTCAAGCGGACCGAACACGCTGGCATCTCCACTAGAAGGGTTGACCGTGCCGAAGATCGCGATAAGCAAAAGGGGCCAGAAACCAGTCGCCGTCATAAAGGCGACGCCGGTAAATGTCATCAACAGCGCAGCGCCCGCCAGCATGGCGTGTTGCTGGTAGCGGTGGGCCAGCAGACCGGCCGTCAGTGTGAGGAACCCCGAGCCCAGTAGCGTGGCGGTAATGATGAGGCCGATTTCGAACGCGTGATAGCCAAGCAGGCTCAGGTAATAGGACAGCAGCAAACTGACGAAGCCGTCGGCAAAGGCGCGCAGGCCACGCGTCCACAGAATCCTGCGTGCATTGGGGTGGGTGCCAGGAGGCAAAAAGTTAAGGCGTGTTGGGGTGGCGGACATGTCGCGGCGAGACTGCCAAGAATGCAAAGAGCATGCGAGGTTTGGCTTGGTTTGCCGCTACACGGGGTTGTTGGTAGTATCAATTTTCAACCTCTGGAGGACAAAAATGATCGACGCTTACAGCTGGCCGACCCCCAACGGTCATAAAGTTCATATCATGCTTGAGGAATGCGGGCTGAAATACCGTGTCCATGCGGTGAATATCCGCGTCGGCGATCAGTTCAAACCCGACTTTCTCAAGGTTTCACCCAATAATCGCATACCGGCGATTGTTGATTCGGATGGCCCTGATGGCAAACCGATTTCATTATTTGAGTCAGGCGCGATCTTGCTCTATCTGGCGGGCAAGACAGGGCGGTTTCTGCCGCAGGATATGCACCAGCGCTATTCGGCACTCTGCTGGTTGATGTGGCAGATGGGGGGGGTTGGGCCGATGTTTGGACAGGCCAATCATTTTCGCGCTTATTCAGTAGAAAAAATCCACTATGCAATCGATCGCTATACCAACGAGGCGAACCGTTTAACCGGCGTGTTGGACCGGCGTCTGGCAGAAGCGAAATTTTTGGGTGGCGATCATTATTCGGTTGCCGATATGGCCGTCTTTCCTTGGTTGCGTAACGCTGACAAGCGGGGCGTCGATTTGCCCGCCTTTCCGAACGCGCAGCGGTGGTTTGACACCATTAATGCGCGGCCCGCCGTGCAGCGTGCGTTGCAGGTCTTGTCGGATGCGAATAACTCTGCGCCGCATGATGAAAAATCACGCGACATACTCTTCGGCAAGACGCAGTTCCAGCGCCGTTAGTCCCGAATCCAGGTTATCAGCCGGCTGCCGTGTGGTTTGCGGCAGGCGGCTGATAGGGCGTGGAAGTCTTGAGAAAAGAAAAGCGTAGCACTGCTGTCCGCCTGCCAATGATCGTTGATCACCAACGATTCAAGTTTTCCTGTCCCGCGCAAGAGTTGGGCGCCGATTAAACCGTTGGCGCAGCCGTTGCTCTTACTCAGTGCGCCTGCCATGCTTTGGTGCTCTTTCCACGACGAAGCATGAGGCTTTCTTTTTAAGTTATTGAAAATAAATAACTTATTTGATTTATTTTGAACGCAGTAACGTTGAACTGTAACCGCCTGCCGAAAAGGGGTAAAATCTTGCTCCTTTCTGCTAGCGTTAGGCTAGCGCGGTTTATAAACGCCTGATCTTTAAATAGAATTGGCGTGTGATTAGGAGAAGGGCACCAATGAATCAAGCGGCCACCTCAGTAGGTAATTCTGCAGCACACGACGCACCGGCCTACGTGCAACACGCAAAACTTAAAGCTTGGGTTAAAGAGGTCGCAGCATTGACCAAACCTGATCGCATCTACTGGTGCGACGGTTCCCAGGCAGAATACGATCGTCTGTGCAATGAGATGGTGGCCAGCGGCATGCTGATCCGTCTTAATGCCGAAAAGCGCCCGGAGAGCTTCCTCGCGCGTTCCGATCCAGATGACGTCGCGCGGATGGAAGATCGCACTTTCGTTTGCAGCAAAAACAAGGAAGACGCCGGCCCCAACAACAACTGGATTGATCCGGTTGAAATGAAGGCGACCATGAACCGTCTGTTCGACGGTTGTATGCGCGGCCGCACTTTGTATGTCATTCCTTACAGCATGGGGCCGCTAGGCTCGCATATTTCGCACATCGGTGTGGAATTGAGTGACTCGCCCTACGTGGCGGTCAGCATGCGCGTGATGACCCGCATCGGCACACCGGTTCTTGATGTGCTGGGTGAGGACGGCTTTTTCGTGCCTTGCGTGCATTCGGTCGGGATGCCTCTGGCGGCGGGACAAAAAGACGTGGTCTGGCCGAGCAGTAAGGCCGAAAAATGGATCGTTCATTTCCCTGAGGAAAAATCGATCTGGTCGTACGGGAGCGGTTACGGCGGTAACGCGCTGCTGGGTAAGAAGTGTTTTGCCTTGCGCATTGCCTCCATCATGGCGCGCGAGCAGGGCTGGCTGGCCGAGCACATGCTGATTCTGGGCATACAGCCGCCGAACGGCGAAAAACGTTACATTGCCGCGGCGTTTCCGAGTGCCTGTGGCAAGACCAATCTGGCCATGTTGATCCCACCTAATGCGCTGCCGGGTTGGAAGGTGACGACCATTGGTGAAGACATCGCCTGGATCAAGCCGGGGAAGGATGGGCGTCTCTACGCAATCAATCCTGAAGCTGGTGCATTTGGTGTGGCACCGGGGACTTCCAGCCTCACCAATCCGAACTGCCTTGATGCGCTCAATCGCAACGTGATCTATACCAACGTGGCCATGACCGCAGATGGTGATGTGTGGTGGGAAGGTTTGACCAAGACGCCGCCAGCCAAGTTGATCGATTGGCAGGGCAAGGAGTGGACGCCTGATTGCGGGCGTAAAGCAGCCCATCCGAATGCCCGCTTTACTGTTCCTGCGGCGCAGATTCCCTGTATCGACAACGATTGGGAAAACCCGGCTGGCGTGCCGATTTCAGCCTTTATGTTCGGGGGTCGTCGCAGCACCACGGTGCCGCTGGTGACCGAAGCCAAAGACTGGGTCAGTGGTGTTTATCAAGCCGCGACAATGGCGTCCGAAACGACGGCTGCCGCGACTGGAGCCCAGGGTGTGGTGCGTCGTGACCCGTTCGCGATGCTGCCGTTTTGCGGTTACCACTTCGGTGATTATTTCAAGCACTGGCTAGACGTGGGGGCGAAGCTCGCTCATCCACCCAAGATTTACAGCGTCAACTGGTTCCGTTTAACGGCTGCCGGCAAGTTCCTCTGGCCCGGATATGGCGAGAACATGCGCGTTCTGAAATGGATCGTCGAACGTTGCGAAGGCAAAGCGGGTGCTACCGACACGCCGGCTGGTAATGCGCCGCGGTTTGAGGACATCGATTTGAACGGTCTGGATATCTCGCGCCAGCAATTCGATGAACTGATGTCCCTGGATAAAGATTTGTGGAAGAAGGAACTGCAGGATCACGATACGCTGTTTGAGAGTCTTGGTAGTCGTTTGCCTGCGGCCTTGAGTGAAGAGCGCAAGCGTCGCGGCTCAAATTTTGCCTGAGTTGATTAGGATACTTTTCGGTAACCCGACCTAAATCTCCTTACGAGTGGTTACCAACGCCCGCCGGCGACCCCGGCGGGTTTTTTTTTGAGCGTCGCCTGACTGCATCAAATAAAAAAGCCGCTTCGAAAGCTTCCGAAGCGGCTTGTATCCCGCCAAAGACGGGAAGGTCATGCGTTAAAGCGTCAGATACCGGCGCGACTTTTGCCTTTGACCGCTTTGTTAACCACGTTGACAGGCCATTCGCCGGACAGCGC
>CAIWNB010000068.1 GCA_903913965.1 uncultured beta proteobacterium
GATCGGTCACTCCATCTATGCCGAGGGCAGCCGCCTGGGTTTTGACGGCAGCACGCCGGCCGCCGGTGGCATCAATCTGGCGCAGGCCGCCGACAGCGTGAAGATCAATGTGGTCGGCCCGTCGGGCAATGTGGTGCGCCAAATCGATCTGGGCGCGCAGAAAAGCGGCATGGTCGGTTTCAAGTGGGATGGCATGAGCGATGGCGGCAGCAGTGCCGCGCCGGGCGCTTACACCTTTACGGTTGCTGCCAAGAGCGGCACGCAGACGGTGCCCACGACCTCCCTCATGAGCGGTCAAGTTTCAAGCGTCACCATCGGCAGCGACGGCGCACACGCCATCGTCAAGGGCATCGGCGATGTGTCGATGCAGCAAATCAAACAAATTCTGTAATCAGGAGATATCGATGTCATTTAATTCTGGCTTAAGCGGCCTCAATGCAGCCGCACAAAATCTCGACGTCATTGGCAACAATATTGCCAATTCGGGTACCGTCGGCTTCAAGCAATCGCGCGCGCTGTTTGCCGATGTTTTCGCCAATTCGCTCAATGGTTCCGGCTCAACCGCAGTCGGTATCGGCACCCAGGTGGCGGCGATCGAACAGGAATTCACGCAGGGTGCGATTAGCACCTCGAGCAATCCGCTTGATATGGCGGTCAATGGCAAGGGTTTTTTCCGCTTGAGTGACAGCGGCGCCGCTTCGTATACGCGCAACGGCCAGTTCCACCTCGACAACGCAGGATATGTCGTCACCTCGAATAATTTGCAAGTCACCGGTTATGGTGTGGATTCGAGTGGCACCGTTGTGCCGACCGCGCCGGTACCGCTGCAAATTTCCAGCTCGCAACTGGCGCCCACGGTCACCTCAAGTTTTGCGACCAGTCTGAACCTCGACGCGCGGCAGACCGTTCCCACCACCGCCGTGTTCAATACCGCCGATCCGACCAGCTTTAACAATACGACCTCCGGCACGGTGATCGACAGCCTCGGCAATTCGCATGTGTTCACCATGTATTTCGTGAAGACGGCGACTGCCGGCCAATGGGATCTGCACGCCACGGTAGACGGCGGCGCGACCTCGACGGTCGATCTTGGCGCCGGCGCCGGCCTCCCTGCGCAATTGAACTTCGATACCAGCGGTGCCTTGACCACGGCGATGCCCATCACGCCGGTTGCGTTGACGGTGACCGGTGGTGCCAATGACATCAGTATGGATTTGAACTTTTCCGGATCGACCCAGTTTGGCGCCGGCTTCGCGGTGAACTCGCTGGTGCAGGACGGCTTTGCCTCGGGGCGTCTGGCCGGTTTCAACATCGGTGCCGACGGCGTGATCGTGGGTAACTACACCAACGGACAGTCCAGAAACCTCGGTCAGTTTGTACTCGCCAACTTTGCCGATCCGAGCGGCTTGAGCCCGCTGGGCAATGGTCGTTGGGAGGAAACATCTGAGTCGGGCCTGCCGGTGGTTGGTACACCGGGCGCCGGCGATCTCGGTGCCGTGCAGTCGTTGGCCACCGAATCGTCCAACGTAGATCTGACCGCCGAGCTGGTGAACATGATCACCGCCCAGCGCGCTTATCAGGCCAATGCGCAGTCGATCAAAACCGAAGACCAGGTGATGCAGACCCTGGTCAATCTGAAATAAGTTGGCAGCAGGTTTGCGCCAAGTTTGAACCAGGCACGGCCCGTCAATCATTTCTCAAGGCACACGGAGTAACGCATGGATCGCATGATTTATCTCGCCACCAGCGGCGCCAAACAGGCGATGGGGCAGCAGGCCACGGTGGCACACAATCTGGCCAACCTGTCGACCAATGGTTTTCGCGGCGAGTTGAGCGTGTTTCGCGCGGTGCCGCTGACCGGCGCCGGTGCCAACACGCGCACCTTTGTGGTTGATTCGACGCCGGGGGCGGATTTCACGCCCGGCCCGATCCAGCAGACCGGGCGTGATCTTGATGTCGCTTTGCAGGGCAAGGGCTGGATCGCGGTACAGGGCAGCGACGGCAAGGAAGCTTATACGCGTAGCGGCAGCCTGCAGTTGAACAGCAATGGCGTGTTGCAAACGCGTGCCGGCAACGCGGTGTTGGGGGATGGCGGCACCATTGCGATCCCCGCCGACACACTGATCACGGTGGCTGGTGACGGCACCATCTCGACGGTGCCCACCGGCACGCGGCCGGCGGGTAATGCGACGGTGGCGCGGATCAAACTGGTCAATCCGCCGGAGGCCGATCTGGAACGCGGCGCCGACGGCCTGTTCCGTTTGCGCGGCGGTCTTGTTGCGCAGGCTGATCCGAAGGTCAAGCTGGCCTCCGGCGCACTCGAAGGCAGCAACGTCAATCCGGTCGAGCAGATGGTCAGCATGATTTCGCTGGCACGCCAGTACGACATGCACATGAAGCTATTGCAAAACGCCGAGAACAACGCAAAAGACGCCGCGCAACTGCTCGGCCTGCAGGGTTAAGGCGGCAGTCGCCCGCCCCGATTTAAACATTTAAGAAACGGATCTCATCATGATGCGCTCACTGTGGATTTCGAAGACCGGCCTCGAGGCTCAGCAGACCAATATGGACGTGATCTCGAACAACCTCGCCAACGTCAGCACCAACGGCTTCAAGCGCGGACGCGCGGTGTTCGAGGATTTGCTCTATCAAACGTTGCGTCAGCCCGGTGCGCAATCGTCGCAGCAGAC
>CAIWNB010000069.1 GCA_903913965.1 uncultured beta proteobacterium
CACTGCTTCGGCGACGGTCGGGCGACTACGGCCGTGCGGAATGAAGAGCGCCATAAATGACGGCGGGATTTCAATCTGATTGTCGAAGGGCCGGGGCATCATGTGCCGCACGAACGGCGGGAGCGTTTACTCAATGGCGCCGCCCCAAAAAAACACGCTAGGACAACTTGCCGGGACCGCGCCTGTTTTGATTATTGAAAGGCCGTTTACCCGACTTGCCGCGCGGCTGTTGCTGCCCCTGACGCTTCCCCTGATCCGGCTTGCGAAACTGTTGCTGTGGCTGCTGCTGACCGGGATTGGAGTTCGGCGAGAGGGCGCGATTACCGGGGGCGGTTTGAATTTCGAGTTCAATCAGTTCATCCCACACCGCATCGCTGCGGTCACGCTCGGGGATGGCCATCAATTCCCGCATGCGCCGGCGCGGATCGAATCGCGGCGGTTCATTACGCTGCGGCTGCTGCGCAGGCTGCCCCTCGGCAGCTTGCACTACAACGGGTTGCGCTTCAGCAGGCGGCAATTCAGCGGACGGCAATTCAGCAGGGTGTTCTTCGTTCATGCGCTTAACACTTCCTCAAAATCGATGATTTGGCGGCCCGGGGTTGGACTGTGTGGCTAATGTCGCAGGGCTACAACAATCTGGCCCTGACTTCCGGGAAAGGGGTTTACCCTTTGCCGCCCTTTGGTTGCCGCAAGCCCCGATTGTAGACCAGCCGGGGCCTCAATAGACCGTCAATTTCGGCAGCCCCCCTTCTGCGCCGCCCCACACGGACGGAGAAGCCCGGATCATCAACGCGGCGGTTTTCATGCTTTTTCAGGCAATCCGAGTGGGTAAACCCATACATACCCGCCTGCCGGGCACCACAAAACCACCGGAAAATCGCCGGTCAATCAATACCGCATTACGGCCCTGCGATTGACACTCTGACCACGCGGCGTGGTATATCCATATAAACACAGCGCTGGTTGCATACAGGCGCGTTTTTCTAATTCGCAACAAAAAATCTCGACGCGTCGACATCCGCTGTAATCCACAAGCGAAGGGATCGCCCGCCGCACGACTCGATCAAGTTATCCATGGGAGCAAAGCAATGCGGACTGTTCTGACCTACACCACCTGCGCACTCGTGCTCGCCGCCGGCGCGGCCGCGGCACAGGAAAAATTCCCCTCGCGACCGCTGCGCATCGTGGTCGGCTTCGGCGCCGGCAGCGCCACCGATATCCTCTCCCGCGAAGTCGCGGTAAAAATGGCCGATCGCTGGAATCAGGGCGTGGTCGTCGACAACCGGCCCGGTGCCGGCGCGGTGATCGCCTCGGAGATGCTGGCGCGCGCCTCGGCCGACGGCCACACGCTGGCGATGGTCTCGCTCGGGCACGCCTTCAATCCGAGTTATCTGGCAAAGCTGCCCTACGACACGCTCAAGGATTTCGCCGGTGTTTCAACCGTGGCCGATATTCCAAACGTGCTGGTGGTGGCCCCTGCGTTAAAGATCAAAACCATGCGTGAACTGATCGAGCTCATCAAAACCAAGCCGGGACAAATGAATTTTTCTTCGGCCGGCATCGGCAGCGCCGCCCACATCAATGGCGAGCTGTTCAATCAGGCCGCCGCCGTTAAAGTCCAGCACGTGCCCTTCAAAAGCATGCCGGAGGCACTGACCAACACCATTGGCGGCAATATCCAGTTCGTCTTTGCCTCGGTCAGTGCGGCCGTTGCCCTCGTCAAATCGGAAAAACTCATCGCGCTGGCGGTCAGCACGAAAACACGCGTCGCCGCTTTGCCCGAGGTGGTGCCGATGGCGGAAGCGGGATTGCCGGGTTTTGATTTCACCGCATGGTACGGCCTGCTCGCTCCAGCCAAAACAACGGCTGCGGTCAAAAACGCACTCGCCGCCGAAATCGCACGCATCGTCACACTTCCCGACACCAAAGAACGTCTACTCGCACTCGGCGCCACGCCGCGTCCGTCCACACCGGAACAATTCGACCTCATCGTGCGCAACGACGTGGCGCGCTTTGCCGCACTGGTCAAAGCAACGGGGATCAAAGCCGAATGAGCAGGCAGGTGATCAGCGCGCCCGGTCGGTTCTTGACAGTGTATGAGGGCACAGCGACTATCCGTTCAACGGCCGCGCCAACATCCGGCGCGGCATTCCAACAGAGGACCGCATGAACCGCCAAATCAAACTGGTGACGCCCGATGCGCCGCCGCCCAAACCCGTCGCTGCGCCGGATTTTCCGCGCCGCCAGCTGGATGCAAAAGGCATACGTCTCGGCGTCCTCGACAACAGCAAAGGCAATGCAGACTTGCTGCTGGCGATGATCGTTGACGGCGTGCGAGCCGAGATTGCCGTGAAGTCGGTGGTGTCGCTGCGCAAACCACACGTCACCTTTCCGGCGACGCAGGAGGTGCTGGACCAATTGTCGGCGGAAGCTGACGTGGTCATCAGCGCGATGGCCGATTGAGGGGCCTGCACGTCGTGGAGTGTCCACGACATGACCCAGATGCATAAACGCGGCGTGCTCGCCGCGGTGATCTGCTCCGACCCTTTCCGCACACTCGGCTCGACGCAGGCGCGCGTGCTTGGCGTGCCAACGCTGCCGCTGGTGATGATCGCGCATCCACTCGGCGGTTTGTCGCTCGAACAGGTGCAAGGCCGCGCGCTTGTCGCTATTCCGCAGGTGATCAAACTTATCAAGGACCATCTGTCGTGAGCCATCTCAACGACCTGCTGAAAAACGACGGCGCCAGCATCGACGCCGATGATGATTTCGAAACAATCAACGCGCTCTATCTCGAGCGTGGCTGGACCGACGGTCTGCCGATCGTGCCGCCGACCGAGGCGCGCGTTGAAAAAATGCTGGCCTATTGCGACCGGCCTTGGGATGAACCTATCGCGAAGATTCCACCGCGCTGGGGCGAGGCCACGCCGCTGCGTCTCGCCGCCAATGCGGTAATGGCCGGCTGCCGGCCCGAATACTTTCCGCTCTTCATGCTCGCCATCGAGGCGATGTGCGAGGAGCCCTTCAATCTCTACGGCATCCAGGCGACCACGCATATGTGCGCGCCGCTGGTGATCGTCAACGGCCCGGTGATCAAGGAACTCGGTATCAACGGCGGCCATAACGCCTTTGGCCCCGGTACACAGAGCAATGCGACGATCGGCCGCGCCATCCGTCTCGCACTGGTCAACATCGGCGGCGCCATCCCAAAAACCGGGGATATGTCGACTTTCGGTTCGCCCGCCAAATACTGCTACTTCGTCGCCGAAAATGAAGATGAAAGCCCGTGGGAACCGCTGCACGTCGAGCGCGGCTTTCCGCGCGAAGCAAGCACCGTCACGGTGGTCGGCGCGGAATGTCCGCACAACGTCAACGATCATGAAAGCCTTAACGCCGAGGGCATCCTCACCACCATCGCCGGCACCATGATGGACGCCGGCTCGAACGATCCCTGCTACGAAGCGCAGCCGGTTGCCGTATTCGGGCCCGAACACGCAAAGACCGTGGCGCAAGACGGTCTGTCGAAGATGGATGTAAAACAATTTCTGCAGGCGCACGGCCAGCTGCCGCTCGGCAAATTTTCCAAGGAAAACATCGAGCGCCGTTTGCGCGTCAAGATCGCCGACCGCTTTGCCACCGCGCCACTCGATGCCCTGGTGCCGATGGTGCAGCGCGCGCAGGATTTGATCGTCGTTGTCATTGGCGGCGCCGGCAAACACTCCGCCTATATACACACCTTCGGCGCCACGCAGGCGGTGACACGTGCCCTTAAAACACGCGACGGCGCGCTGGCAAAATCGGTGCAGGATTTCAGGCAAGGCTGAAGTAAAATCGGCACCAAGCTGAA
>CAIWNB010000070.1 GCA_903913965.1 uncultured beta proteobacterium
CAAATTCCGCAGCCTCACCGACGGCGTACTCGACAACACCGAAGCCCGCACCTTGATCGATTTGTGCTGGTCGGCGGAAAGCCTCGCCGACGGTGCGGCCGTGGCCCGCGCCACCGTGCCGCACGCATAACAACTAAACCCCTAAACTCCAAAATCCGAATTTAACGACTCACGGACAAACCCCATGAAGAGCAAAGCGAGACCCGAAATATCCCCAGTCATGCAAAAGGTCAGCGCCTATATCGCGGCCGCCCCGCGCAAAGCGCTGCCGGCCAAAGTGCTGGAAAAAACCAAACACCATGTGCTCGACACCCTGGCGGCGATGGTGTCCGGTTCGCGCCTGTTGCCGGGCCGCAAAGCCATCTCGTATGCCAAAACGCTGGGCGGCAAAGCAGAGGCCGTAATCGCCGGCAGCCGCATCGTCACCACCGCCGCCACTGCGGCGCTCGCCAACGGCATGCTGGGTCACGCCGATGAGACCGATGATTCGCACGCACCTTCGCTCTGCCACCCCGGTTGTGCGATTGTGCCGGCCGCACTCGCCATGGGCGAGCGCGAACGCGCCAGCGGGGCGGCGCTGTTGCGCGCCGTGGCACTCGGTTACGACATTGGCACCCGCATCAACATGTCGCTCAATGCCTATGAGTTTCGCGAAGACGGCCATTCGACGCACAGCTTCGGACCGATGTTCGGCGCCGCCGCTGCCGCCGGTTCGCTGTGCGGCTTCGATGAGCGCCAGGCGCGTCATCTGCTGTCATATACCTCGCAGCAGGCCTCCGGTGTGTCGTGCTGGATGCGCGACGCCGAGCACATCGAGAAATCTTTCGACTTCGGTGGCATGCCGGCACGCAACGGCGTGACCTCGGCGGCGATGGTGGCGCACGGCTTCACCGGCGTTGACGACATCTTCGCCGGCGAGCGCAACTTCTTCGTCGCCTACGGCCGCAAGCCCAACATCAAAGAGCTGGTGCGCGAACTGGGCTCGACCTACGAAATCATGAACACCAATATCAAGCGCTGGTCGGTCGGCTCGCCCATCCAGGCGCCGCTCGATTCATTGCTGGATTTGATCGTGGCGCATCAGATCAAGGCTGCGGACGTTGAAAAACTCGTTGTGCGCGTCGCCCATCAGGGGGCGAACACCGTCGACAACCGCCACATGCCCGACATCTGTATGCAGCATATGTGCGCGGTAATGCTGCTCGACAGCACCGTCACCTTTAAATCCTCGCACGACGAAAAACGCATGCGTGATCCGAAAGTGCTAGCCTTGCGCAAACGCATCGAACTCTATGGCGATGACGCGCTGTCGAAAGTGATGCCGAGCCGTCAGGGCATTGTTGAAATCACGCTGAAGGACGGTCGCAAGCTGCGCCACCACACCAAGGCCGTGCGCGGCACCAGCGACAATCCGATGACGCGCAAGGAAGTCGATACCAAAAGCTACGATCTGCTTGCCCCCATCCTCGGCCCGTCGCGGGCGCGCAAACTCTGCGACACGGTGTGGGCGCTCGACAAACTGCAGGACGTGCGCAAACTGCGCGCCCTGTTGGTGGCGTGATGCGACAGTACCGACGTCCGGCGCTTGCCGTCGCGCTGCTGGTGGCGGCAGGCGGTGCCGGCGCCCAGCAATACCCGCAAAAACCGATCCGCATGCTGGCGATCTCCGCGCCCGGCGGCGGCACTGATCTGCTGGCGCGCACCTACTCGCAGGGCATGGCCGACGCGCTCGGACAAACCATCGTGATCGATAACAAACCGGGCGGCGGCGGCATCATCGCCACCGAAACGCTGGCCAAGTCGCAGCCGGATGGTTATACGCTTCTGATGACCAACACCAGCCACTCGGTGTTGCCCAGCCTGCACAAGAAACTGCCCTACGACGTCTTGAAAGATTTCGCGCCGGTGAGTCTGGTCGCGCTAACGCACAGCCTGCTGCTGGTGCATCCGTCGATGCCGGTGAAATCAGTCAAAGAGCTGGTCGATCTGGCCAAGGCGCAACCGGGCAAACTCAATTACGCCTCCGGCACCACTGGCGCCTCGGCGCACTTTGGCGCCGAATTGTTGAAACTGATGGCCGGCGTCAACATCGTGCAAGTGCCGTACAAAGGCACGGCGGGCCAACTCACCGCGCTGCTCGGCAACGAAGTGCAAATGACTTTCTCGACCATGCCGCCGGCGATGCCGATGGTGCAGGCCGGCCGCCTGCGCGCGATCGCCATCGGCAGCCCGAAACGTTCGCCGGCGCTGCCCGAAGTGCCGACCGTTGCCGAATCCGGTTACCCGGGCTTCGATGTCGGCGCCTGGAACGGCATCCTCGCCCCGGCCGCTACGCCACCGGCGATCGTCAACCGGCTCGCCGCGGAAATTGCCAAGGTCGCGAAGAACCCCGAGGCCAAGGAAAAAGCCTCCAGTCAGGGCGCTGAACTGGTCAGCATGACGCCGCAGGAATTTTCCGATTACATCAAAAAGATGACCGGTCACTTTGCCAAGGTGGTCAAAGCCACCGGCATGCGTCCCGACTAATCACCGCACACCGCCAACCAGCACTCTCAAGGACAGACAGCATGGATTTCAAACTGAGCGAAGAGCAGGAAATGTTTCGCGCCGCCGTGCGCGGCTTTGCCGAAAAACATCTCGCCAAGGGCGCGCTTGAACGTGCGCATCAAACCGATCATCCCTTCGACGTCGCCAGGCTGATGGCCGAACAGGGCCTGATGGGTATCGCCATGCCGGAGGCCGACGGCGGTCAGGGTGGCACGCTGATGGACGCCATCATCGCGATCGAAGAAATCGCCGCGGTCTGCCCGCGTAGCGCCGACGTCATTCAGGCCGGCAACTTCGGTCCGGTGCGCGTGCTCGCCGAATACGGCACGCCGGATCAGAAGCAACGTTATCTCACGCGCATCCTCGCCGGTGAAGCGGTGACCTGCGTCGGCATGACCGAGCCCGACGCCGGCAGTGCGGTGACCGATTTGACCACGACCGCCACGCCCGACGGCGACGGCTGGCGCATCAATGGCGTGAAGGTGTTTCAAACGCACGCTTCGGTCGCTGAAATGATGCTGACCTATGTGCGCTTCGGCCCCGGCATCGGCGGCATCGGTTCGGTGCTGATTCCACGCAACGCCGAAGGCTTTCGTCAGGGCAAGGCGGCGAAGTTTTTCAACGGTGAAGAATGGGTGCAAACCTATCTCGACAATGTTTACGTCGGCCCGGAAGACGTCTTGTTGAAAGAAGGCGGCTTCAAGAAACAGATCGCCGGCTTCAACGTCGAGCGCATCGGCAACACCGCGCGTTCATTGGCGCTCGGCCGCTATGCCTACGAAGAGGCGCGGCAGTGGGCGATGCAGCGCAAACAATTCGGCAAACTGTTGTGCGAATTCCAGGGCCTGCAATGGAAGTTCGCCGACATGAAGATCAAGCTCGATGCCGGCCAGCTGTTGATTTACCGCGCGGTGGCCAATGCAGTGAACGGCATTCCGTCGGGCGAAGACACGGCGATTGCCAAGGCCTTCTGTAACCAGGCCGGCTTCGATCTCTGCAACGAAGCGATGCAGATCATGGGCGGCATGGGTTACACCGAAGAAACGCTGGTCGAATACTGCTTCCGCAAATGCCGCGGCTGGATGATCGCCGGCGGCTCGATTGAAATCCTGAAGAACCGCATCGCCGAGGGCGTGTTCGAACGCAGCTTCTCGCAACGCCCGCCGAAAGCGGCGAAATCCTGAAACGTTGAAACATTTTTAGCCACAGAGGACGCAGCGTTCACAGAGACCCGCAAACCCGGTAGGCGAGAAATAACAACGATTTTTCGCGGCGTGCCGGACGCCCTCTGTGAACCATGACTTTGACCCCATGACTACCAATCGACTTGCACAACTGCTCTTCAATCCGCGCACCATCGCGCTGATCGGCGCCTCCGGCGATCCGAAAAAATACACCTCGCGCCCGCAACGCTTTCTGCGTCAGTACGGCTACGCCGGCAAGATCCTGCCGGTCAATCCGGGGCGTGACGAAGTGCTCGGCGAGAAAGCCTATCCGAGCGTGCTGGCGGTGCCCGATGAAATCGATCACGCCTTTATCATGGTGCCGACCGATGCAGTCGAAGCCGCCCTCGTGCAATGCGTCGAGAAAAAAGTCGCGGTTGCCACCATCTACAGCGACGGCTTTGCCGAAACCGGGGCGGCCGGTCGCGCCAAACAAGACAAGCTGGTTGCCATCGCCAAAAAAGGCGGCGTGCGTTTGATCGGACCGAACTGCATCGGCCTCTTCAGCAGCGCACCGTCCTGCGCGCTGTCGGTCAATGCGGTGCTGGAAAAACTGCATGTCACGCCAGGCCCGCTGGCGATCGTTTCGCAATCGGGCAGCATGATGGGCGGTTTGTTGTCACGCGGCCTCGGCCGCGGCGTCGGCTTCTCGAAACTGATTTCCGTCGGTAATGAATGCGATCTCGGCGTCGGCGAAATCGCCGAGAGTCTGGTCGATGATCCGCACACCGAAGCGATCCTGCTGTTCATGGAAACCATCCGTGGCGCGGATCACCTCGCACGCGCGGCGCGTGCTGCCTATGCCGCCGGCAAACCGATGATCGTCTACAAGCTCGGGCGTTCGAGCGTGGGCCAGGATCTGGCGGCTTCGCATACCGGCGCACTGGCCGGCGACGATGCGGTGGCCGACGCCTTCTTCCGCGCCCACGGCATCCTGCGCGTCGACACGCTGGAGAATTTGTTTGAGCTGCCGCCCTTGCTGCGCGGCCAGCGTCCGGCCACACGTCATCGCGTGGCGGTGATGACCACCACCGGCGGTGGTGCCGCCTCGGTGGCCGACCGTATGGGCAGCTTCGGCGTTGAAGTCGTCGGCCCCACGCAGGCGGTCATCGACGGCCTCGCGCAAAAGAATATTCAGATTGCGGCCACACGCCTGACCGACCTCACGTTGGCCGGCACAAAAAAAGAAATCTACAGCGGCGTGTTAAACGCACTACTCGCCTCCGATCATTGCGACATGGTGCTGGCGGTGTCCGGCAGTTCCTCGCAATTCCAGCCTGAGGTGTCGGTGCAACCGCTGATCGAGGCCGACCGCCACGGCAAACCATTGGCGGTTTTTCTCGCCCCGCATGCCGAGGCCTCGTTGAAGCTGCTCGCCGAAAACAAGGTGGCCGGTTTCCGCACACCGGAATCCTGCGCCGACGCCATCCGCGCCTGGCGCAACTGGCTGCCGCCGGTGGAGATGCCGGCCGCCGATCACACGCGACTGAACGCTGCCAGCAGTTTGCTCAAAACAATGCCGGGTAAAACCGTCAACGAATACGACGCCTGCAAAGTATTCGGCACGCTGGGCATCGCACCGGCGCCAACGGAAGTCATCACTGATCCGGCGCAGCCGACCACGGTCGGCTTCCCGGTCGTCGCAAAAATTCTGTCGCCGGATATCCTGCATAAAACCGATGCCGGCGGCGTCGCGCTCAATATCGGCGATGCCGCTCAACTCGCCGCAACAGCCAAACAGATTCTCGAGCGCATCGGCAAGAGCCACCCGCAGGCGAAGTTGAACGGCATCCTCGTGCAGCGCATGGAAAAGGGGCTCGCTGAAGTGATCCTCGGTTTCCGTCGCGATTCACAGGTCGGCCCCGCGGTGGTATTGGGCGTCGGTGGCATCCTCGCTGAAATCTACAAAGACGTCTCGATCCGCCTCGCGCCGGTGGATATCGACACCGCACGCGGCATGGTCGAAGAGGTGCGCGGTCTGGCCGTGATTCGCGGTTATCGCGGACTGCCGCGTGGTGATTGCGAAGCACTGGCAGGCGCGGTGGCGGCAATGTCGCAACTGGCCTGCCTGCCGGAACGCAGCGTCGCCGAGGCCGAAATCAATCCGCTGATCGTCAAGGCCGACGGTCAGGGCGTGGTCGCCGTAGATGGCCTGATCGTGTTTGCAGAAAATGCCCGCTCTTAACCGGCCCAACTTGTAGGGTGCGCACCGCGCACGCGTTACTGTCCTGAATGGTGCGCAATGCGCACCCTACGCGACTGTGGCTAAATTAGCGTTTCCAGATTTACAGTTCCTGTGAGGAGAACACCATGCTGGTACACCAACTCGCCGAATATGCCGTCAAAGAACAAACTTCGAAACTGCCGCCGGAAGTCTGGCACCACGCCAAGCGCGCGGTGATCGACTGGTATGCGAGCCTCCTGCCCGGCAGCCTCGTCACGCCGGCGACCTTGCTTGAACAAGCGCTGTCCGAAGACCTCGATCACGGCAAGGCACGACTTGCCTCGGGCCGTGCCGCCACCATCCGCGCCGCGGCAATGATCAACGGTGCGGCTTCGCACTCGGTCGAATTCGACGACATCTATCGCGACGCCGGTTATCACCCGGGCAGCCCGATCATCTCCGCCGCGCTGGCTGCGGCCCAGGCCACCGGCGCTTCCGGTGATTTGTTTCTGCGCGGCGTCATCGTCGGCTATGAAATCTCGACGCGCATCGGTGAAGCCGTAATGCCCTCGCATTACAAATACTGGCATACGACGGGCACGATCGGTTCGTTCGGTACCGCCGCTGCGGTGGCGACCATCCTCAAACTCAATGCCACGCAGATCGCCCATGCGCTGGCCACCGTCGCCACCATGGCCGCCGGTCTGCAACAGGCTTATCGCATGCAGGCCATGTCGAAGCCCATTCATAGCGGACACGCCGCCGAAGTCGGCGCACTCGCGGCCATGGCCGCCGCCAAGGGTGTGACCGGCGCCACCGACATCCTCGAAGGCGAAGTCGGTTTCGGTAATGCAATGAGCACGGGCGCGGATTGGAGCAAAGCCACGCGCGAGCTCGGCACGCGCTACAACATCAACGTCATGACCTTCAAGAACCACGGCTGCTGCGGCCACACTTTCGCGCCGATCGACGGCGCACTGCATCTGCAAAAGACGCACGGCTTCAAGTGGAACGACATCAAGCGTATGAAGATTGCCACCTATAAGGCCGGCACCGACATCGTCAACAACGCCAACCCCGAGGGCGATTACCAGGCCAAGTTCAGCGTGCAGTACGTGACCGCACACGCGCTGGTGCACGGCAGCGTGCGCCTGGTGGCGTTCTCGGATGAACGCATGAACGATCCGAACGTGCGTTCGATGCTGGCGAAAATCGAAGTCGCCACCGACCCCGAATTGTCGAAGGCCTATCCGAACCAGCGCGCCGCCCACGTTGAAATCGAATTGAACGACGGCCGCCTCTTCAAACATTTCCAGCCGACCCGCAAAGGCGACCCGGAAATGCCGCTGACCGACGACGAGTTGAACGAGAAGTACATCGAACTCGCCGCCCCGGTGCTCGGCGATGCCGACGCGCGCAAGCTGCTCGAGGCCTTGTGGTCGGCGGAGAAACTCGCTGACGTCGATTTCAAATTTACCGCGCGGCCGCGGCAATAAACCAAGGGGAGCCATGATGGAACGCATGACTACGCGCCTGCGCGCCCTGCTGGCCCGTCCCGGCTGCATCGTGGCCCCCGGCGTGGCCGACGGCCTGGCCGCCCGGCTGGTCGCCATGGGCGGCTTTGACGCCGTTTATATGACGGGCTTTGGCACCAGCATCACACGTCTCGGCATGCCCGACGTCGGCCTCTTGACTGCGACCGAGATGATCGACAACGCCAGCCGTATCGTCGATGCATCGGAGCTGCCGGTGATTGCCGACGCCGACACCGGTTACGGCAATCCGATCAACACGCGGCGCACTATCCGCGATTATGAAAAAGCCGGCGTGGCCGGCGTGCATATCGAAGATCAGTCGTGGCCGAAACGCTGCGGTCATCTGGCTGGCAAAAAAGTCATCCCGGTTGGCGAGATGGTGGCCAAGATCAAGGCCGCCTGCGATGCGCGACGCGACGCGGATTTCGTCATCATCACGCGCACCGATGCGATTGCGGTGGAAGGCATAGACGCGGCGATCGAGCGCGGCGAGCGTTATCGCGAAGCCGGCGCCGACATGCTGTTCATCGAAGCACCGGTCGGTCGCGAGCAGGTCGAGCGCGTGGCCAAGCATTTCAAAGGCGTGCCGCTGCTCTACAACATGGCGGCCAGCGGCAAGACCCCCGATCTGCCGGCCGATGAACTCGGCCGCATCGGTTTCAAACTCGCGATTTATCCGAACTGGGTGATCCTCGCGGCGATTCCGGCAATGCAAAACCTGCTCGCCGAATTGAAGAAGACCGGCTCGATCGCGCACATGCGTGACAAGGTCGCCACCTTCAAACAATTCACCGAAGTCGCCGGCCTGCCGGAAATCCAGGAACTGGAAAAACGCTACGGCGTGCCCGAAGACCAGCGCGCCGGCTTGTAAAAACGTTCAGCCTGAGAACACCAGGCGCGATGTCGCCGGTGAGTCGCTTGGTGACGCCTTGAACTCTGTGCACTCCGTGCCCTCTGTGGCAATGCTTTTAGGGATAAGCCCATGACCGCAGCACAAACAATGTTCGAAAAAATCTGGAACCGTCACGTCATCGTCGAGCGTGGCGGCAACGAGTGTCTGTTGCATATCGATCGCAACTTTGTGCACGAGGGTTCGTTTCATGCCTTCGCTGCGCTGGCGCGCGACGGCCGCAAGGTGCGAAAGCCGCGGCAAACGATCGCGGTAGCCGATCACTATGCGCCGACGCGTAACCGCGAGCAGGGCATCGCGGCGGTCACCGACCCGGAAATGCGCAACATGGTCGAGCTACTCGCCAAAAACGTGGCGGCCAACGATATCGACCGCTATTACGATCTCGATCATCCGCAGCAGGGCATCGTGCATGTGATCGGCCCCGAGCTCGGCATCACGCAGCCGGGCATGGTCATCACGGTGGCCGACTCGCACACCTCGACTCACGGCGCCCTCGGCTCGATCGCCTTCGGTCTGGGCGCCTCGCAACTCAAACAAATCCTCGCCACACAATGCCTCTGGCAAAAGAAACCAAAGCTGATGCGCATCACCGTCGATGGTGCAATTCCCGCCGGCGTCACTGCCAAGGACATCATCCTCGCCATCATCGCCAAGATCGGCACCGCCGGCGCGACCGGTCACGCCATCGAATACGCCGGTTCGGCGATCCGTGCGTTGTCGATGGAAGGCCGCCTCACCGTCTGCAATATGTCGATCGAGGCTGGCGCGCGCTGCGGCATGGTCGCCCCCGACGACACGACTTACGCCTATCTCAACGGTCGTCAATACGCACCCCGCGATGCGCTCTGGGAACAAGCACTCGCCGATTGGCGCAGTCTGCCCTCCGATGCGGGCGCGCACTTCGACCGCGAAGTCTCGCTCGACGCCTCGACACTGGAACCGATGGTGACCTGGGGCACCAGCCCCGAACAGGCGCTGATGATCAGCGCCGCGGTGCCCGATCCGGCGCGCGGCAGCAGTGCCGAACAACGGGCTCAACTCGAACAGGCGGTGCAATACATGGGCCTGACACCCGGCATGCCGCTGGCGTCGATCAAGATCGACAACGCCTTCATCGGCACCTGCACCAACGGCCGGCTCGACGATCTGCGCGCCGCGGCGGCGGTGTTGAAAGGCCGCAAGATCGTGGTTAAGGGCTGGGTTTCACCGGGCTCGACGGCGATCAAGCGCCAGGCCGAAGCCGAGGGCCTCGATCGCATCTTCAAGGAAGCCGGCTTTGAGTGGCGCAGTTCGGGCTGCTCGAGTTGCGTCGCCATGAGCGGTGACACCGTGCCGGCAGGCGAGCGTTGTGCATCGACCTCAAACCGCAATTTTGAAGGCCGTCAGGGCAAGGGCGCGCGCACCCATCTGATGAGCCCGGCGATGGTGGCCGCCGCTGCGGTCACCGGACATCTAACCGACGTGCGCACGCTGATCGGAGCACAGTGACATGGAAGCCTTCACCAAACTGACCGCAGTCGCCGCGCCCCTCGACATGGCGAATATCGACACCGACAAAATCATCCCCGGACGTTTTCTGCGCAAGCTGCGCGGCCCCGGCTATGACAAGCTGGCTTTTCACGACATTCGCTTTCACGCCGATGGCAGCGAGAATCCGGACTTCGTGCTGAACAAAGCGCCTTATCGTGCGGCGAAGATACTGGTCGCCGCCACCAACTTCGGTTGCGGATCGTCACGCGAAGCCGCCGTCTATGTGATGTTCGACTTCGGCATCCGTGCCGTCATCGCGCCCTCGTTCGGCGACATTCATTACGGCAACGAACTGCAAAACGGCATGCTGCCGGTAGTCCTGCCGGATGCGGTGTGCGCCAGCCTGCGCGCGCAATTGCACGCCAGCCCGGGCGCCACCATCAGCATTGATCTCGACGCGCAGCACGTCACCGCGCCCGACGGTGCCCGCCATGCCTTCGAGATCGATGCCAACGCCAAAGAGCGCCTGTTGAAAGGCCTCGACGATATCGGCCTCGTCATGCAATACAGTAACGAGATTGAAGCCTTCGAACAACGTCATCGGCAGGCGATGCCGTGGCTGGGGTGAGCACCGCCGGGCGCATCTGGGCACCTTTGCAGGTCTGAGCACGCCGGAATACGCCCAAGCACGTCTACCTCTACGTCTAAAGCAGCCGCATCCGCCGCGCGCGCGGCTTGATGCGGCCGGCGGCGCCTTAACCCGGCTGGCCGTCGACGCGCGAACGCGTCAACACCGGCCAATAGCGGACTGCATAAACAGCGAAGGCGGCCGCCCACAAAACCGCCGATAACTGCACGCTGGCCACATACGCAGACGGTAACAACACACCGCCAAACACCCGCACCAGCGCCGCCGCCTGCACCAGCAGGAACGCGCTGTGCTCGAAACCATCCGTGATCAGACGGCGACCGGTGTGGCCGCGCGCAGTGCGCGTCATCATGCCGAGCGTGAGGCCGCCGATCGCGCCGGCGGTCAGCGCATGCGTCGCCGCCGATGCCGGGAACACATCCAGCGCAGCCAGACCCCGCAAGGCCAGATGCACGACGATCCACGCATAAGCCGCATGCAGTATCCACACCAGCGGCGTACCCAGCGTGCGCCAGGGTTTCCATAAGCCCAAGCGCAGGGCATGCACGAGTGCAGCGGCCAGCGCGAGGCCGGCCATGATCAGGCTATCCGCCTGCAACAGATCGGCGGCAAACAGCAGCGCAATCATGGCGGGCGCGATTTTTTCCAGCAGCGCATGGCGTGTCGCATTGCTGCCCGGCACACCGTTGTTGGTAAACATCGGGATCACCCGGCCGCCCATCACCACCATGATGAACAACACCACATCGAGCCCCAGCTGCAAACCCATCCGCGGCGAGAGTTCAAAACGCCCCTGCAGGGCGAGGTGCACCGCCAGCACCAAGGCGCTGATCAACAGCAGCAGTGCGATAAAAAAATAATTGCGCGTGTTGCGCGCCCTCACCAGCGGAATACCGATCGCCAGCGCGACGGCCAGCGGAAACGCCGCATTCACCACGGCGGCGGTCATCGCCCATGAAGTCAGCATCAGAACGCGCCCTGCCAACCACAACGCGGCCAGTGCCATCAGCGGCACAGCGGTCGGCGTCGGTTGGGCCGTCCAGTTACGCACAGCGGTGAGCAAAAACCCGGCGATGATGGCGGTGGTGTAGCCGAACAACATTTCATGGCTATGCCACACCGCACCGGACAAAGCCGCCGCCGGCACATAGCCGGAAAACTGTGCCGCCCACCACAACATACCGACCGCGCTGAACGCGGCCGCCAGTAAATAAAACGGGCGAAAGCCCAGATTCCATAACGCAAATTCAGCCGGATGTACCTGATTCATGTTGTTCTCTTTTCAATAAAGAGTCTGCGTTGCCCGACGTTTCCACCAACCCGTCATGGCTGAAACGGTGCTGTGCAGCGCCACGCGGGTGCGGCGTTCATGCAAACGACAGGATCCCGCCCTCGCGATTAAAGGCGAGCATGGTGCCGAAGCGACCGTTGCCCACCGCGTCTATCATCTGTTCCAACGCACGCGCGGTTTCTGTCGTCGTCGGCGCAGACCCGCCGCGCCCGCCGAGACTGGCGACAAACACCGCCGCCCAGCCGGCGCTCAACGCCTGCGACTCTGCAACCAGGGCAGCGAAGCCGGCGAGCTCCGCCGGCGTTTTATCGACCGACATCAAGGGGGCGAGGGCCCCGCCGTCGCCGGCGGCAAACGCTGCGCGCTGCGCGTCGCTACAGTCATCAGGCAACACCGCCTGCGCAAACACAAACAACAAGCGCTGTGGCGCGACCTGCGCGCAGGCCGCCTGCAAGAGATCATCAAAGTCCGATTGGTTGATGGCCATGTTTACTGCAGCAAGGGCGTATCAGCCGTTTCCAGCGCCACGCCTTCGACCACCGCGGCGGCGGCCAGCACGCACAGGTATTGCCGGAGCGCGGTGACGAAGGTTTGCTGACGCAGCGCCATCGCAACCGCACCACGCACCGTCGCATACTCCTGCGCCACGCCGGGCTCGCGTTCGAGCACCTCGACGATATGCAAACCGAAACGACTGTGGAGCAGACGCGGCAGCACACCGACCTCTGTATGCGCGAAGACTTCGCGCGCAAATTCCGGCGCGCAATCCGCCGCTGTGAGCCAGCCCAACTCGCCGCCCTCGGCACCACTCGGACAATTCGACCCACTGCGCGCCGCCGCGGCAAATCCGTCTGCAGCAGAGGCGTCATGACAACGCACCTCGAGATAAATCGCCTCCGCGCGTTGGCGCAAGGCGCCGACATCAACGCCGGGGGTCACCGCAAACAAAATATGCCGCAGGCGCACGCGTTCGCCGCTGGCGTAACGGCTTTGATGGGCAGCGTAATAGCGACGGCAGGCTGCATCCGACGGCTCCGCCACCGGCACCGCCTGTTCGAGCAAGCGTTCCACCGCCTGGGTGGCCGCCGCGCTGATCACGCCGTCGGCATACGCGGCATCATCGGCCGCCAGCAGGCCGGCGGCTTGCGCGGCCTGACGCAACAACTCACTGCAGGCCCGCTGACGTAACACCGCCTCCGTCAGCACCTCGCCGCGCACATGCAAAGCCACGCCGTTGATATGGGCCACCGCGCTGGGGGCCGCCGTCAGGGTATCCATCATTGATTACGTCCTCTCATAGAGATGCGCACGATTAAAGACCGGCGCGCGGCTGTTGATGGCCGGCCGGCAGATTCAAACGGCGGCTGCGTACGATCTGATACGGGCGGAACAAATAACCGATGGAGGCAAAGCCGCTCCACACGTGCACCAAACGGCTGAACGGAAAAAGCAAAAAGATCGTCATGCCGAGCACGATATGCACTTTGTACGGCCAGGCCAGCGGGATCAGCCCGCCGGCGGCACCGGCACGAAAAGTCATCACCCGTTGCGCCCAGTCGGCCAGCACCAGCATCACCGCGCCGTCAGCGTGCGACAGCGATAACGGCAACGTGATCAGCCCGAGTGTCAGCTGCACCCACAAGATCATCAGGATCGCCAGATCAGTCCGATGACTGGTGAGGCGGATGCGCGGGTCAAACATGCGACGGTGTATCAACAGGGTCAGCCCGATGAAGCACAGCAAGCCGGCCACACCACCGGCGACGATCGCCACCATCTGCTTGTCGGCCGGCGTGATGAAGGATGCATAGACCCAGTGCGGCGTCAGCAAGCCGGCGAAGTGGCCGAAAAACAAAAACAGAATGCCGATGTGAAACAGGTTGCTGCCCCAGCGCAAGGTACCGGTGCGCAGCATCTGCGAGGAGTCACTCTTCCAGGTGTATTGGTCGCGGTCAAAGCGGGCGAGGCTGCCGGCCAGAAACACCACCATGCAGATGTACGGATAAGAACCGAACAAAAAAGTATGCAGATAAGATTCAAAGGCGTTCATGTGACCACTCCTGATTTGGCAGTCTTGCGGATGAGGCGAACCGGTTGCGGCTGGCCGGGTCGGGCCTGCCCGCGGGTAGAACAACCGTCGAAGACCAGCGGCTCATTCCAGCTCTCATCAATCGAGGGTTCGGCAGCCAGCGCCACCGTCTGCGCTTTTTCACCGGCCAGCTCAAGCAATGCCGCAAGCACGCCGGCGTACGGGCTGGAGCGCTGTTGCAAGGCGCTGAAGATGGCGTTGAAGATGTGCGCCATCTCGCCAAGAAAGGCGCGCGCCTCCGTCGGCGGCTGGGTGGAAACAAACTCCAGCACTGCGGGCAGATAATCGGGCAGCTCACCGGGCGCCAGGTAGAGCCCGGCTTTTTCATAGGTCTGGGCGAGATCGATCATCGCCGGACCACGGTCACGCGAGTCACCATGCACGTGTTCGAACAGATGCAATGAGGTGCCGCGCCCGCGGTCGAAGAGTTCGACGTAATCCGCTTCACTCTCCAACAGTTCAGCCGCAGCAAGATGGTCGATCAAAGCCTGCAAGGCGACGAGACGCGGCGTCGACAGCGCCGCTTCGTCACGCAGAATGTCGCGCATCTCGGCCAGATGCTGGCGCAGCGCAGCGTCGGGATAAGCCAGCAGCGCTGCCAGTACCCGCAGACTGCCGGCCGCCGGCCGCAGTTTTATAAAGTCAGCCATGATCAGACCTCCAGCTTGATGGGAATGGTGCGTTTTTTCTCGCTGCCGAAGAGACTGGTCTGGCCGGTGCCTTCCGAGCAGCCGTTGCCAAACGAGAAGCCGCAGCCGCCGCGCACATTGAAGGTGTTCTCCGCATATTCGCGGTGCGTGCTGGGAATCACGAAGCGGTCCTCGTAGTTGGCGATGGCCATGACGCGGTACATCTCTTCAACTTCGGCCTGCGACATGCCAACCTGGTCAAGGGCGGCGGTATTGATGCGCCCCTCGACATGCTTCTCGCGCTGATAAGCGCGCATCGCCAACATGCGCTCGAGTGCACGCACCACCGGTGCGGTGTCGCCCGCCGTCAGCAGATTGGCGAGATACTGCACCGGGATGCGCAACTGGCTGACATCGGGAATGACGCCGCGGGCCGGCACGCGACCGGCATTGGCGGCGGCACTGATCGGCGACAACGGCGGCACGTACCACACCATCGGCAGGGTGCGATATTCCGGATGCAGCGGCAGCGCTACCTTCCATTGCACCGCCATCTTGTAAACCGGGCTGTTGCGCGCGGCTTCCATCCACTTGTCTGGAATGCCATCGAGTGCGGCCTGTGCGATCACCTGCGGATCATGGGGGTCGAGGAAGATGTCGAGCTGCGCCTGATACAAATCGCGGTCGTGCACCACCGCAGCGGCCGAGGCAATGCGATCGGCGTCATAGAGCAGCACGCCGAGATAGCGGATGCGGCCGACGCAGGTCTCCGAACACACCGTCGGCTGGCCGGCTTCGATGCGCGGAAAACAGAAAATACATTTCTCCGCCTTGCCGCTCTTCCAGTTGTAATAAATCTTCTTGTAAGGACAACCGCTCACGCACATGCGCCAGCCGCGGCACTTGTCCTGATCGATGAGGACGATGCCGTCTTCCTCGCGCTTGTAAATCGACCCCGAGGGACAGCTCGCCACGCAGGCCGGGTTCAGGCAGTGTTCGCAGAGGCGCGGCAGGTACATCATGAACGTGTTCTCGAACTGGCCGTAGATCTGCTTTTGCGTTTCTTCGAAACCGTTCCCGAAATTTTTATCCTTGCTCCTCTTGGCAAACTCGCCGCCGAGGATCTCCTCCCAGTTCGGACCCCAGACGATCTTGTCCATCTGCTTGCCGGTGATCAGGCTGCGCGGGCGCGCGGTCGGCGTCGCCTTCATCTCGGGCGCCGCCTGCAAATGTCCGTAGTCGAAGGTGAACGGTTCGTAGTAATCGTCGATCTCGGGCAGATTGGGATTGGCGAAGATGCGCATCAGCAGTTTCCACTTCGCGCCCTGCCGCGGCTCGATGCGGCCGTCGGCTTTGCGTACCCAGCCGCCGTTCCATTTGTCCTGGTTCTCCCATTCCTTCGGATAACCGATGCCGGGCTTGGTCTCCACGTTGTTGAACCAGGCGTATTCCATGCCGGGCCGGCTGGTCCAGACGTTCTTGCAAGTCACCGAACAGGTGTGACAACCGATGCACTTGTCGAGATTCAACACCATGCCGATTTGGGCGCGGATTTTCATGCTGCCTCCTGCGTAACGGTGGCGACGGCGCAGAACGCCACCGGCGCCACGCCAACCATGTCGGGGTATGTCTTCATACAACCTCTCCCTGCGCCTGTACCGGCCGCACCAGCTCATCGGCCACCGGCGTGTCGAGCCAGTCGATCTTGTTCATCTTGCGCACCACCACGAACTCGTCACGGTTGGTGCCGATGGTTCCGTAATAATTAAAGCCGTAGCTGAACTGCGCATAGCCGCCGATCATGTGCGTCGGCTTCAAGACAATGCGCGTCACCGAGTTGTGAATGCCGCCGCGTGCACCGGTGATCTCCGAGCCTGGCGTGTTGACGATTTTTTCCTGCGCGTGGTACATCATCACCATGCCCGGATTGACGCGCTGACTAACCACCGCGCGCGCTGCAATTGCACCGTTGATATTGAACAGCTCGATCCAGTCGTTATCGACAATGCCGGCACGCTTGGCATCGTCCTCGCTGAGCCACACGCAGGGGCCGCCGCGACTGAGCGTCAGCATCAGCAGATTGTCGGTATAGGTTGAGTGGATGCCCCACTTCTGGTGCGGCGTGATGAAGTTGAGCGCGATCTCCGGGTTACCGTTGGGTTTGATGCCCTGGATGCCGGCGGTGGTCTTCAAATCCACCGGCGGACGATAAGTCGAGAAGCCCTCGCCAAAAGCGCGCATCCACGGATGGTCCATATAAAACTGCTGGCGTCCGCTCAGCGTGCGCCATGGAATCATCTCGTGCACATTGGTATAGCCGGCGTTATACGAGACCGTCTCACTCTCGATGCCGCTCCACGTCGGACTGGAAATAATCTTGCGCGGCTGCGCCTGAATATCGCGAAAGCGGATCTTCTCGTCCTCGCGGTGCACCGCCAGATGCGTGTGATCAAGACCGGTCTGCCGGCCCAGCGCCTGCCAGGCTTTGACTGCGACGTGACCGTTGGTTTCGGGGGCCAGCATCAGCACCACCTCGGCAGCATCGATGTCGGTCTCGATTTTCGGCATGCCGCAGGTCACCCCGGCGGCCAACGTCAGGCCGTTGAGTTCGCCCAGCTGCGTGACTTCAGTCTGCGTGTTCCAGGCGATACCCTTGCCGCCGTTGCCGGCCTTGTTCAACAAGGGGCCAAGCGCGGTGAAGCGTTTATAGACGTTCGGATAGTCACGTTCGACCACCTGGATATTCGGTGCGGTCTTGCCCGGAATCAGCGCACACTCGCCGCGCTTCCAGTCGGTGACCTCGAAGGGTTGCGCCAGCTCACCGGGGCTGTCATGCATCAACGGCGTCAGCACCAGTTCCTTTTCGACACCGAGGTAACCGACACACAGCTCGCTGAATTTTTTCGCGAAGCCCTTGTAGATATCCCAGTCGCTGCGCGACTGCCAGGCCGGGTCCACCGCGGTGGAGAGCGGATGAATGAATGGATGCATATCGCTGGTGTTGAGGTCGTTCTTTTCGTACCAGGTCGCCGTTGGCAAGACGATGTCGCTGTAGAGACAGGTGGTGCTCATGCGAAAATCAAGCGTCACCAGCAGATCGAGCTTGCCCTCGGGCGCCTTCTCGTGCCACACCACCTCGGTGGGTTTGGCCTCGTCACTGCCGAGATCCTTGCCCTGCACGCCGTGGCTGGTGCCGAGCAGATGCTTGAGAAAATACTCGTGGCCCTTGCCCGACGAACCGAGCAAATTCGACCGCCAGACAAACATATTGCGCGGCCAGTTGTCGGGATGATCGGGATCGGTGCAGCTCATCTTCAGCGTGCCGTCCTGCAGCGCCTGCACCGCGTAGTCTTTGGCCTCGACACCGGCGGCGGCCGCATCACGCACCACCTGCAGCGGATTGGTCTGCAGCTGCGGCGCACTCGGCAGCCAGCCCATGCGCTCGGCGCGCACGTTGTAATCAATCATGCTGCCGGCATAGAGCTTTTTGTCGGCCAGCGGCGAAATCACCTCTTCCATACCCAGCTTTTCGTAACGCCACTGGTCGGTATGCGCGTAGAAAAAGCTGGTGCTGTTCATCTGGCGTGGTGGCCGGATCCAGTCGAGCGCGAACGCCAGCGCCGTCCAGCCGGTCTGCGGACGCAGCTTCTCCTGGCCGACGTAATGCGCCCAGCCGCCGCCGCTCTGGCCGATGCAGCCGCACATCATCAGCATATTGATGACACCGCGATAATTCATGTCGCTGTGATACCAGTGGTTCATCGCCGCGCCGATGATCACCATCGACTTGCCATGGGTCTTGTGCGCGTTTTCTGCAAACTCGCGCGCCACCTCGATCAACTGTGCGCGCGGCGTGCCGGTGATGCGCTCCTGCCACGCCGGGGTATAGGGCGTGTCGTCGTCAAAGTCCTGGGCCGCCAGTTCACCGGGCAGCCCGCGCGCCACACCGTAGTTGGCGACCTGCAGATCGAATACGGTGGCAACCAGTGCGTCGCGTTGGTCACCCGCCTTGCCAAGCGCGATGCGCTGTACGGGCACGGTACGCACCAGAACATCAGTCTGCTTGTTGTTGGGAAAATGCTCGCTGACGATGCCGCCGAAATACGGAAAACCAACTTTCGCCGTGGCAGTGCCGGGTGTTTCACCTTCGAGCAGCGACAGCTTGAGTTTGACCGCGCCGCCGTGCCGCGCTTCCTTGGCCTCGAGATTCCACTGCCCCTGGTCGGCACGACCGTCCGCGCCCCAGCGAAAGCCGATCGCCCCGTGGGGCAGCACCACCTTGCCGGCCTCGTCGAGAGCGACCGTCTTCCATTCCGGGTTGTTGTCCTGACCGAGCTTGCCGTTGAAATCAGAGGCCCGTACATAGCGGTCGGGCACCATGATCACCGCGCCGTCCGGCAGCGTGTGCTCCTTCAACATCACCAGCATCGGCATGTCGGTGTAACGGCGCACGTAATCGTCAAAGTAAGCGCTGCGCTCACCGCTATCGGGGAAATAAAATTCCTTGAGGATGACGTGGCCC
>CAIWNB010000071.1 GCA_903913965.1 uncultured beta proteobacterium
ATGAAAATACCCTTTAACAAACCCACTGCCGTCGGCACCGAACTGGCCAATATCGCCGATGCGCTCGCGCGCGGCCATTTGTCCGGCGATGGTTACTACACCAAACGCTGCCAGAAATGGCTCGAAGAACGCCTCGGCTGCAAGCGTGCGTTGCTCACACACTCCTGCACCGGCGCGCTGGAAATGGCGGCCATGCTGTGTGATCTGGCGCCCGGCGACGAAGTCATCATGCCTTCGTATACCTTTGTCTCGACGGCCAACGCATTTGCGCTGCGCGGCGCGGTGCCGGTGTTTGTCGACGTGCGTGCCGACAACGTTAATCTCGACGAGCGCTTGATCGAGGCGGCGATCACGCCGCGCACCAAGGCCATCGCTGTGGTGCATTACGCTGGTGTGGGCTGCGATATGGATGCGATCATGGCGATCGCCGCTAAACATCATTTGTTGGTGATCGAAGATGCGGCGCAGGCGCTGCTGGCGACCTACAAGGGGCGCAATCTCGGCACCATCGGGCACCTCGGCTGCATCAGCTTTCATGAGACCAAGAATCTGATCAGCGGCGAGGGCGGCGCCTTGCTCATTAACGATGAGCGCCTGATTGAACGCGCCGAAATCATTCGTGAGAAAGGCACCAACCGCAGCCGCTTTTTGCGCGGTGAGGTCGACAAGTACACCTGGGTTGATATCGGCTCATCGTTTTTGCCGAGTGAACTGGTGGCCGCCTTTCTCGAAGGCCAGCTCGCGCACGGCGACGAAGTCATCGCGCGCCGACGCGCAATTTGGGCGCGTTATTACGCCGGGCTGTCGGCGCTGGCGGCGAGCGGTGTGTTTGAACTGCCGCGCGCGGCCTATCCGGATCGCCTCGGCAATGCGCATATTTTTTACGTGCTGCCCGACTCGCTGGACACGCGCATGGCGCTGGCGGCGCATCTCAAGGCAAGCGAAATGCTGTCGGTTTCGCACTATGTTCCGCTACATTCATCCCCCGGTGGCATGCGCTGGGGCCGCGCCAGCGGCAGCTTTACGGTCACCGATGATCTGAGCGCGCGTTTGTTGCGATTGCCGTTGTATTACGGCATCACGGATGCGGAAGTCGACGCGGTGATTGATACGGTCAAGGGCTTCTACGCGGCGCGTGGCACCGGCGCCGCTTAAGCCGCACGCGCCTTCCGCCGCCGGAAGGATGTCGACGCACCGCCATGCTGTTTAATTCAAACGCTTTCATCTTCTGTTTTCTGCCGCTGACGCTGGCGGGATTCTTTTTGCTGGCGCGGATCTCGACGCAACTGGCGGCGGCGTGGCTGACCGCCGCCTCGCTGTTCTTTTACGGCTGGTGGAACCCCGCTTACCTCGGACTGCTGGTGGCTTCCATCGTCTGCAATTTTTATTTTGGCGCTGGCATCGGTCGAGCGGTCGCTGTGCACGCACAGCCGCGTGCCAAAGGATGGCTGATCGCGGCGATCAGCGCCAACCTCTTGCTACTGGCGTACTTCAAATATGCGAATTTTTTTCTTGGCAGTTTCAACCACCTGACCGGTGGCGGCTTGTCGCTGGGTGAAATCATTTTGCCGTTGGGCATTTCGTTTTTTACCTTTACCCAGATTGCCTTTCTTGCCGATGTGTATGCCGGTAAGGTGCGCGAATACAACTTCATACACTATGGTTTGTTCGTCACTTATTTCCCACATCTGATCGCCGGTCCGGTGTTACATCACGCAGAAATGATGCCGCAGTTCCGGCGCGCTGAGACCTACCGCTTCAGTTACGAAAACGCTGCGGTCGGCTTGACGATCTTTGCCATTGGCCTGTTCAAGAAAATCATGCTGGCAGATCCGATGGGCGGCTATGCGCGGCCGGTGTTCGATGCCGCCGCCTCGGGGGTTCCGCTGGGCGCACTCGAAGCCTGGGCTGGTGCGCTGGCGTATACCTTTCAGTTGTATTTTGATTTCTCCGGGTACTCGGATATGGCGATCGGACTCTCGCGCCTTTTTGGTGTGACGCTGCCGTTGAATTTTCATTCGCCCTATCGTGCCGTGAATATCATCGAGTTCTGGCGGCGCTGGCATATGACGTTGTCGCGCTTTTTACGCGATTACCTTTATGTGCCGCTGGGCGGCAATCGCAAGGGGCCGGCGCGTCGTTATCTGAATCTGCTGATTACCATGGTGCTCGGTGGCTTGTGGCACGGCGCCGGCTGGACCTTTGTGCTATGGGGCGCGCTGCACGGTGCTTATCTCGCCATCAATCACGGTTGGCAGTTGTTGTGCCTGCGGCTTGGTCAGAATCCGCAGGCGTCCAGTGTCGTGGGCCGCGCCTGCAGTATCCTGCTGACTTTTGTCGCGGTGGTGGTGGCGTGGGTAGTGTTTCGTGCGCCTGATCTCGATGCGGCGGTGCTCATGCTCAAGGCGATGGCCGGTGTCAACGGACTGGTGCTGCCTGATTTCTGGCTGCCGAAGTGGGGTATTTTTGGCGCATGGCTGGCCGCCCATGGAGTGGTGTTTGGCGAGACGCGTGATCTCGTCACCGGTGGGCTCATTAACTGGATTTGGGTGCTCCTGCTGGTGGTTTGGTTTGCGCCTAATACCCAGCAGTTCATGTCGGCGTGCAGGCCGGCGCTGATGTTGCCGGCCGATACCACCGAAGGCCGGCTCAAGTGGTCGCCGCGTCCCATCTATGCGCTGATTGCCGCCGCACTGCTGACACTGGCGATTTTTAATCTGCACCGGCAGTCCGAATTTTTGTATTTTCAGTTCTGATGAGCGAACAGCCCATACACCGCCGCTATGTGATGATTTTTGCCGTCGCCTGTCTGGCCATACTGCTGCCGGTGCTCGTGCTCAATTATCTGCTCGGCTTACGCAGCTTGGGCGGAGTGGCGGTGGTGCTCGAAGCCAGTCGTTGGCAGCAGGAAACGCGCGGCGTTACTTATGCGCCGCCGCTGTCGGCCAACCGCCCCTTCAAATCAGCGCGCCTGTTTGATCGGTTGCCGGAGATCAATGCAGTCGTGTTCGGTTCATCGACCGCAATGAGCATTACACAGGAGATGTTTCCGCCTGGCGTGTCGATCTACAATTTTTCGCAGACCGGGAATGAATTGCCCGTCTCCCTCGGTGAGGCCGAGTTCATGGTGCAGTCTTATCCCGGGCAATGGAAGCTCATGCTGTTGCCGCTCGATTGGGCGCTCGGCTTCGTGTTTCGTCCGCCTACCGCGGTGGGAGCAGTCACGGTTGCTGCTCCTGATGCTCATACGCCTCAAGTGGGCGGCGAAGTACGATTGACTCAGCAACTGCAGGACGCGCTATCCCTGCCGCGCGTCAAAAATTTATTTTCCAGCCTTGCGCAGATTGTCCGTAGCCCGGCGCCCGTCGCGGCCTTGCAGGCGCTACTCTTCGGTACCGGTGGCGAGATTTATCGCTGCCCTGATGGCAGACCCGCGCGTGACTTCGATACTATTTTTCGCGGTACCTGTACGGGCTTTCGCTACGATGGCAGCGCAACCTTTGCCAATCTTGAGCCTGTGCCTGTGCAACGGGTCGAGACTTTGATCGGTAGTGCGGTGGTGCCCAGTTCAAAATACGCTATTGATTTGATCAAGGCGGGTGGTGTGCCGCAACCGCAGTTGCTTGAGCGTTTGACGCGGCTGGCGCAGGATCAGCGCGCAGCTGGTGGCCGCTTGCTGTTGATTCTTCCGCCGTTACTGCCCGGCATGGAGCGGGCTTTTCTGGCCTCACCCCGCCTCGCGCCATTGCTTATGCAAACCAAGCGTGATCTCGCGGCGTGGGCGCAAAAGGCTAATGCTGTTATTCTCGACGCCGGTCAATCGGAGCGTTACGGCTGTATTGCGGCGGAGTTTGTCGATGAGCATCATGCGTTGCCCGCTTGCTATGCGCGGATTTTTGCGCGCTTCTGGGCGGCGGATGGGTATCAGCTCGCCTTGGCACCGACCACCAAAATTCCAGCCGGGCTTTATGTGCCCGATTAATGTGACCCTGTCTTCTACAAACCCTACATTGACGTGAATACTTCTGACACTTACCCGCTGTTAACGCGCCGCCTGCGCTGGCTCGTGATCATCGCGGCAGTGGCTTATGCGCCTGCCCTGGCGTTTTATTACGTCGGCGAGGAAGCGATATTTCCGATTTCCGCGCTCGAGATGTGGCAGAACGGCGACTGGGTCCGGCAGCATATGTATGGAGGGAATCTCCAACATAACCCCTTCTATACCTGGCTCATCATCCCCTTCGCATCGTTGGTTGGCTGGCCATTCATGTTGCCGGTGGCACGCGCCATCACGATAGGCGCTACGTTGGCGACGGCTGCGATACTGGGTTGGCTGGCGTTGCGCCTGTTACGTGACCGTGGTCTGGCGTGGTTTGCCGCGTTGGTTTATCTAACGATGGCTGATGTGGCGTTGTATCGCGGCTGGCTGGCCTATGTGGACCCCTTGTTTGCGATGTTTATTTTCGCTGCGATTGCCGCGTTATGGGTCGCCTGTATAGAAGATCGGCCAGCGTTACTGGCGGCCGCTGTCCTTGCGTTGACCTGTGCCTTCATGAGCAAGGCTTTTACTGCGTACGTGTTCTATGCCTCCGCAGTGTTCGTACTGTTGTTTACGAGTTCAGGCCGTCGTGTACTGCTTGGCCGTTTTTCGATTGCCATGCATCTGGCCGCTTTAATGGCACCGCTGGCTTGGTTGCATTGGGTGCCTGCTAACAGCGGCCAAGGTCCGCGCATGTTTGCTGAGGTCGTTGCCAAATTGATGCCGGAAAGTGGGGCTGCTTATTTGCGCCAGTTGATCGGATTTCCGGCGGAATCGATATTACGGATGTTGCCTGCACTGCCGCTGGCGATGTTTTACGCATGGCGTCGTCGCATCGCCCTGACCGCCGAGCCGCTGCTGGCGGTCGCCCTGGCGATGGCGCTGTTGTGCTATTTGCCTTACTGGTTGGCGCCGATCAGCGGTATACGCTATCTGCTGCCGATTTATCCGCTGTTCGCGCTGGTGGCTGCGGTGGTCCTGTGGCGTTCAGGCGAAGCGGTGATTGGCAAGGTGCGACGCTGGCTGGTTGGTATGTTGGTCTTCAAGGTGATAGTTCTGGCGTTTTTGTTTCCGTATTACCAGCATGATTACCGTGGTGAGAATTACGCGCAGGCGGCACGTGAGATTATTGCGTTGACGGCGGGTCATCCGCTTTATGTCAATGATGTGAGCGCCAGCGGCATGAGCGTCGCCGGTTATATCGATTCTTCTATATATCCTGCGCCGTCGTTGAAACGGGCTCCGGCGGAATGGGAGTCCGGTTTTGTCATCGCATACGAAGAAGATCCGCGCCTGGGCCGCACGTTCAAGCACTATAAACTGGCGGCCAACAGCCTCTATTTGCTCTGCCGCGGTGCCGCCTGCGCAGTAGCGCGATAAGCACGCGGTATACTTGCAGCCATCATCCGCCTGTCAAGGACGTCCAGTGCTCGCACGCTACAAAGGTTACAAGGTCAAGGATTTCAAGAAGGCATTTGTCCGTTGGCTAAAAACGCCGTTCTACAGCGGCAATGCGTATGAGTGCCCGGTCTGCAG
>CAIWNB010000072.1 GCA_903913965.1 uncultured beta proteobacterium
ATAGCTTGTGTCGCGGCAGTCACGCTCAGTGCCAACGCCAATAAACGGATCAGCATCTTCATAGGGACATTCCAGAAATCAGCAGATTGATGGTGTTGGAAATCGCTCGCTGCTGCGCAGATGAACGGCTATTCCCAACGCCAGTAGAATTTTAACGAATAAACCAGCACCGGCAGCAGCACGATCGGTATCAGCCACGCCAATGCCGTCGGAATTCGCGCGCGGAGTTTTGCCGGTAGCAGGGTGGCGAGACCGCCGGCGAGGAGTGCGCCTAGTGTTGAGCTGGCGATCCAGCCATACCAATACATTGCCGGACCCTCGTCCATGCGTGCCCGCGCAAAGCCTGGATCGATGCGGCCGGTGCCGGGGTGGTAGGTGAAGAGCGGTAACGCCGCCATATCGCAGATCACGTAGAGAATGGCAAACGCGACGCCGAAGACGAGGGCGAAGGTGCCGGCCGGTGAGAGGTCCTGTGCGGTGTTTGAGGTCTGCTGATTCACAGGCCAAACCCGCGCACATTGTTGACGACGTGACCGGCGAGAAACGCGTACCAGCAAATCACGGCGAGCACCACGGTCAGCCATTTGCGCGCTTGTTCAAAAGCGGCGTGACGCGCGTTTTTCCAGAGATGCCAATAAAACGGCAGCAAGCCGAGGCCGATCGTTGTGAGGTGTTCTTTTAATTCGAAGGCCCCCTGGGTTTTCCAGAAGCCCTCTTGTTCCATCGGGATGCGTACATAGATGCGGTACTTGGCGTAGATCCAGCCACCGAGGATGAAGGTGATTATCCACAAAACGCAGACGGCGGTGGCGTAGCGCGGGCCCGATACCGAACGAAAGTGGCTGACGAAGCCGGGGTTAACCCCGGTGCGTGTCGGCGCGAACACGGCGGCTGCCTGATGCGTGATTGCACCGAGCAGTGCAACCGACAACAAGGCATGGCCCATCAAGAGGATGGTCCAGAACGTGTTGACGGAAATGTAGTCGAGAAGGAAATCCATCATGCCTCCACCAAAGAGCGGCGGCGCGGGAGTGCAACCCGCGCCGCCGGGTTTCTAGTGTGCCAGTGGGTCTGGCCGGATTTGAAAGTGCGCAGCCAGCGGCTTGGTGCCTTTGCCGCCTTCAATCAACCACGGTGTGCGATCCCCATTGGCCGCCCACAGGCCGCGGCCTTTCCAACCGGCGTTTGGATCGTCGATACGGCCGTCAAAGCCCTTGGCGTAAAAGCCCAGCGGGTAGGGCACGCGGATCGAGACCATCTTGCCGTCTTTGTTCAGCGCGACCAATCCGTCCATCAGATTGGCGGTGGACATTGGGATGTCGTCGCCAAGACCGAAGGTGTTGTGCTGGTCGACCCACGAGTAGTAGCTCGACTCGGCGCTGTTCTCGCCGATGCCTTTGAAGCCGGGGCCAGGATACTGGTGGAAGGCCCAGCCTTCGGGGCAGTGGTCGCCAGTGGCTTTCGGGCCGTTGAGCAGGCCCTTGCACAACCGGCGGTCGAATACGCCCATGTGGCCGCTGGCCAACGAGACCCAGACGCGGCCCTGCTTGTCGATATCACCACCACGCGGACCGAAGCCCGGCAGGGGCACGTTGTATTGCTCGGCCAGTGCCTTGTGCGGGTTCTTGGTCGGATCAATACGCACGATCGCGCCCGGGTTACCGCGCAGCGTGCCCCACACCGAACCATCGGTCGGGCTCGGCATTACCGCGTAGAAGGTGGCGCCGATACGCATGTCCTTGCCGGCTTCCTGTGGCTTGCCCGGTTCGGTGTATTCGTCGCGTTGACCGTTGCCGTTGGTATCCAGCACCAGCGCCGTCCAGCCTTGCGATTTTTGGATATCGCCGGTCTCATCAAGCATCTTGGTGTTGAGCCAGCCAACGTTGCCGCCACCACCTCCGGTGCTCATCCACAGTGTGTCGGTACCGTCGTAACCAAACTGCAGGTGATGCGAGCCGAAGCAGGTTTGATACGCGGTGTATTTCTTGGTCTTCGGATCGTACATCGTGACACGACGGTTGGTGCTGTCGAGCGGAAACTCGACCGCCGACGGATGTGTCGAGCCTTTCTTGCAGAAGTCGGGGTTGTCCGGCTTGTGACCGGTGGCGGCGAGCCAGACACGGCCCTGACGGTCGAGCATCGAATTGTGGTTGTTGGCCTTGCTGTCCCAGATGTTTTCTTCGCCCCAATAGGCCGAGGGTTGCAGGATCTTGACCGAGCCTGCATTGCCGGGTCCGAGCGCGAGCGGCATGTCGGCGGTC
>CAIWNB010000073.1 GCA_903913965.1 uncultured beta proteobacterium
CAGCCGTCTGCCGGTGGTGGTGGCGCATGGCGAAGGCTATGCCGAGTTTGCCAGTCCGGCGCAGCGCGCCGAAGCCTTGGTGGCGCTGCGCTTTGTCGATCACCGCGGCGCGCCCACCGAAGTCTATCCCTTGAACCCCAACGGGTCGGCCGGAGGTGTTACCGGGCTTACCACCACGGATGGGCGCCTTACGATTTTGATGCCACATCCTGAACGCATCTTCCGCAGCGTGCAGAATTCCTGGCATCCGCAGGGCTGGGGTGAGGACGGGCCGTGGTTGCGCATGTTCCGCAATGCGCGGCGGCGGGTGGGCTAAAACCGCATCAAGCCATCCGCCAATAAAAACGGCGCACCGCGGTGCGCCGTTTTTAATTTGAGCGATGGTTTCTTATTCGATCTTGGCTTTGCTGCGCAGATCGGCAATCAGTTTCTGTACCACTTGCTGCTGCAACTGCTGCTGGATGTTGTTCTTGACGTCTTCAAACGGCGGCAGCTTGGTGGCACGTTCGTCGTCGAGGCGGATGATGTGCCAGCCGAACGGTGACTGTACCGGCGTATCGGTGATCTGGCCCTTCTTCAGCTTGACCAAGGCATCGCTGAACGGCTTGACGTAACGTGCCGGCGAGGCCCAGTCGAGGTCGCCGCCACGGCTTTTCGAGCCGGTATCTTCCGATTTCTCGGCGGCAATCTTTTCAAAATTACCGCCTTTTTTCAGCTGGGCAATAATCTGTTTGGCCTCGGCTTCTTCTTTGACCAGAATGTGGCGTGCCTTGTATTCCTTCGCGCCAGCCGCCGCCTTGGCGCTGTCGTATTCCTTGCGCAAGGCTTCATCGCTGACCGGGTTGCTGCGCACATAATCGTTGAGGAAGGCCTGAATGATCAGGCTTTGGCGCTGGATTTCGATCTGATTGAGGACATCCGCTGTTTTGTCCGTGCCTTTTTTGGCCGCTTCCTGCATCAGGATTTCACGCGTGATCAATTCGTCGCGGACGCGGTTGCGCAGTTCGGGCGACTCGGGCTGACCTTGTGCGGTGGCGCCTTTGAGCATTGCATCAAGGCGGCTTTGCGGAATCGCGGTGCCGTTGACCTTGGCAACCGGATCGGCAGCGCCGGCGCTGCAACTCAGAACCAGCGGCAGCACTGCCAGTGAAAACAGCCGGATAAGGGGGCGGGTATTCATTGAGTTTCCTCGGCTCGGTTTAAATTTCGTCGGCAGTATACGCCTTGATCCCAAGGGCGTGTATCTCGCCGCGCATGAGCTCGCCCAACGCGGCATAGATCATGCGGTGGCGAGCTTGCAGTGTCTTACCAGAAAATTGTGAAGAGACGATGACGAGGTCAACATGGCCGCCGCCACCTTGCGCACCGGCATGGCCGGCATGTTTGGCCGAGTCGTCCGTGAGCACCACGTCCACGGGTTCGAGTACTGCGAGGCGTTGCTCGATCCGTTGGAGCAGGCTGCCGGTGGCTGCCGCTGTCGTCGTCGTGATGTTCACATTGACCTCAGGTCGTTACTCTTGGCTTTCGGCTTTGGCATAACGCATCAGGCGCCAGCCCTGCACAAAGGCCAGCACCAGTGACATTGCCAGTGTGCCGAAAACCTTGAACTTCACCCAGATGTCTTCGCTGAAGCTGTAGGCAACAAACAGATTGAGCACGCCCATGGCGCCGAAAAACGCGACCCAGACATAGAGCCATTGGTTCCAGACGGCGGCGGGCGCATCGAAATGCTTTTCCATCATCAGGCGGATCGGGTTCTTTTTAAACCAGAGATGCGAGACGAGCAGGCCGCCCGACATGATCCAATAGACGATGGTCGGCTTGATCATGATGAAACGCTTGTCGTGCAGCAACAGCGTCATGCTGCCGAAGACGATAATGGCGATAAAGCTGATCAGCAGCATCTTCTCGACTTTGCGGTGTTTGAACCACGCCCATGCTACTTGCAGCGTGGTGGCCGCCATCATCGCACCGGTGGCGAAAAAAATATCCACCATGGCGTAAGAGCCGAAAAAAATCAGCAGGGGAAACAGATCGAAGAGGGCTTTCATCGGCGCAGATTGTCCTTGAGCGCGGGACGGATGTCCACGCGCATGAAGTGGGTTACTTTTTCTCGAATTTCAGCGAGGCGGAATTAATGCAGTAACGCAGCCCGGTCGGCTCCGGTCCATCGTCGAACAGATGGCCGAGATGGGCGTCGCATTTTTTGCACACGACTTCAGTGCGGTGCATGAAGTGACTGACGTCTTCTTCAGTGGCGAGGTTTTCATCCGCGGCAGGTTGATAAAAACTCGGCCAACCGCTGCCGGAATCGTATTTATGCGCAGAATTGAACAACTCGGCATTGCAACAGATGCAGCGGTAAACGCCGTCCTCATGGTTGTCCCAGAAGGCGCCCGTGAAGGCACGCTCGGTGCCTTTCTCGCGCGCAATCCGGTACTGCTCGGGCGTTAGCGACTGGCGCCAGTCTTCGGCTGATTTTTTGATGTTGTCGTCCATCGATCTGTCCTGAGTAAATTGTTGAAGCGGGGCCGTCGTGCGGCGAGATTAAAAAATTTTGCCGGGGTTCATGAGGCCGGCGGGGTCGAGCGCAGCCTTGATGCTGCGCATTAGTTCGAGTTCCAAAGGCTCCTTGCAGCGAGCAAGTTCTTCGCGTTTGGACAGTCCGATGCCATGTTCGGCGCTGATGCTGCCCTCCATGCTGGTGATCACATCGTGCACCACGCGATTGACATCGGTGGCCTCGCGCGCAGCGGCGTCGGTGTGGTCGCGTCCGGGGACGAAGGCGTTGTAATGCAGATTACCGTCGCCCAGATGGCCAAAGCAAATCACGCGCGTGCCCGGAAAGTGTGATTCCAGCGCCGCGCCAGCGGTGCGGATGAAGGCCGGTATCTTGCTCACTGCTACTGAAATGTCATGGCGATAGATGAGGCCGGCGACTCGCGCGGCATCCGGTATCGATTCGCGCAGTTTCCAGAGCGCCGATGCCTGCGTCTGCGTCGAGGCGATGGTGGCGTCGTGCACGAGCCCTTGTTCTGCCGCCTCGCCAAGGGCGGTTTCAACGCGCGCTTGCAGCGCTGCATCGTCTCCCGAATCACCGAGCTGGGTCAGCACATACCAGGGGTGCGGCGCCCCCAGCGGATCGCGCGTTCCCGGGATATGTTTGAAGACGAGATCAAGGCAGGGGCGGGAAATCAATTCAAAGGCTGTTACGCAGTCGCCGCAGTGCGCGCGCAGCAGTGCGAGCAAGGCCACCGCGGCATCCGGATCGGTGACCACGGCAAAGGCGACAGCCTGCGAGCGTGGTCGCGGAAACAGTTTGAGCACGGCGGCGCTGATGATGCCCAGCGTGCCTTCGGCGCCGATAAATAGATTTTTCAGATCGTAGCCGGTATTGTCCTTGCGGAGCGCGCGCAGGCCGTTCCAAACGCGGCCGTCCGGCAACACCACTTCCAGACCGAGCACGAGTTCGCGGGTGTTACCGTAACGCAGCACGTTGACGCCGCCGGCATTGGTCGAGAGGTTGCCGCCGATCTGGCAGCTGCCCTCGGAGCCCAGCGAAAGCGGAAACAGGCGGTCGGCGTCGGCGGCGGCCTGCTGAATGTTGGCGAGCAGGGCGCCGGCCTCGACGGTCATCGTGTTGTTCAGCGCATCGACGTTGACAATACGATGCATGCGCGAGAGGCAGATCACGATCGTGACCTGATCGGAAGACGGCGTCGCGGCACCGCACATGCCGGTGTTACCGCCCTGGGGCACGACGATGATGCGCTGTTGCGCACACAGCGCAACGACCTTGGATAACTCGTCACGGTTGGCGGGACGCACGACGGCGACGGCCTGTCCGACATAAATGCCGCGCCAGTCTTGCAGAAATGGCGCCATGTCGGCGGCTTCGCTGAGCAAGCCCTGCGGGCCGACGATGGCGGTGAGTGCGGCGATCAACGGCTTGTTTTCGACAGATGGTGGCATGCGCTGGCGTCCTCTAAAACGCGATTATATCGGGGTGGACGGGCGGCACCCAATAAACGCGGGGTGGTGGTCTCGATGGTCCCGCCATCACGCGCGCACGCCACTGGTGAATGGAAAACACCGATGTCGCGGGTGGTCGCGCGAGTCAGGCCGGTGGTCAGTGGTAAGATGCGCGTTCGCTGTAATGCCGTATGTCAGTCGACTTCAAGTGGAAGGGGTTACCGTTGCTTACCGATAAAGTTATTTTTGCCGTAACACTGGTGCTGGCGGCACTGTATTTCTACGCCACTTCGCAGATTCCCTCACTTGAAATCGGCGACCCGTTAGGGCCGAAGGCGTTTCCGCGCTTGCTGGGTATCGGCTTGTTGATTACCGCCGGTGTGTTGTTGATGGAGATCCTGCGCGCCAGTAAGGCGAAGCCTGCGGCCTCGGAGGATACGCCTGCAGAGCCGCCGCACTGGCCGTTGCTCGGCGCAGTGGCGGCCTGGATCGCTGCTTATTTCGCGGTATTCACGACGCTGGGTTTTATTATTTCGACGACGCTCTTCCTGCTCGGCATGACGGCCTGGTTTAACCGCGGCCGCTGGACGATGAACATCCTGACTTCAGTACTGTTCTCGGCGGGTAGTTATTTAATGTTCACCAAACTGCTCGGCGTGACGCTCGCGCAGGGCTTGTTGCCGTTCTAAGGGGATGCCATGGAAACCCTGACTCATATCCTCAACGGTTTTACGGTCTGCCTGCAGCCG
>CAIWNB010000074.1 GCA_903913965.1 uncultured beta proteobacterium
CGCAGTCAGGACGTTAAAGCCATCGTCAGCCGTTTGCAGAGTGAAGGCCGCGAAGAACACACGCTGCATCGCAAGGTGCACCGCCCCTGGGGCTGGTATGACAGCATCGACGAAGGCGGGCGCTTCAAGGTTAAACGCATTCAGGTCAAGCCCAAGGCCAGCCTCAGCCTGCAAATGCACCATCACCGCGCCGAACATTGGGTGGTGGTGGCGGGCACCGCCGAGGTCACCACGGGTGACAAGACCATCATGCTTACCGAAAATCAGTCGACCTATATTCCGCTGGGCGAAACCCATCGGCTCGCCAATCCGGGCACCATACCGCTGGAAATCATCGAAGTGCAGTCGGGTAGTTATCTCGGTGAGGATGACATTGTGCGGTTTGAGGATAATTATGGGCGTGGGTAAGGGCTGTTGTTCGGCGCAATGCGCTGCGCTTATTGCGCCCTACGATAATGGCTACTATCGAGGACCAAGTCCGTAAGGCGCAATAACTGAAAGGCATTGCGCCGCATGAGCCACACAATTAAATCAACGCCCCGCACGATCAAATCAATCTAAATGACCATCGAAAAAAACGCAAAAATCTACGTCGCCGGCCATCGCGGTATGGTAGGTTCGGCCATCGTGCGGCGTTTGCAAGCGGGCGGCTATACCAATCTGCTGACCCGCACGCGACAAGAACTTGATCTGCTCTGCCAAGGCGACACCTTTGATTTTCTCGCCACGGAAAAACCCGCTTACATTTTCATGGCGGCGGCGCGCGTTGGTGGCATACACGCCAACAACACCTATCGCGCCGATTTCATTTATGAAAACCTCACGATCCAGAACAACATCATTTATGGCGCACTGAAGGCCGGGATCAAAGACCTGTGCTTTCTGGGTTCGAGCTGTATCTATCCGCGTGATTGCCCGCAGCCGATCAAGGAAGAATTTCTGCTCACCGGGCCGCTGGAGCAAACCAACGAACCCTATGCGATTGCCAAGATCGCCGGTATCAAATTATGCGAGAGCGCCAACCGCCAGTACGGCACGCGCTTTGTGAGCGTGATGCCGACCAATCTCTACGGCCCCAACGATAACTATGACCTCGCCAACAGCCACGTGCTGCCGGCGCTGATCCGCAAGGCGCACGAAGCAAAGAACCGTGGCGACGCCGAATACACCGTCTGGGGCAGCGGCACGCCGCGGCGCGAGTTTTTATACGTCGATGACATGGCCGATGCCTGCGTGTTTATCATGGAAAAAAATATCCACGATGGCCTCTTCAACATCGGCTGCGGCGATGATGTAACCATTCGCGCACTCGCCGAAACCGTGATGGACGTCGTCGGCTTTAAAGGCAAAATCGTCTTCGACAGCAGCAAGCCCGATGGCACGCCGCGCAAACTGCTCGATGTGACGCGAATGCAACAACTCGGCTGGCAGGCCCGCACGCCGCTGCGCACCGGCATTGAACGGGCGTATGCGAACTTTCTTGAAACCGTCAGCCGAACCTGAACAAGTCTGACCGCAGCCTCCACAGAAGCTCACTCAAAAAAACACCAAACTGACTCTTATGACAAAACCCCACCCCCAGCCCACCCCTAAAGTTGCCCTCATCACCGGCGTTACCGGCCAGGACGGCTCTTATCTCGCCGAGCTGTTGTTGAACAAAGGCTATATCGTGCATGGCATCAAACGCCGCACCAGCCTGTTCAACACCGACCGCATTGATCACCTCTATCAAGACCGTCACCAGAAGGATGTGCGCTTTTTTCTGCACCACGGTGACCTCACGGATAGCTCGAGCCTGATCCGCATCATTCAGGAAACCCAGCCCGACGAAATCTACAACCTTGCCGCGCAAAGCCACGTGGCAGTGAGTTTTGAAGAGCCTGAATACACGGCCAACTCCGACGGCCTCGGCGCGCTGCGCATTCTTGAAGCGATCCGCATTCTCAAGCTGGAAAAGAAAACCCGCTTCTATCAGGCCAGCACCAGCGAACTCTACGGCCTGGTGCAGGAAATTCCGCAAAAGGAAACCACACCGTTTTATCCGCGTAGCCCTTATGCGGTGGCCAAGCTTTATGCCTATTGGATCACGGTCAATTACCGCGAGGCTTACGGCATCTATGCCTGCAACGGCATTTTGTTCAACCACGAAAGCCCGGTGCGCGGCGAGACCTTTGTCACGCGCAAGATCACGCGCGCGCTGGCCCGCATCAAACTCGGTCTGCAGGATTGCCTCTATCTGGGCAATATGAATTCGCTGCGCGACTGGGGCCACGCCAAAGACTATGTCGAAATGCAGTGGCTGATGCTGCAGCAGGAACAACCGGAAGATTTTGTGATTGCCACCGGCGTGCAATACAGCGTGCGCGACTTCGTCAACGCCGCCGCGCGCGAACTCGGCATGCCGATTCGCTGGGAAGGCGAGGGCGTCGATGAAAAAGGCTACAACGACAAGAACCAATGCATCGTCGCCGTAGACCCGCGTTACTTCCGGCCGACCGAAGTCGAAACGCTGTTGGGGGATGCCACCAAGGCGCGCGTCAAGCTTGGCTGGACGCCGCAAACTACCTTCAGTGATTTGGTCGCCGAGATGGTGCGCGAAGATCTCAAATCGTCAGAGCGCGACGAACTCATCAAAGACCACGGCTTCAAACCGATGGATCGTCATGAGTAAAGGCTGCCAACACGGCGGTCGAACCGATTTTCTCCCTCGCCCCGCTTGCGGGGAGAGGGCAGAGGTGAGGGGGGAGCGGCATGTTGGGCTTCCTGCGTCAGCCCAACCTACGACAGGTGCTTCTTCACCCCCATCCTGGCCTGCGCCCGTCCAGGCTACAGGAACACGAGTAGCCCAATGATCTTGGTCACTGGCGGCGCCGGTTACATCGGTTCACATACCTGCGTTGCCTTGGCGCAAGCCGGGCATGAAATCATTGTTTTGGACAATCTGTGCAACAGCCGCGCCGATGTTGTGGGCCGCTTATCCAGGCTCTGCGGTCAAGAGGTCAGATTTGTGCAGGGTGACATTCGCGACGGCCCCATGCTCGACAAACTGTTTGCAACCCACCCGATTTCGGCGGTGTTGCACTTCGCCGGTCTTAAGGCGGTGGGTGAATCGGTTAATGAGCCGCTCGCCTACTACGATAACAACGTCAACGGTGCTGTGCAGTTGTTAGATGCCATGCGTCGTGCGAGGATCAAGACGTTTGTATTTTCTTCATCGGCCACCGTCTATGGTGACCCCGCAAGCGTGCCGATCAGTGAAGATTTTCCACGCGCTGCAACCAGCCCCTACGGCCGCAGCAAATTGATGGTTGAAGACATCCTTGCGGACGTTGCGCACGCCGAGCCTGAATGGCGCATTGCGCGGCTACGCTACTTCAACCCGGTGGGGGCGCATGAATCCGGCCTGATCGGGGAGAACCCGCAAGGCGTGCCGAACAACCTCATGCCCTATGTGGCGCAGGTAGCCAGCGGCCAGCGTGAATATTTGAACGTTTGGGGGAATGATTACCCCACGCCTGATGGCACCGGCGTGCGGGATTACATCCATGTGGTTGACCTTGCCGAGGGGCATCTCGCCGCGCTCGATTATCTGCACCGCCAAGGTGGGTTGTTAACAGTGAACCTCGGCACCGGGCGCGGCTTTTCGGTATTGGATATGGTCGGCGCGTTTGAGCGCGCTTGTGGGCAGGCCATTGCTTACAAGATCGCCGCTCGACGGCCGGGTGATATTGCCGCTTGCTGGGCAGACCCGTCGCGTGCGCAAGAGTTGTTGGGTTGGCAGGCGAAGCGCGGGCTCGATCAGATGTGTGTGGATGCGTGGCGCTGGCAGCAAAGTATTTCGCGCGGTGGTGGCGGGTAGGAAGTCTAATTGTCTCCCTCGCCCCGCTTGCGGGGAGAGGGAGGGGTGGAGGGGGGCGGCATGTTGGGCTTCTTGCGTCAGCCCAATCTACCGAGGGTGTAGTGGCCTAATTGCAACAGACACCTCGATGGGTGGATTATCCACCCGTAGAGGAGACATTGATGAAACAGAAACGTAAGAATTTTGACTGGGATTTCAAGTTGCAAGCTGTTCGGATGATCAAAGACCAGGGTTTAAGTGTTAGTCAGGTCTGTCGCGA
>CAIWNB010000075.1 GCA_903913965.1 uncultured beta proteobacterium
AGTGTTGCCGTTAGCAGCGCGCAGGCGATCGACGTGTGTAGCAGCGCGCCGCGCATTATTTCGGACCGACATCGGCAACGATGTCGTCAAAGCGTTCGTAGAGTTTCGAGAAGTCAGTGTCTTCCATGCCCTGGAACATGGCGACGTTGAGAAAGTTACGCGTCACGGTGCCCAGCGGCACCTGGGTGTCGAGCGCGCCTGCGAGCTTCACCGCCATCGTCAAATCCTTGCGCAGGTTGTAGACGCGCGAACGTGCATCCCATTTTCCGGAAAGGATGTGCTTCGGAAAACGCACTTCGCTGGCGTAGCTGCGTGCGTTCGAGGTGTTGAAGACCTTGATCATGTCGGCCACCGTGATGCCGGCGGCTTCGGCCATGCGCGCACCTTCGCAGGTCGAAAGAAAAATCGTGTGGCAGACCATGTTGTGCACGAGCTTGAGGGTGTGACCGGCGCCGCTCGGGCCGATGTGAAAGATTTGCTTGGCGATCGGCTTCAACAGCGCTTCGGTACGGTCGAAGGCCGCCTTATCGCCACCCAGCATCAGGGTCAGCGTGCCGGCGTCGGCACCGGCGGCGCCACCGCTCATGCCGGCGTCGAGATAGGCGATGCCTTTTTCGGCGGCGCGTGCGGCGAGTTTTTTGGTTTCCATCGGATCGGAGGTGGTGAAGTCATAGACCACCAGGCCGGCTTTGGCCTGCGCCAGCACGCCCTCGGCACCTTCGAAGGTGGATTCAATCTCGGGGGTGGCCGGCACGACATAAAACATCGCCGTGCATTGCGCGGCCATGGCGCCGGGCGTGGCGACTTCAACGCCGGCGGTCTCCATGAATTTGTTGCGCGCCTCGGGCGAGACATCCCACACCATTAGCGGCACGCCTGCATTTTTAAAATTGCGTGCAATGCCGCCACCCATGTTGCCCAGACCAACTACGCCGACTTTTTGTGCTGACACGATTGTTTTGCCTTTGAATTGGGATGAAATGGAAATCTGCAGAATGGCATTTTGCGCTTCTGCCCATGGTTCGGGCAATGCCGCATATTGCCAAGGTCGCGCAGAGGTGATTGCCGCTGAAGATCACGGCCGGGCAACGCAGTTGCCGCGATTAACCCCGGCGTGCCCACCCGTAGTCGGGAAGCGTTTTACTCCGGCTTGATACCGGCGAGCTTGATGACCTTGCCGACACGCTCGAAATCCGCCTTAAAGAAGCGGGCGAATTCCTCGGGATTGGCGTTGCCGCGCGGGACCAGACTTTGCGCAGCATAGAGCTCACGGATATCGGGCTCGGTAATGGCTTTCTGGATCGCCGCATGCACCGCGGTGACATAGCGTTGCGGCATGCCTTTGGGTGCAAAGAAGGCGTTCCAGGTGGTGAAGTCATAGCCCGCCACACCGGCCTCTTCGATGGTGGGCAGCTCGGGCATCACCGGCGAGCGTTGCTTCGTACTGACGGCCAGCGCACGCAGGCGTCCGCTTTTGTAATGCGCGGCTGTAGACGCTGCCAGCGCAAACAGCCATTGCGACTCATTGCCGACCACCGCGGTGAGCATCGCGCTGCCGCCCTTGTAGGCGACGTGCACCGTATCGACACCGGCCAAGCTGTTGAACATGACGCCGGCCAGATGCGCCGATGAGCCGATGCCCGCCGAGGCCATGTTCAGCGTATTGGGTTTGGCTTTTGCCAGCGCCACAAAGTCGCGTACTGTTTTAACCGGCAGCGATGGATGCACCGTAAGAATCGCCTCCTGTGCGACCACCATCGAGATCGGTACGAAATCCTGTAACGGATCGAAGCCGATATTTTTATAGGTAAAGCTGGTGTTGATCATCGAGCTCGCACCACCGAACACCAGCGTATAGCCGTCGGGTAGAGCGCGAGCGGCGATTTGCGCGCCGATCAGCCCACCAGCACCGCCGCGGTTGTCGATGACGAATTGCTGGCCCATCAGCTCGCTGAGCTTCGGCGCCAGCAGACGCGCCATGACGTCCATGTTGGAACCTGCGGTCTGCGTGACGATGACGCGCACGGGCTTGGATGGATATTGTTCTGCCGCCGTCACAGTTGCCGGTGCGGCACAGGCGAGCATGGAAAGCGCAAAGCCCGATAGACGTTGGATCATGGTGTTTCCCCCAATGCAGGTGCGCTCTCTGGTATTGGCGCTGTCCCGATGAGCGGCAAGCATACCTGAAGCTGTGGTTTTATGAACGCGGCGCCTGCCATCTCTACAACGACAGCGACTTTATTTCTTGTCGCAGGCCAGTTTCAAAAGGGCTGCACCCAGCGTGCCCGGTTCTACGCCATGCCATTCACCGTCATCGGCCTTGCTGCGCACCAGTGTCCCGCCGAGCATAAAGTCGGCGCGCAGTGAAAACCGCAGCAGGCGCTGGCGTTCGTTGATGCAGTCGTATTCGCGGGTGTCTTTTTGCGAGCGGTAGGGTTTGCCGCCGATCGAGCGTTCGGTTTGTACGTTCGAAAAATTGAGCAGGCTGCTCATGGTCGCAAAACGGTCTTTGACGCTGATGGTCGCGGGGTCGGCATAGACACCGACCTTACTGTTGCCGCCGACCCGCACCCATCCCGCTACGGCGGGTGAACTGATGACTAGCAGAAGAAGGAGCAGTGCTGCGTAGCGCATGGAAATGGGAGCGATGTTCTTAGGGCAAAACGTCGACGCTTATTTTGGCATCCTTGATGATTTTCTTCCACATCACCAGATCGCTGATGACGAGGTCGCGCAGTCCTTGCGGCGTGGAGCTGGCAATTTCAAGACCGTTTTTTTCGAAGCGCTGGATGACGTCGGTCTGCGCGAGCCCCGGCAGCATGATGGCATTGAGTTTGTCGACGATCGCTTGCGGCGTGCCGGCCGGCGCGACGATGCCCCACCAGCCGGTGTTGTAGTAGCCGGGCACGGTTTCGCCGACAGTCGGAATGTCCGGATAAGCGCGCAGCCGTTTGGTATGGCCGACACCGAGGATGCGCAGCTTGCCGGTGGCGTGATGCGGCAGCACCAGTTGCAGCGCGGTGACCAGCACCTGCACATTGCCGGCGAGCAAATCGGTGATCGCCAGCGAGCCGCCCTTGTAGGGCACATGCACCATCTCGATACCGGTCATCGTCATTAGTTGCGCGGCACCCAGATGATTGGGCGTACCTACACCGGGTGAGGCGACGTTGAGTTTGCCCGGTGAGGCTTTGGCCAGCTCGATCAGCTCTTTGACGTTGCGCGCGGCGAGTCCGCCGGTCACCACCAGTGAATAAGGCACATAGGTGGCGAGCCCAATCATCGCAAAGTCTTTGAGCGGGTCGTAGGGAATCTTGTCGCCAACCAGCGCGGGGCCGGAAACCATGCCGCCTGTGGTGGCCAGCAACAGTGTGTAGCCGTCGGGCTGGGCTTTGGCGGCGATGGCGTGACCGAGGGTGGCCGCCGCGCCCGGGCGGGTGTCGATCACTACCTGCTGGCCAAGCGATTTTGAATACAGGGCACCGACTTCGCGCGCGGTGAAATCCGGTGCCGAACCCGGCGGGTAGGGCACGATGATGCGGATCGGTTTGAGCGGATAGCCTTGTGCAAAGGCCGCTGCAGGCAATAACACGGCGAGAGCAATGCAGGACAATTTACGCAGCATGACGGCAGACTCCGCACTCACGATTGGCTGGCGATTATTGCACGGGGCGCCTGCCATGGTGCGGCTTTGGCCGCGAGGAAGAGCCCCGGCCGGCGCTTAGACCGCGGGCCGGTAAACGCGTGCTGCGGTGTCGTGGTAGAGCGCGGCTTTTTCTGCAGCCGAGCATTGCGCGGTGATGCGCTTCATCGCGTTCCATAACACGCCGTAGCCGCAGGATTGCTTGTCGACCGGGAAGTTGCTCTCCATCATCGCGCGCTCCGGGCCAAAGAGTTCGATGCAGGTTTCGATGTACGGGCGCCACAACGCGGCGAGTTCCTCGGAGCCTGGTGGTAGATCGCGCAGATGAAAGTCCCAATCGCAGTAAAGCATGCCCAGACCGCCGAGCTTGATGCTGAGGTTGGGGTATTGCGCCAGCGCGCGCAGGTTCTCGCGCCAGACACGGAAGACTTCGTCGCGTTTACCGTTGTGCGGTGGCAGACCAACGATGCCACCGGCATGATTGACGATGATGTTGGTGTCGGGGAAGGCGCGCGCCAGATCGGCGACATCGTGCAACTGCGGATAAAACTGCCACGCTTCGAACGACAGACCGAGTGCCTGGAGATGGGCAAAGCCCAGGCGAAACACGGGGTCGAGAAGTTGATGTTGCGGCACGTGACGCGCGCCAAATTTGGAAGCGGGGCCGCTGTCCCAAGTGACGCCCTGACGGATGCCGCGAAAGCGGCCGTTGCCAGCGGCGATCAGTTGTTCGAGCACCGGTCGCACCGCGTCGCCGCGTGCGAGATCGGCGTAGCCGATCAGTCCGCTGCACAAACGGGTGGCACCGTAATGACCACTTGCGCTCATCGCAGCGATGCCGTTGGCGAATTCGATTTCGCCAACCGCTTTTTCTTCCTCGGGGCCGCTCTTGCGCAGCATCGCACCGGCTTCGATAAACACTGTGGCGATGATGTTGTGGCCGCTGTTGATATCGGCCAGCAGTTCTTCGATCAGATAACGGCCGCGACCGTCATTCCAAACGTGATGATGCGGATCGATGATGGGCAAATCCGGTTCGAGCGCCGGCTCCTCAACCTGCTGCGTCCACGTCTGCAGCTCACCCTGTTTGCGGAAATGGCTGCCGCGGAATTCATAGTTTTTGATCATC
>CAIWNB010000076.1 GCA_903913965.1 uncultured beta proteobacterium
TCGACACCGTTGAAGATCTGGCGATTGCCGTCAACATGATGCTCGAACGCATTGGCCGCGCCCCGCTTGATCAGACGCTGGTGCGCAACTTTGTCGGCAAGGGCATCAACAATCTGGTCGAGCGTTCGCTGGTCGGTGCACTCGAGGGCAAGCCCGATCCGGCGCTGTATGAAAAAGCGCTGCCGATTTACATGGCTTGTTACGCCGAGGTCAACGGCCGCCATACCACCATGTATCCGCAGGTGCGCGAGGGGCTGGACGCATTGCAGGCGGCGGGTTTCAAGCTCGCCTGCGTCACCAACAAATCGGAGCGCTACACGCTGCCGCTGTTGGCGCAGACCAAACTCGACGCTTATTTTTCGCTGGTGGTGGCGGGCGATACGCTGCCAAAGAAAAAGCCCGACCCCTTGCCTTTGCTGCATGTCGCCCAAGAGTTTGGTGTGGCGACGTCGGAACTGCTGATGATCGGCGATTCGCTCAACGATGCCGAGGCGGCGCGCGCCGCCGGTTGTCCGATTTTCTGCGTTGGCTACGGCTACAACGAGGGCGTCGATGTGCGGTCGCTGGACGTTGATGCTATAGTCGAAACGATACTTGATGCTTCCAGGCTCATCATACGGTCATGATCGATCCGCAATTGAAAAAACCGCGTGTCATTCCACCCGCGCATTGGCGTCGCTGGCGTGTTTGCTGAATAGCGGTGCCGTTTTTTCTTTCCGGATTTTTTGTGGAGTGCAGTCATGACCGAATCACAATTCAACGAACTGGCGGCGGCGGGACATAACCGTATTCCGTTGGTGCTCGAAACCTACGCCGACCTCGACACGCCGTTGTCGGTCTACCTGAAGCTGGCTAACAAGCCGTACACCTATTTGCTCGAATCGGTCGTCGGCGGCGAGCGTTTCGGCCGTTACTCCTTTATCGGCCTTGCCGCGCAAGCGCGGCTTGAGGTGCGCGGGCTCGAATGCACCGAATATGAAGAGGGTAAACCGGCGCGCAGCACGACCTGTGATGATCCGCTGCAGTTCGTGCGTGAATACCAGGCCCGCTTCAAGGCGGCGACGCAGCCGGGCTTGCCACGTTTTTGCGGCGGGTTGGTCGGCTACTTTGGTTACGACACCATCCGCTACATTGAAAAGAAGCTGGCGGCGACGAAGAAACCCGACCCGCTGGGTGTGCCCGACATCATGCTGCTGGTATCCGAACAGCTGGCGGTGGTCGACAATCTCTCAGGCAAGATTTACCTCGTGGTGTACGCTGATCCTCGCCAGCCGGGCGCCTACGCGCGCGGCCGCGCACGTTTGCGCGAACTGCTCACGGCCCTGCGCCAGCCGCTGACGATCCCTGCGACTGCACCTACAGCCCCGCAGCAAGCGACGTCGGAATTCGGCGAGGCCGCTTATCTCAAAGTGGTGGATCGCGCCAAGCGTTATATCTTCGACGGCGACATCATGCAGGTGGTGTTGTCGCAGCGCATGAGCCAGGATTTCCCCGCCTCGCCGCTGACGCTCTACCGCGCGCTGCGTGCGTTGAACCCGTCGCCGTATATGTTCTTCTATAACTTCGGTGATTTTCATGTCGTTGGCGCTTCGCCTGAGATTCTGGTGCGCCTCGAGAACGGCAAGGTCACAGTACGGCCGATCGCCGGCACGCGTCCGCGTGGCAAGACGCCGGAAGAAGACGTCGCGCTCGCCACCGAGCTGCTGGCTGATCCTAAAGAGCGCGCCGAACACGTCATGCTGATGGATCTTGGTCGCAACGATCTGGGACGCGTGGCCGAGACCGGCTCGGTGAAGGTCACCGACAACATGACGATCGAACGCTACTCGCATGTCATGCACATCGTTTCCAACGTTGAAGGCCGGCTGAAGGCCGGGCAGGACGCCATTGCCGTCATGAAGGCGACCTTCCCCGCTGGCACGGTGAGCGGGGCCGCCAAGGTGCGCGCGATGGAAATCATCGACGAACTCGAGCCGACCAAGCGCGGTGTGTATGCCGGTGCGGTGGGTTATCTCGGTTTCAACGGCGACATGGATCTGGCGATTGCGATTCGTACCGCGGTCGTCAAGGATGGCCGCCTGTATGTGCAGGCCGGCGGTGGCATCGTTGCCGATTCGGTGCCGCAGAACGAGTGGCAGGAAACACAAAACAAGGCGCGCGCCGTCTTGCGTGCCGCCGAAATGGCCTTGGGCGGCCTCGACACTACTGCCGACTGAGCGCGCGGCTGCTCTGTTATTTCGCTGGAATCACCGGCAACACCACGCAGGCGGCATGCACGCCGCCGCTGTGCAGCGTGGTGCTGCCGCCATATAACGCCGATGGCCGCAGTTCCGCATTGGTGTGCGTATAGATGCCCACGCCCTTGAGTTTGCTGTTCTTGAAAAAATCCAGTTCGGCGATTTCGCCCGCGTATTCGTAATCCTTGCCACGCACGGTGAGCGCGATGCGATGACCGGCTGGCACGATCACACTGGTCGGCCAGATCTCGATGTCGAGCTCATAAACCGCGCCCGGCGTCAGCGGCTGAATTTCATCATGCGTGTGATACGGCCGCCAGGTGGTTGATAGTGCAGGGTCGAGCTTGCGGTGCGAGGCGCGCAACCAGCCGTGTCCGACTGGCGTGTGCGGGTCGACCGCGCCCTTGAACACCACCTCGCTGCCGTCGGGGCGAAACACGCGCAGCACGACAAACAGATCGGCGTCGGCGGTGTCTGACGAGACGAACAGCTTCACCGCGGCAGGCCCGGTGATTTCGGTTGCGTGCTCCAGCGGTGGCGTTGAAAACGTGATGCCCTCACTCTCCAGCGCCTTGAACATGGCGCTGCCGCCAGCGGGAGGCGCCGTGGTGGCCAGCGTGTTGACGCTGGTGTCGAGGTAATAGCGTGTCCATTGGGTGCGCGCGATCGGCCATTCGTTTTCATTGCGGTCGATGAAGCCGTCGTCGACCGTGCGCACGCGCAGCAACACCGGCGGTTGTTGGTCCCAGCCGTTGTCGAGGCCTTTCAGGAAGTGATCGAAGAAGCGTTTTTGCAGGGCGATGCCGTAGTTTGTATAAAACTCTGTCCAGTGTTCGCGACCGTGGATTTCCAGCCATTTTTGCGTCGAGGCAGCGCGCAAAAAACCCTCGGTGTTACCACGCAGATGCAGCGATGAGCCGCCCCAGTTGCCAGACGAGAGAAAGGGCACCACCACCTTGTCCCATTGCGCTGAACGTGCGCGATGGAAGTCGTCGTCGAGCGGATGCGCGTTGATCTCGCCGGGAAAATCGGAACGGTTGTGCGCCAGTTCCGCGTCGGAGAGGGTGTCCGGGCCGGCCACCAGTTCACCGGTGTTGCGATTGGTCAGCGCGCGCGTACCCAGACCGTGTTGCACCGTGGTGGTGGTGCGGCGGTACCAGACGTCTTTCATGTCGCAACCGATGCCGCCGTGATAGGCGAAGTCACGATAGAAATCAGCGAAACCCTCCCACGGAATCATCGCCGCCAGATGCGGCGGTTGCAGGCCGGCGGCGTGCCATTGATTGATGGCGTAATACGAAATTCCCAGCAGACCGACCTTGCCGTTACTCCATGCCTGCGTGCCAGCCCATTCGATACAGGCGTGCATGTCCTGTGCCTCGCGCGGGCCCCAGGGTTCGACGTAACCGGGCGAGCGTCCCCAGCCGCGCGCATCAATGCGGATGCAGATATAACCGTCGGGCACCCAGCGTTCGGGATCAACCACCTCCCAGGCCTGATAACGATTGGAAGAATTCTCCGCGACCTCGGGGTGCGACTTGAGCATGATGTTCCACGGATCGGCATAGCCCTCCGCAAAATTCAAACCCTTCGCATACGGGCCGTAGGCCAGAATCACCGGATGTTGCGCGCCATCGGCAGGGCGGAAAATATCGGCACGCACCACCGCGCCGTCATCCATCGTAATCGGCACATCCCAATCGATTTGCATCACATTTCCCGCACAAAAATTAAACCAGACGGCGAAAATACCGGTTGCCTGTGGTGAAGTAAAGCAGGCTGAAACGTATCGTTGATTTGCAGGCCGGCGCTTCTCACCTATTATCCGCAGACTATTTTGACCCGGTATTTAAATATGGAGCAGCCCATGCAAACCGTGATCCATCGCCTCGCCCCGATCCGCATTGTTTTGATACCGCGGCGGCCGCGATGAAAGCGGTCGTCAGGAAAACGGCTGCCAAAAAGGCGGCCGGGAAGAAAGTGACCAAGCCGCCGCGCAGCGCAGGGACGCCGCCGGTGGTGGATACGCATGCGCACTGGTTTCCGCCGGAGTGGATCGATCTCATGGAAGCCGAGGGCAATCGCAACGGCGCAGTGGTCAAGCGGACTGCCGATGGTCTTGCGTTGAACCTCCTGCGCGGCATTAGCGTCATCACCCCGCCGCTCTATGACATGAGTCTGCGTTTGAAGGCGATGCGCCGGCAGAAGGTGGATGTGCAGGCGCTGTCGATGTGTTCGCCGATGGTCTATTGGGCGCCGCCGGAATTCGGCTTGCGTTTGTCGCAGGTTTTTAACGACGCCTGCGCGGCGGCGCATCTGCAGGCGCCCGAACGTTTCGTCGGCATGGCGATGCTGCCGATGCAGGCGCCGGTACTGGCGCTGGCCGAACTCGAACGCGCCGCCCGCCTGCCCGGCCTGCGCGGGGTGTACATGGCGACCAACGTCAACGGTAAGAATCTCGACGATGAATCTTTTTTTCCAATATATGCCAAATGCGAAGCCTTAGGCTGGCCGATATTCCTGCATCCGGTTGAAACCATCGGCCCCGAACGCACACAAAAATACCATCTGAAAAACCTGCTCGGCATTCCATACGAAACGGGGATCGCCGCAGCCTCATTGATCTTCGGCGGCGTGCTCGATACCTTTCCGAAACTCGAGGTCATGCTCTCGCATGCCGGCGGGGCCTTTCCCTGGCTGACCGGGCGCATGGACCACGGCACCCGCGTGCGTCCCGAACTCGCGCACATGAAACGCACCCCCAGTCGTTATCTGCGGCGTTTCACCTACGACACCATCACCCACAGTCCGCAGATCATGTCTTATCTGATCGACCTCGTCGGCGCTGACCGCATCATGCTTGGCAGCGATTATTGTTTCGATATGGGTTACGCGCGGCCGGTGGCGTTTGTCGACAAGATTCCGCGGCTGGCGGCGCGCGATCGCAACCTGATGTTGGGTGCGACAGCGGCGCGTTTGTTGAAGCTGTGAGCGGGGCGACGGGGTTTTTGGCGCGTTATTGCGTGGGGTATCGGTGCGATGCGCTGTCGTCTGGCTCGAAACACGGCCTTTGCGCTACACTGACGCCCATGGACTTCCGGCTTTTTCAGTCAAACAGCGCAACGTCAGCAGGCCGATGGCGTTGGCCTGCGCTCGACTGATTCCGCATTTTGTTCCGCTGCCACTGGCGGCGGCCACCGGTGGTAATTCCCGAATTCAGGTGCCCCATGCTGCTGATGATCGATAACTACGATTCGTTTACCTACAATCTCGTGCAGTATTTCGGCGAGCTCAAGCAGGAGGTCGTCGTGCATCGTAACGACGAAATCACGCTCGATGAAATCGCCGCGCTGCAGCCGGCACTGATCGTTATTTCGCCCGGGCCGTGCACGCCCAATGAAGCGGGCGTATCGGTGCCTTTGATCGGTCGTTTCGCCGGCAAGATTCCGATTCTCGGTGTTTGCCTTGGTCATCAGTCGATCGGTCAGGCCTTCGGCGGCAGGATCATTCATGCCAAGCAGGTCATGCATGGCAAGACCTCGGCGATCCGCCACGAATCGAAGGGGGTGTTTCGCAACCTGCCCAACCCGCTGCAGGCCACGCGTTATCACTCGCTGGTGATCGAACGCGAAACTATTCCCGATTGCCTGGAGATCACGGCGTGGACTGACGATGGCGAAATCATGGGGGTGCGGCACAAGACGCTGGCGGTCGAGGGTGTGCAGTTTCATCCTGAATCGATCTTGACGGAAAGCGGGCACGCGCTGCTCGCCAATTTTTTACAGGGGGCGCAGGCATGACACCGCAAGAAGCACTGGCTCGGGTGATCGAGCATCGCGAAATTTTTCATGAAGAGATGCTGTCGCTGATGCGGCAGATTATGAGCGGCGAGGTCTCGCCGGTCATGATCGCGGCCATCATCACCGGTCTGCGCGTGAAGAAAGAAACCATCGGTGAAATCGCTGCGGCCGCACAGGTCATGCGCGAATTCGCCACCAAGGTGCCCATCGAAGGTGGTGACACGCTGGTGGATACCTGTGGCACCGGCGGTGACTCGGCGCACAGTTTCAATATCTCGACGGCGGCGGCTTTCGTCGCTGCAGCGGCTGGCGCCAAGGTCGCCAAACACGGCGGCCGTTCGGTATCGAGCAAATCCGGCAGTGCTGACGTGCTCGAAGCGCTTGGCGCCAATATCAATCTCACGCCGGCGCAGGTGGCGCAGTCGATCGAAAAGACTGGTGTCGGCTTCATGTTTGCGCCGAACCATCACAGCGCGATGAAATATGCCGCACCGGTACGCAAGGAACTTGGCGTGCGCACCATCTTCAATATTCTGGGGCCGCTGACCAATCCGGCCGGCGCCAAAAATCAGGTGATGGGTGTGTTTCACCCGGATCTCGTCGGTATCCAGGCGCATGTGTTGCATCGCCTCGGCAGCCGCCATGTCATGGTTGTGCACGGCATCGAAGGACTGGACGAAATATCAGTGGCCGGCCCTACCATGATCGGCGAAGTGAAAGATGGCGCGGTGACAGAATATCGTGTGACGCCCGCCGATTTCGGCATGGCCACCCATGACAATGCCGAGATTCGTGTCGATGGCGCGGAAAAATCGAGGGCGATGCTGCTCGATGCGATCGACGGCAAGGCCGGCGCGGCACGCGATATCGTGGCTTTGAACGCGGGCGCGAGTATTTATACCGCTGGCCTGGCGACCAGCCACGTTGATGGCGTGAAAAAAGCGCTGGCGGTGATGGCGGCGGGCGCGGCACGCAAAAAACTTGACGAATTCGTCGCCTTTACCAAGAGCGTTTAAAACCGTGAGCGATATCCTTCAGCGTATTCTCGCCGTCAAGCAGGCCGAAGTCGTGGCGGCGATGGCCGTCAGCGACCTCGCCGCGGTGAA
>CAIWNB010000077.1 GCA_903913965.1 uncultured beta proteobacterium
ATCCATCGGCGTCAGCCAGTGCCCGTGCGGCGCTCACCAGACCGTGACCGTAGGCGTTGGCCTTCACTACCGCCCAGATCCTGGACTTCGGCGCAAGGCGGCGCACCAGTGCGAGGTTATGCCTCAGAGCGGCAAGCCGGAGGGAAGCGCGGATCGGGCGCGGCATTTACTTACACTTTTCCAGAAAAGTGTGCCGGGTGAATACGCGGCTCATCGCCGCACCTTCATTTTGCAAAGCACAGGACCCATCTGTCCTGATTCGTCTTTCATATCCCCGTCCGCTCCCGCATTTGTTTGCTGTATTATCCGAGCTTGTTGAATCATATACTGCATTGCCGAAAAGCAACTGATGTCATTCCCTCTTTCCCCCTCCTATCGTAGATGAATCGCGGTTTCTATACCGTGATGGCGGCGCAGTTTTTTTCGTCGCTGGCGGACAATGCGCTGCTCATCGCCGCGATCGCACTTCTGGTGGAACTGCACGGCCCGGCATGGCTGACGCCCCTGCTGAAGTTCTTCTTCACGGTGTCCTACGTGGTGCTGGCGGCCTTCGTCGGCGCGTTTGCCGACTCACTGCCCAAAGGCAAGGTGATGTTCGTCACCAACACCGTCAAGATGGCGGGCTGTGCGCTCATGTTCTTCTACGACGCGTTCGCCATGCTCGGAATCAGCACCCACCTGGTCGTTCTCGCATCCTACGCAGTGGTCGGGCTGGGCGCCGCCGCCTACTCTCCGGCCAAGTACGGCATCCTCACCGAAATGCTTCCGGCGCGGCAGTTGGTTGTCGCCAACGGCTGGATCGAAGGCCTGACGGTCGCCTCCATCATTATTGGCACGATGCTAGGCGGCGCACTGGTCAATCCGCGAGTCTCCGCAGCCCTGTTGTCGATCGACATCCCGCATTTCGACACCGGCATCGATACCGGGCCCGAGGCGGCGATACTGGTGATATCCGCGTTTTACCTGATCGCCGCGGTATTCAACCTGCGCATCCCCGACACCGGCGCAAAGTATCACGATCAGACGCGCAACCCCCTGATCATGGTGAAGGATTTCGTCGATTGTTTTTCCGCCCTTTGGCGCGACAAGCTTGGACAAATTTCGCTCGCGGTGACGACGCTGTTCTGGGGTGCGGGTGCGACCTTGCAGTTTATCGTGCTCAGATGGGCCGAACACAAGCTGCATATGCCACTGAGCCAGGGAGCGGTATTGCAGGGCATCGTAGCCATAGGCGTTGCACTCGGTGCGGTGGTCGCCGGGCGAACCGTTCCTCTGAATAAATCGCTGCAGGTGCTCCCGGTCGGCGCCGCCATGGGCCTTGCCGTGATGGCCTTGATATTCGTCACTTGGATGCCGCTGGTGTATTTTCTGCTGGTGCTGGTAGGTGCGCTGGCCGGATTCTTCGTGGTTCCGATGAACGCCCTGTTGCAGCATCGCGGCCATGTGCTGCTCTCGGCCGGACATTCGATCGCAGTGCAGAATTTCAATGAAAACTTGAATATTCTGCTGATGCTCGGACTCTACGCGTTGATGATCCGCGCCAATTTCGCCATCGACACCATCATCGTACTGTTCGGCGTGTTCGTCTCCCTGACGATGATGATGGTAATCAGGCTGCACAAATACAATCAGAGCCGCGAGGACTCGCTGCACCTGATCGGCATCGAGAAGCACTGAGGAA
>CAIWNB010000078.1 GCA_903913965.1 uncultured beta proteobacterium
CACCTTGTTGCAGGCGTTGATGACGGCGATTCCGGTGGCATAGGTGACGCGCGAACCGCCGGTGGCCTGGGTGTAGCCCACCGAGTTGGTGTCGGCGATGATGGGTCGCACCCTGTTGTAATCGATGCCCAGCGTCTCGGCTGCCATCAATGCCATCGAGGCACGCGAGCCGCCGATATCGGGGCTGCCAGTGGTCACCACGACGGTGCCGTCTTCATTCACGTGCACCGTCGCGCTGGATTCGCCGCCGCCATTGAGCCAGTAACCGGAGGCCACACCACGCCCCTGATTTTTGCCCAGCGGTATTTGATAGCCGGGGTGTTTGGACAAGGCCTGCAGCGTTTCGATATAGCCGGCGTGGGTGGTCTTGCCGCCCGACACCAGCGGCGTGCCGATTTTTGCGCTGTTCTTCAGGCGCAATTGCAGCGGATCGATGTTGAGTTTTTTCGCCAGCATATCGAGCGTGCTCTCGACCGCGAAGGCCGAGATCGGCGAGCCGGGGGCGCGATAGGCCACCGCCTTGGGACGGTTACACACCACATCGAAACCAACCGTGCGCAAATTGGCGACGTCATACGGCGCGAAGCCGCAGATCAAGGCGTTCATCACCGGCGAGCCAGGGAAGGCGCCGGCCTGGTATTTGAACAGCGCATCGGCGGCGGTGATGCGGCCGTCTTTGGTGGCGCCGATCTTGATCGTCATCGAAGAACCCGAGGTCGGGCCGCTCGCCTTGAAGACATCTTCGCGGCTCATCACGACCTTCACCGGATGTCCGCTCTTGCGTGAGAGCACCACTGCAACGGGTTCGACGTAGACCACCGTCTTGCCGCCGAAGCCGCCGCCGATTTCGGTGGCGTGCACGCGCAGATCGCCGGTCTTCATGTTGAGCAGCTTGGCGGTGAAGGTGCGCACCACAAAGTGTCCCTGCGTCGAGGCCCACACCTCGGCCTGGCCATCGGTGTCGTAATGCGCGAGGCAGCCGTGCGGCTCGATATAACCCTGATGCACGGGTGCGGTTTTGAAATTTAGTTCAACCACCGCGTCGGCGGCGGCGAAACCGGCGTCGATATCACCTTGCTTGAATTCAAGCCGCTTCGAAATATTCGATGGCTGTGCCGGTGGCGGCTCGATGCCGCGCGTGATCATGTCTTCAAACAGCAGCGGTGCGCCGGGTTGCATGGCGGCATCGACGTCGATCACATGCGGCAACACTTCATATTCCACTTCAATCAGGCGCAGCGCGGCGTTGGCGATGCGCTGGCTGGTGGCGGCCACTGCAGCAACTGCATGGCCTTCATAGAGCACCTTCTCGTGCGCCATGATGTTGCGCGTCATGTGCCAGAAATTGATGGCGACGCGTTCAGCGCCGACGTATTCAAATTTTTGCTCGGGCAGATCAGCCGCCGTCATCACCGCCTTGACGCCGGGCAGCGCCTCGGCCTTGGCGGTATTGATCGAGAGGATGCGTGCGTGGGCGTGCGGCGAGCGCAGGATTTTTCCCCACAGCATGCCGGGCAGCGTGAAGTCGGAACCATATTTGGCAAGCCCGGTGACTTTGGGCACGCCGTCCGGGCGAATCGGGCTGGTGCCGACAAACTTCAGTTTTTTCTCGGGGTAACGGATGGGGCTGTTCATGATCAGGCTCTCCGCAGTTCGACGGCGGCGGCCAGCACCGCTTCGACAATTTTGTTGTAGCCGGTACAGCGGCAGAGATTGCCCGCCAGCCCGAAGCGCACCTGTTCTTCCGTGGGGTCGGGGTTGCTCTCCAGCAGTGACTTGGCCGCTACCAGCATGCCCGGCGTGCAGATGCCGCATTGCAGGGCCGCGTGTTCGAGAAATTTTTGCTGCAGCACGTGCAGGTGTTCGCCGTTGGCCATACCTTCGATGGTGTCCACCGACTGGCCCTGTGCTTCGACGCCCAGCATCAGGCAGGCGCAGACCAGACGTCCGTTGACGGTGATGCTGCAGGCGCCGCAATCGCCGCTGCCGCAGCCTTCCTTGGTGCCGGTGAGATGGAGTTCGTCGCGCAGTACGTCGAGCATGGTCTGCTCGATCTCGCACAAAAATTCGACCGGGTTGCCGTTGATGGTGGTGGTGATATGACGCTTCATGCTTGGTTCTCCGTGGCACGGTTGCGTGCAATCGTCGCGGTACGCCGCGCGATCACGCCGGCGACCTTGGTGCGGAATTCGCGGGTGCCGCGTTTGTCATCGATGGGTTTGGCGGCGGCGCTGGCGGCGGCTTCAAGACGCGCCAGTGCGGCCTCGTCGATGCTGCTGCCAATCAGTGCTGCAGCCGCCTCAGGCACCAGAAAAGCACGTTCGGCCACAGCGCCGAGACAGACGCGCGCTGCAGTGCAGATGCCGCCTGCATCGAGCGTGAGATTGACGCCGGCGCCGACCACCGCGATATCCATCTCGGTGCGCGGGGTGAAGCGCAGATACGCGTCGGCGCTATGCGGCACGTGCGGCGCAAAGAAAAATGAAACAAGGACCTCACCGCGCGCCAGCGAAGTCTTGCCGGGTCCGGTGATGATGTCTTCGACGCGCGCTTCACGCCGGCCTTGCGGGCCGGCGATGGTGACAGTGGCGCCGGCGGCGATCAACGCCGGCACGCTGTCAGCGGCGGGCGAGCCGTTACACAGATTGCCGCCGACACTGGCGCGGCCCTTGACCTGAATCGAGCCGATCAGCGCGATGGCTTCGCTGACACCGGGCCAGGCCTTGGTGAAGGCAGCATGTTCGATTACGTTCATGCACGACACCGCGGCGCCGATGCGAAAGCCGCCCTGTTCGGCGCTGATGGTGGTCATCTCGGGGATGCCTTTGACATCGACAATCAGTGCGGGCTCGACGCGGCCGCTGCGCATCTGCACCAGCAGATCGGAGCCGCCGGCCAGTATCCTGCTCAAACCCTCGGCGCTGCCCAGCAGCGCGATCGCCGCCTCCAGCGTTTTGGGCGCTTCGTAACGCAATTCATTGATCATGATTTCCTCGGTGTTGTGCGGTGCCGGATTTTATTTTTTGCGAGCGCGGAAATTGTAGCGCGTGCAAGCCGGCGGCGCGTGATAACAATCTCCGAGGATATCAAGCTAACACCGGTTGTTGCGAATTTGTTTGTGGTGTGTCAAGGAATCGGGGCTTGAGCTGACGCTCGCCAGCATGACACGCATCTCGCAGGTTGGGCCGGTCACGCAAGGGCCACCTGTCTGCGCATGACATTCCGCCCTGCAAAGGCTCCGGTAGAATCAACGTCGCCGCGCATACTGTGCGTGCTTATTAATACCGGGAGAACATCATCGAACGCAAGCAACTCGGCATCGCCGTGATCGGCAGCGGCCGCATCGGCACCATACGCGCACGTCAGGCGCTGACCCATCCATCGGTTAATTTTGTGGGTGTTTCCGATCTGGTGGCGGACAACGCGAAAAAGCTCGCCGGCAGTGTCGGCGCCCAGTTTCACACCGCGGATAATCTGGAGGCGATTGCGCGCCCCGAAGTGAACGCGGTGATTGTATCGACCGCCGAGGGCGAGCACATGAAGCCCATCCTGCAGGCGATTGAGCTCGGCAAGCCGGTGTTGGTGGAAAAGCCGATTGCGTTGTCGGTGGCCGACGCCGATCGCATCATCGAAGCGTCGGAGAAGGCGGGCGTCGAAGTGCGCGTCGGTTACAGCCGTCGCTTCAAGGATTTGCGCTGGATGCTGGCCAAGGAGCAGATCATGCAGGGGCGCATGGGCAAGGTCACCGGCATTTCGGCGCGGCTATTCAACAACCGCGCCAACGGCATTGCCATCATGACGCGCGACCGCGAGGCCACTCCGGTAGTCGATGCGCTGACCTATTACGTTGACATCGTGAACTGGATGCTCGAAGGCGCGCAGCCGGTCGAGGTGTTTGCGCGCGGGCAGAAGGGCGTGTTGAAGGCGGCGGGTTTTGATGTTGATGACGTCAATTACGCCATCATCACCTATTCAGACGGCACGGTGGTCAATCTCACGGTGAGTTATGCGCTGCCGGAAAAATATCCGGCGCTGGGGCACGCCACGCGCTTTGAAATGTTGGGCACCGAGGGCGTCTTGATTGTGGACGACGATCACACCGACCAGATCATGTACACCAACAAGGGCATCCCGCATGTCTATCTGCCGGGGCATGAAGTCAACATGGTGTTTCTCAACAGCGGCACGCCGGGCGATTGGGCGCTCGGTGAGTTCCACGGCGCGATTGCCAATGAAACCCGCGCCTGGCTCGATCATCTGGTCACCGGTCGCGGCTGTCATCTGGCCACGCCGCGGCAGGCGCGTACCACGCTGGAGACCACGCTCGGCATCCAGCTCGCCGCCGAGACCGGACGCATCATCACACTGCCGCTGCCGGGTTGAGCGGCGCCCGGCGCGGCGCCTGCGTTTAGTGTTGCGTGCGCCGCGCGTCCTGGATGGCGTGCCAGAGTTTTGATGGTGTCAGCGGCATGTCGAGATGCGTGACGCCCAGCGGGCGCAGCGCATCGATCACCGCCGCCACCAGCACTGGAATCGACGCCGTGCAGCCCGATTCGCCAACGCCTTTCACCCCCAGCGGACTGACGGTGCTGGGGGTGGCGTGTTCGGCGCCGCGGATGTCGCGAATGAGGCCGGCGCGCGGCATCACGTAATCCATAAAGCTGGCTGCCAGCGGCTGGCCTGATTCACGATCGTAGACGACGTGTTCGCCGAACACCTGGCCGGCGCCCTGCATGACGCCCCCATGCAACTGGCCTTCGACGATGGCGTGATGAATGACTTCGCCGCAATCGTCGACCGCGCAGTAGGACGCTACCGTGGGCACGCCGGTTTCCGGATCCACCTCGACTTCAACGATGTGGCAGCCATTGGGGAAGGTCGAACCGAATTTGCCGTCGGCCATGATCGCCAGCGGTTGCTGTTGCGCGAGGTCGGTCAGCTCGATGCTGCGGCTGGCTTCGGTTGAGCTGTAGACGCCATTGGCGTAACTGATCTGCGAGGGTTCGAGTTTGAGTTCCAGCGCCGCCAGCGCTTTGCCGGTTTCAATCAGTTTCACTGC
>CAIWNB010000079.1 GCA_903913965.1 uncultured beta proteobacterium
CCTCGCGCGGGCAAGCGCATCGCGTCGGCCGCTGGCTGTTGTATTCCGAACGGCTTGAAACCGAGACGATCACGTTCAGTGTCGGCCTTGATGGCGTGCTCTCGCCGCCGGGTTCAATTATTCAGGTTCAGGATCAGTTCCGCGCCGGCGTGCGTTACGGTGGGCGCATTGTGTCGGCGACCGTTTCAACGGTAACGCTCGACCAGGCGGTGACGCTCGCCGCCGGTCGCAGCTATGCGCTCTCGGCGGTGCTGCCCGACGGCAGCGTGCAGGAGCGCCCGGTCATTAATTCAAAAAGCACCACGGCCACCTTGGGCTTGGCCAACGCCTTTGACCAGGCGCCGCAAGTGGCGGCGCTGTGGGTGCTGCGCAGTGACGTGCTCGAAGCCACAACCTGGCGCGTGCTGGCATTGACTGAGACCGAAAAAGCGCGCTACACCATCACCGCGCTGGCGCACAACCCTGACAAATTCGACGCCGTTGAAAATAATTTAATTCTCGAACCGACGGCGATCACCACCTTGACCAGCCGACCGGCGGCACCGATCAACCTGGCGGTGACGGAATCGCTCTATGAAGCGGGGCCGGGGCTCGTCGGCAATCGCGTGTTGTTGAGTTGGTCCGGCGACACCGGGCGCTATTCGGTGGCCTATCGCGCCACCGCTGGCAATTGGGTCACGCTGGCCGACACCGTCAGTCAGACGATCGATATCGATGGTTTGGCGCCGGGTCGCTATACCTTCACCGTGCAGCAGATCAACGCACTCGGCTTGCGGTCAAGCGCCGGCACCCTCGACACGGCCATTTATGGCAAGCTGGCCGCGCCGGCAGATGTCAGCGGTTTCACGGTCATCAAAAGCTCGGGGCTGGCCTTGGCACAGTGGACGCTGCCGGCGGACCTCGATGTGCAGATCGGCGGCTTTGTGGTGGTGCGGCACTCGGCCAAAACGACCGGCGCCACCTGGCAAGATGGCGTGATCCTCGATGCCTTCCCCGGTGGCATTCCGCAAGGCTTGTGCGCGCTGATCACCGGCACCTATATGGCGAAGGCGCTCGATTCATCGGGTAATTATTCGGCAACGATGGCGTCTTTCGTAGCCACCGAAGGCATGCTGACCGGTTTTACGACCGTGGGCACGATCACCGAATCGCCGAGCTTCACCGGCACAAAAACGAATCTCTCGGTATCGGCCAGCACGCTCTCGCTCGCCAGCGGCACCTTGTTCGATTCGGTGGCCGGTAATTTTGATGACGTGTCGGGGCTGTTTGATTCGGTCGGCGGTCAAGCGCTGACCGGCAGCTATGCGTTCTCGACTTATCTCGATCTGGCCACCTCGGCCACGCGCCGCTTTGAGGCCGACATCACCGCGTTGATGGTCGATAACTCGCAGACCTGGGACGAACAGCCCGGCAACATGGATGACATCAGCGGCTTGTTTGATGGTGCCGTGATCAATGATTGTGATCTCACCTTGTATGCCGCCACGACCGATGACAACCCGGCCGGCTCACCGACCTGGTCCGGGTGGATGCCTTTTTTCGTGGCTGAATACACGTGCCGCGCGATGAAGTTCAAGCTCGATTTTATTTCAGGCACCACCAATCACAACATCAATGTCACGGCGCTGACCGTGCACGCAAAAACCGCAAACTTCTAGAGGTAAATTATGGCCACGCATGACCTGGTAATTGACAATCAAACGATGCCCGCAACACGGTCGGACATCAACAGCGCTTTGCAGGCTTTAGGCGGCCAGATGGCCGGCACCGCCGATCCGTCTGTGATGTATGCGTACGAGATACAGGCGCGCACCGATCTCGGCACGCGCCGCCGGCGTAACGCAGCCAACAGCGGCTGGATCAATGACGGCACGCTCGCGGAAACCTTCGTGATCGATCGCGCATCCAATACCATTTTCGGCACCGCCGATTTCATGCGCATCTTTCGCGCCACCGCGGGCTTCACGCAAACGCTGACGGCTGCGGCCACGCTCGGCGATGGCTGGTATGTCGATGTCCGCATCGAGGCCGGCGTGACGCTGGTGCTTGACCCGAACGGCAGCGAAACCATCGACGGCGCCACCACAAAATCGATACTTGGGCCGTCCAGTGGTCGCGTCGTGTGTAATGGTACGGGCTTCTATACCATCGGCTTTTCGACGGCGGTTTTTTCGGCCAGCTCGATGGTCGGCGCGGTGTGCTCTTTTGTTGGAATGATCAACGGCACCATCGTCACCAGCCGCGCCGCGAGTGCGGAAACCATCGCCATCAAAACGCTGGCCGGCTCGGACCCCAGCAGCGGCGATCCGGTGATCTTTGTATTTCGCAACGCCACCGCCGCCACCGGTGATTATGTGTTTTTGACCGCCACCGCCGCGCTCTCAATCACGATCTCGTCGGGCTCAACGATGGGCGCCTCGAGCGGCGTGCCGTTCAGACTGTGGCTGACGGTGTTCAATGACGCCAGCACGCTGCGGCTCGGCGTGGTGAATTGTTTGAGCGGCACCAGCATCATGGCGCTGGGCGACAACGATCTGCGCTCATCCACCGCGGAAGGTGGCGCGGGGGCGGCTGATTCGGCGTGGGTGATCTACACCGGCACCGCCGTCACCACCAAAGCGATGCGCGTCTTGGGTTATTTGGAATACACGCTCGGCACAGCCGGCACCTGGGCCACCGCACCAAGCAAGGTGCAGCTGTTCGGGCCGGGGGTGCCGCTGCCGGGCAACATATTGCAGCGTGCAGAAAATATGAGTGGCGCGGTGGCGACAGGCACCACCAACATTCCAACCGATGACACGATCCCGCAAAACACCGAGGGGGATCAATACATGAGTCAAGCAATCACGCCGAATGCGGCGATGAATGTATTGGCTGTTGATGCAAAATTACAATTCGGCTCCAGCAGTTCAGCATCAACGAATGCGGTGGCGTTGTTTCAGGATGCAACCGCCAGCGCTTTGGCAGTTGGGCCTTTTCTTGCCACCGCTGGCTGTGAAAACGGCACCGGATTGATTTCATACCGCGTAGTTGCCGGGTCGGTTTCTGCAACCACTTTCAAAGTGCGTGCCGGCGGCAACATTAGCGCCACGCTTACATTCAACGGCGCATCATCCGCGCGCCTATACGGTGGCGTGCCGCATTCAACGATGACCATTCAGGAGATCATGGTATGAGTTTCGCAATCTGGCAGTCCGTTCCTCCCTTCACGCCTGACGCGCCCGAGGCTATTTATCAAGTCGGCGATGTCTTTGTTGTGACGGATGACCCGACGCGCGCGACGCAGGCCGAAGTCGATGCCGCGCTCACGGTGCAGCCGCCAGCGCCGCGCAGCAAGGAAGACATCCTTGCCGCGATCGCCGCGCTCACCGTCGAAGTTCAGGGCATGCCGTAGTTGATTAAACCGCTGGGGGGCGTGTGATGCAAAATTTTGATTTCACGGATCTGGTGGCATTTAAAGCCGCCTCGTTGTTGACCAGCGCGGCATCGGTGGCGGGGGCCAGCCGCGCGGATTGGTCGAGCGAATATTTCGGCGTTCCGCTGCCGGTGCTGTTGATGGCGGTGGCGGGCGCTGCCCTGGCGTTAAGTTTGTTGCCGCCGATGAAAACCGCGCAGATGGCGGTCTCGGTGGCGCTGGGCACCGCCATCGGCGTGTTCTTGCCGCAGTTGCTCGCAGCGTTTTACCCCTCGATCAAACCAGCGCTGACGGCGGCGGCGTTCTTCTGTGGGCTTGGCGGCAAGATCGTCGCCACCATGATCTTCGACGAAGGGCGCGCGCTGGCGATTACCTGGCTGAAAAACAAAATCGGGGGCGCTCAATGATCGCGTTGATCACGATTAATGCCGCCATCGGTTTATATTTGATGTGTCGCGCGTTGATGAACATTAACCAGATCACCCGAAAAACCTGTTTGTCAGTGCGCAGCGCCAACATCGCGCTCTTGTGTGGTGGCCTGCTCTCCGCGGTGACGCCGCTCTACGGCATGGAACTGGCCGAGCTTGGCCAGGTGCTGATTTATGGCTATGTCGCGGCGATGATGACCTGGGGCAAGCGCGAAGTCGATCACGCCGCACCACGCCCGCCGCAGTAAATGAATCCCGAGTCGAATGACCCCGGCGTGCGCCATCCTTGGACGCGCGATCGGGCGGCTTTGTACGCCATGCAGGCGGAGATGGACGCCCTTGCGAAAGGTTATACATGATCACCCTTGAGCAACTGCAAGACATTTGCCCGGCAGCGCCCGCGGGCCGGCTTGGCATGCTGATTGATGACTTGAATGAATCGATGGACCGCTTCGAGATCGATATCACACCCGCGCGCATGCAGGCGTTTATTGCCCAGCTGGCGCATGAGTCCGGCCAGTTCCGATACATGAAAGAACTCTGGGGCCCGACGCCAGCGCAGGCTCGATACGAAGGCCGCATCGATCTTGGCAACACCGAACCGGGCGACGGTTTTAAATTTCGCGGGCGCGGGTTAATTCAGATCACAGGTCGCGCCAATTACAAAACCTGCGGCACCGCGCTGGGCATTGACTTGATCGCACAGCCCGAGCTGCTCGAGGCGCCGCGTTATGCCTGCCGCTCGGCGGCGTGGTTTTGGTATTCAATGGGTTTGAACGAACTGGCCGACGCCGGCGATTTTAAAAAGATTACGCGGCGCATTAATGGGGGTTTGAACGGATACGCCGAGCGCTGTGCTTTTCTCGCCGCCGCCGAGCAGGCGATCGCGTGAGCACGCTGCAACGCATCGGCATCGAATGCCTGGTGATCGCGCTGCTCGCTGGTTTCGGGGCCGCGCTCTATCAGCGCACCGTAAAACCGCCAGATAGTGGCGTCTCGGTGCCGGCAACACCCGCGGCGGTGCTTCGTCACCAGCCGACGGCCAAGGTGCCGATCAAGGTGCCGGTGACGGTTTACCAGGGCGAGACAAAAGCAAAGCTGAAACTGCCCGAAGTGATGCAGAAAGATGAACGCCAGCAGGTCATCGGTGCCAGCGAAATCAAGGCCGATCTGCACCCGCAGACGGTCTCGACGGTGATCAACACCGAAACGGGCGAGGTGCAGCAATACGTCAAGACCGAGCCCTACCCATGGTTTGCGATCGAAACGCGCGGCTTAATCTCGGTGGCGCACGGCTACAAGTCCAGGGCTGCACAGACCACGCCTGAGCGCGTCACGCGGCTGGCGGTAGGCTACGACGTCATTCGCGTGAAAGCGCTTGCTGTGGGCCTTGTGGGCACGATTGACAGCGATCGCGAAGGGTTCGCAGGGGTGCAAATTAGTTATCGATGGTGATGCTCAAAAACGTCTCCGAAGCACCTTGAAACCCGCATGGATGCTAGATCGCGACTCCGTTTTCATCGGAGACAAAAGCCCGTAAAGCACTGATCGTTTTAATATTCTGCCCTGCATGGGGTGCAGGTGGTCGGAGGTTCAAATCCTCTCGCCCCGACCAAATAATCAAACACTTACGGAGATTCAATGCCTAATTATTAGGCATTGTCTCCGAAGGTGTCTCCGAAATCACCCAGATTTTGGCAATTTCAGCCGCACGTTTGAGCGGCGAATTTCATTCTTGCGGATATATTTTTCAGTGGTGCCGATGGTTGTATGGCCCAGCCCGGCCTGTAATTCTTCCAGGCTGTAGCCTTGTTTCCTGCCCGCAGTCGCCGCGAAGCTGCGCAGGGATTTCGGGTTGATGCCCTCGATGCCGACGCGCTGGCCGGCGCGGATGAAGGCGCTATAGATGCCTGACCTGGTAAATGCGGTGCCGCCGCCGGTGTGAATTACGAAGCGACAAACCACTTTCATGCGCTTGCTGGCAGCAGCGGCGCGTTCGAGCACGGCGCGGATCTCGGGGGTGATTTCAACATCGAGCTCGATGGCCGAAGATCCACGGGTTTTTGTCGGAAAAAAGCGGATGTGATCGTCGCTGATCTGTGCGCGTTCGAGCAGCCGAATTTCGGTGGCGCGCTGGTAAAGCAAAAAACTCAGATCGAGATAGCATTGCAGCATCACACCGGCGTTGAGTTCATGGCCGCCGCTGTCGTGCGTGAGCAATGCGGAGCGAATTTTGTGGAACACCTCAGGCGTCCAGATCATCTTTTTACGCGTGGGCTTGGCCAGCCAAACCTCGGCACATGGGTTGTCTTTGCGCAGGCGTCGGCTGATCGCCCAACGAAAAAAGGTCGAGAGCAGCGCCTTGTAATGCCGAGCGGCCGAGCGAGCGTGTTTGAACTGATCGCAAAAGTCGATGACGTCAGCAGGTTCGGGCTCGTTGACGTTGAAATCTGAAAAGCCAATGGCAATAATGTCGAGCATACGCTCGGCCTCGCGGCGTGTGGTCAACGCACGCTCGGGCAAATAATGCTTTTTGAATTCTGTGATCGTGTCGGCAAAGTTGCCAGCAGGCGGCGGGGCTTTGACAATGCCCAGCGCGGTATAAAGCGCCGCTTCGCCGTCAGTGATTTTGCACAGCCGGTGCCAGCGATATAGCCATTTGCCATCTAGTTTAAGCGGCTCGACTAAGTAGAGCGCGCCGTGTTTCGGCCTGACGCCGCGCGGCAGCGAAAACGAAATTTCAGAGCGCTTCATGGGCGGTGGCGTGCACCTGTTTGACGCGGGGCCTCGGAGTATCGATCTCGGGGATGGCTTTTGCAAACCGCCCGGCACAGACGGCCTCGAAGTGGGCACGCTCAAGGATGACCCGCCCGCGCTTGATGCGGGCCCGCACAAAGCCCTGAGCGTGCAGGTCGCGCACCTGAGCGGAGATCTGCATCATGCCGCCAGTCAGCGCGCTGATCTCGTCGCCGCTCAAGATGATGGGCGTGTCGTTCATTTATTTTTTTCGACTTCGTGCATCAGCCGCACCAGTTGAAAAGCGGCGGCGGCGATAGCTTCAGCGGCGCGGGTGCGCACGCCGATGCCGCGTTTGTCCGTGGCGTAAAGGCGAGCGCCCATGCGGTCATTGGCGATGCAGAGCTTGCGGTGGATCCGCCAAAAAGTTTCAATCTGTGTGGCGTTCATATAGCGTGAACTATTGACCGCTGGTTGGCCATAAATCGACTCAGATGTTTTCATGCTCGTGCCTAGACTCAGTGCAAATGGGCAGGCTATCGATCACCGCTTTGAACTCTGCCACGCCTTGCTCGGCAGTTTCGGCGCGCGCGCGCAGCCGATTTATTTCGGCGAGTTGAAGGTTAATGATTACCTCCATATCGTCGCCAGTGAGGACGATGGGCTGATCGCCGCAGTTCGGGCAGCGCGGGCCGGTGATCATTTCGATGCCTTTCTCAATGCGGCCTCGCGTTCGCGGCGCGCACGCTGGCCGATGCTGCGCCGCGCAGCCTCCGCCATTTTTTTGATTTCGCGCTGGATCTCGGCGGCGCGGGTTTCGATGAAGTAATCAAGAGGGGAGAGGGGATTATTCATTTCCAACCCTCCTTCATTGCCCGAATCGCGACGGCACACTTCTGAGCAATACCTTCGCAGGACGATTCCGAATCGCACACCTGCGCTGCATCTTCCAGCGCATCCTTCCTAGCCTCAACAAGTTTGCGCTCAAGGCATTCTGCTACCTCAATATCAACAACATAGTGAGGTTCTGCAACACTGCCCATATTGTGTTTGGCGGCATTTGTCCTCGGCGTATCGCTCATTTCAATACCTCTACTGCGCTGACTTCTGGCGCATACGCGTCGATCTGAAACAGCACTGCGTCAGGTATGGTTACGTCAAAAGCGATACGCGTGTTTCCTTCATTTTTTAAGCTTGGGTTTGAGTGAGCCCACAAACCCCACTTTGCAGGGTCAGCACCCGGATACAAGTCGATATACATTCTGATTTTCATTTATGTTTATCTCTTAATCCACGCAAGACTGATAAGTCGTGCCTTTGGCGACGTTGGCCACCGCAAAACAGCGCGCGGTCTCGACTTCAACCACCTTGTGGCGGTTGATCGTGACCTTCATCGACTGGTTGGCGGCATCGCCAACGGCAGCGGCGGCGATCCGTGCGGCACGATCTTCGCGGCGGGCGAGTTCGTCGCGCTGGCTGGCCCAGCTGGTGATACCTAACAACGCGATGATGATCGCCACAATCAAGAGCGGGGCGATTCTTGAGGTTTTGGGCGGGAGGTTTTTGAGATCGACGTTCTTGTCAAACTCGAAAAACAAATCATTGAGCGGGTTGCGCTCGGATGCCCAGGTGAGCAAAACGAGCGCCGCGGCGCCGGTGACGAGCAGCAGGCCAATAATGACTGCGGTGTCTTGCAAATTGAGGTGTGACATGGTGCCTCCGTTTTTTAATGACGGAGGCAGTCTGCACCAAATATGGTGCGGATGTCAAACCAAATATGGCGCGATACTACTTTGGTTTTATATTTGCCTAAGTTTTAGGGTGTGAAGTATTTTTTCCGAGACCTGTTGCTGTTCTATCTTCTACCTCAGATGCTCTCAAGTTGCTGCCGGTCACGCCATCCTGAACCACTAGGCGCAAAATTTCTTTTGGCATTTGATTAAGACGCTTGGCTAGTTCAATGACTTCGGGGCCTGGCGCATCGTGCATGCGTTTTGCGTATGGCAGAAAATCTAGTGAAATTAGATAACTAGGCGGAATTTTGAAAACGGCTGCAAAGGCTACTAACGTTTCCAGTGTTGGTGAGGGGCCGCTCGCCTTCATTAGTCTACCGATCGTGCTTGAGCCAACCAAAAAACCCAATTCTCTGCACCGTTTATGAATTTTTGCGTGTGAATTCAAACTTTCGCTTGATTCCATTAATGCCTGAGCATTGCGGGCCACGAGCTCTCGAAAATCTATTTTCATAGGGTGATAGTAAATTCTCTATTGCACCATTTGTGACTTGACGGATGCACCATAAATGGTGCATCCTTCGAGTCACTTATGAAAACTTCACTATTGGAAACCGTAATTGAGGGGCTGCAGTCGCATAAAGGCGACTGGCTCGTTGTTGCCAAAAACTCGGGGGTTCCATACCACACGATAGCTAAGATCGCGCGGCGAACAACGTCAAATCCTGGTGTTTTGACCGTGCAAAAGTTGGCGGATTGCCTATCCGAAAAACGGGCGGCCGCATGACAACCCCAGTTGTCAAGCAATCCTTGACAACTCAGGTTGTCAGCCGCCTCGTGCTGCCGAACCGGGGTATCAAATCGCCTTTCCCGGTAATCAGCCAGTACATGCGGCAGTTTAAAACATCCGTCGCCCCCGCCAAATGCACGGCGCTGAGTTCGGCCGTGGGCATCTTCAACCACTTGTGTACGGTTTGCCTGGGCACGCCCATGCGGCGGGCGAGTTCGGATGCGGAAACACCGCGAATGGCCATTGCCATTTTCAGCCGGTCTCCAAACACCGGCCGATTTTCGCTGATTTGCGGGGTTTTTGAAATATACGGGGCCGGTTGTCATCAGGAAACGGGTTCTGTGTTGGTGGGTGTGCAGAGTATTTTTTTTCCCGATTTCGGGTAACCCTAACGTCCCATAATTTTTATGGGGGGAGGCGTTCGGTATGACAAAACTTTTTTACGACGACGAATTTGCGGCGATTCGCGATGTAATCGAGGCTGGAAAAGGCTATAAAGCCACGGCCATGCACCTGTGGCCGGCAATGAAAGCCGAGTCGGCGTATGCCCGCCTCAAGGTGTGCTGCAACGAGCATGGCGACCAGCATCTGCGGTTCGGCGAGATCGTTCGCGCCATGCAGTTTAACGACCGTTTTGATGTGCTGTTTTATCTATGTGATGAAACCGGGCACGATCGGCCGCAGCGCCGCGCCGTTGCTGATGTGCAGGCCGAGCTCATGCGTGAGTTCAACCGCAGCGTCGAGCGGTTGGCGGCAATTCAAACCGCGTTGCAACAACGCAGCTGCAGTATTGAATTGAAATCGGTGCGGGTGGGTGCATGAAGGCAGCGCTGACGCTCGAAGAAAAGCGCCGGCATCTGGCGGCGGCCAAGCGCTGGCACGGTCGCAAAAAAGGCGCACGCTCGCGCCTGGATAAGCTCCGGTGCCATCGTGAGGCGATGCGGCACCTCTACACCGTGCTAGGCCATGTGCCGGCGGTGGGTGGGCCGCTGCTATGAGTTACCAATGGGCCTCGCCTAATTCGAGGAATTGGGCGCAAGCCATGGTCAACGCGTTAAAAACGCGCGGGCCGATGACGATCGACGAGCTGGCGGCAGCGGTGCCGATGGATCTCGGTTTGGCGCAAACCTACATGCGCAAGCTGCGCATGGAAGGGCGCGCAGTTCGCCTGCTCGAAACCAAGCCGCGGCTGGTGATTCAGCGCGACGGCAAAAAGATGAATTATCAGATCAAGCTCTACGGTGTGCCCGGCCAAGGCGCTGCTGACCCTTATGTCGCACGCCAGGTGCGCAGCGCGGCCGACCTGCCGCGAACGCGTCGGCGCATCACCAAGGGCGCCAAACCGAAAGGCAGTGGCGTGATCGCCGGGCCGGTTTACATGGGCCAATTCAAGTGGCCGTTGAAAGGCGACTTTTGAATGCGAGCCTGGACCTTTTTTCGGGCGGTGAGCCGCGTGATGTTTTGGCAAGGCGAGCCGCGCCTCAATGCGCGCCAGTGGCTGGAGATGAGCATCGCCATTTGGTGGTATCAGCCTCGACTGATGGTTTCGGCCAATTTTGGCCACGACGTGCCGCGACATTTATTCTCGCGCTCGGAAGTCACCGAGATCGAGCGCTCGCCTACCGAGCGGTGCCGCAAAAATACAAAAGCATGGTGGGTGCGTTGATGCACCGACAGATCTTTGAGGTGAGCCGATCATGCCCATGAAGCTGCCAGCCTATGCGAAGCGCCTGCTTGATGATCGGCGGGCGGGGCGGCATCCGCTCGATGCCAATCTGGTATTTGGTGATCGCTGGGCGGATGTGCCGGAAATAAAAGTTTGTATCAAGCCCGAAGATTATGCGGTTGGCGTGTTCGATTTTCATGTGTTGGCCGGGTTGAAGGTGACGATACATGCGCAGGTAAGCATCGGGGGTGATGCTGATCCGTTGTTCGATTTGGTGGGGGAGGTGGCTGCAGCGCAGGCGCTGGTGGTGATTCGGTGGCCGAAAGGGTTTACGCCACGCGAGACCTGGGCGTTTGAATTGGCGTTCTGCAACCGGTTTAAATCAAACAAGGGCGTGCGGTGGCCGGCGTGGTGGAGCGATGCGCTCGATTGCGGTCAGCAGACGCTCGCGAAAAATTGGATCGCAGACTGTGAGCGAAAAGTTGCCTGAAGAATCTAACGCCGCGAAATTGTTTTCGCTGGTCGACAAGCCGGATTGGGATAAGCGCCTTGCGCGCACCGAGAAAGGCAATCTGTTGCCAACGATGGACAACGTGTTTGCGATTTTGCAAAACGATGACCGCTGGGCTGGCGTCATTGGCATGGATGATTTTGCCGGGCGGGTGACAAAGATTAAAGAGCCGCCACTGCATCGTGGTGAGGCGGGCGAATGGTCCGACGATGACAGCGCCGAGCTTGAGTTGTGGCTGGCAAATTGCTACGGCATTCGTGGCGTGCGCGGTTCGGATGTAGTGAAGGCGGTGCTTCTGGCGGCGCGTCGCAACCGGTTTCACGAAGTGCGCGATTATTTGAACAGCCTTAAATGGGACGGCACGGTGCGGTTGCGCCATTGGCTGACGATGTTTATGGGGGCTGACCAGTCGCCGTATGTCGAAGCGGTGGCCGAGAAATGGATGATCAGCGCGGTGGTGCGGATTTTTCGTGCACCAGTGAAGGTTGACCACGTTTTGATTCTGGAAGGTAAGCAGGGCGCGGGCAAATCAACGGCATTGAAGATGCTTGGCGGCAAGTGGTTCACCGATCAGGGCTTCAAGATCGGCGACAAGGATGGCCTGCTGGTGATTCGCGGAAAGTGGCTCGTTGAGTTGGCTGAGTTGGACGGTTTTAACAAAGCCGAAAATGCGGCAGCAAAAGCGTTTTTTCCACGCGAGACCGATCGCTATCGTGGGTTTTATGGCACGCACGTCGGCGACGTCCCGCGCCAGTGCGTGTTTGCCGGCACAGTCAATCATGCGCAATACCTGCGCGATGACACCGGTAATCGGCGTTACTGGCCAGTGCTGACCGGCAAGATTGAGCTTGAGCAGTTGGCCGAAAACCGCGATCAGTTATGGGCCGAGGCGAAACACTTGCTCGACAGTGGCGCCAGCTGGTGGCCAAGTGCTGACGAGCGCGAGATGTTTACCGAACAGCAAGACGATCGGCACCTGGGCGATGCTTACGAATCGAAGATCCGCAGCTGGCTTGATGACGTTGACCAGGACGGTAAAAAGATGCAGGTCAGCATGGCGCAGTTGATGGGCTCGGCGTTGGGCCTTGATGTGTCGAAGTGGACGGCGCCCGAGCAGCAGCGCGTCGGCCGCATCATGGCTGTGATCGGTTGGCAGCGGCGTCGCGTCGGTAGCGCGCAGCGTGAGCGGCTTTATATTCGTCCGAGCGATGAGGGGAAGTCATGAAAATACACGCACGTCCACGTTGCGTCCATGGTGCGTCCACGTTGCGTCCACGTCGCGTCCAGGTCTTTTTCGTTAAAAATCAAAGCGGCGTCCACACGTCCACGTCTCAAGGTGTTTTTTTTCGCGCGCGCGCGCGCACACACGAGAGATATTATTTTTTATGTGGACGTATGGACTACATGGACGTCGGGGTGCAGCGGTGGGTTTGCGCTGGCCGACGATCTCCGAGGCTTGGGCTTATGGCGATCCGAGCAATATCGCCGACCGCATGCGTGCGCGGTCTCGGCGCTCGGCAGCGCGGGGCGAGGCGATTTCGTTGCGCGTCGCGCTGCATACCGCACGCGACCGGTATTACACGCAGGCGCGCCGCCTGGTTATTCAAAAACTCTGTCGGGGGAAATGAGATGCTGCACACCTATGTCGAGATGAGACTCAACCGCTGGGCCGCGTGGTATCACGCCGGAGAGCGCCCAGGGCCGCGCAGAATCGAAAGCTGGTGGGGTCCAATGATCTTGAATCGAAGCGTGGCGCAAACGGGCCGTGTGCCGGTCAGGGTGTCGTTCGATCCGGTCGAGGCCGAACTCACCGATCGTTGCGTGCGCGCTTTGCCAGGCGAATTGCGGCTGGTGGTGTTTGAGGTCTACACCAGGGGCGGCACCATGGAGCAAAAGGCGCGCACGCTTGGCTGTTGTCGCGATACGGTATACGAGCGGGTCAGCCGAGCGAACGTCAAGCTGCTCGGGTTTTTTAATGATGTCGAGGCCGGTGTTGCGTTGCCGGTTCACGATAAACAAAAAAAAGTCTTGAACAACTCCGACAAAGTGTTTAACTTCTCCGCTATGGTGGCGTGAGTCACAACCAAAAGCCTCGATGCGAAAGCCTCGGGGCTTTACTTTTTCACGAGTTCGCCGGGCGACCCTCCTCCCGTCCGGTGTTCCCAGCGTGTTGTCTTGTCATGGTTCGACGCGCTGGCTTTTTATTGGGGCTGTGATGTTTACTCTGTCGATGCAGAGCAACATTGCGGCGGCAACAGCAGAAGTGCGTGGCACTCGCGAGCAGATCGCGCTGGCCACGGCCAAGGCGCTGACGTTCACAGCCGAACGGGTGCGTGATGCTGAGAAGCAGGAAATGCAGCGGGTCTTTGATCGGCCGACTGCATTCACGCTCAATAGCCTGTATCTGCGTGGTGCAACACCGTTTCGACTTGAGGCAAAGGTCTGGTTTAAAGACCTGCGCTTTCGTCAGCATTACCTGGTGCCGCAGATCCACGGCGGTGATCGGCCACTGAAGCGGTTCGAACAATACTTGCAAAAGGCAGGGAAGCTGCCTGTCGGGATGATGGCAGTGCCAGGCGCTGCAGCCCGGCTGGATGGGTTCGGCAACATGAGTAGAGGCCAGATCGTTCAGGTCTTGTCCGCGCTGCAGGCCCTGCCCGAAGCGGGTTATCTGGCAAACAAGAGCCGACGCAAAGGTGCGCGGCGCAACCGTGTCACTGATCTGATCTTCGTTGGTCGTCCGCATCCTGGCTGGCCAGCTGGGGTATGGCAACGGCAGGGACTGGCACGCTTGAAGCCGATCCTGATCTTTGTGCGTGCGCCGCGTTACACACAACGCTTTGACTTTTACGGGCTCGCCAACAAGATCGCTGATCGTGAGTTTCCGGCCATGCTCAATCGTGAATTGCAGCGCGCATCAACGGCTTCAACACTGGCAGCCGCGGCCTAGTCTGAGGTTCACGGGTCCCTTCTGGCTTTCCCGCGTCGGAGTAATTCCAACCCCGCAGTCGCGCTAGTCGGTGAAGAAAGCTCGGGGTGGTCGCTCATGAGTGGTCAAAGTGGTCGAAATTGATCGCGGAGTAGTCAACCATGGAAAATGCTGAAAATTGGGTCAGTCTGCGTGAATTCTCGCGGATGCGTGGCGTTTCGCTGGGTGCCGTGCAAAAAGCGATCGAATCGGGGCGTGTGACGGCTGTCAGACGTGGCATGACTGGAAAATTAAAAGGTGTCGAGGCCAAACAGGCCATGCACCAGTGGGACGGCAACACCGACGCAGATCAAGCGGCACGCTCGGGCGCTCCAATCATGGTCGGTGCAGGCCTGTTTGAAGCGCCGCCAGCGGGTGCAGACATGCAGACACCGGGCGATGTGCCCGAAGGCACCGGAACAAACGATCAACGCTACCTGGCAGCACGCGCCCGCAAGCAGGAATTCGAAGCGCATGAGGCCGAGCTGCGTTACTTGCAGGCGCTGGGCCGTCTAATCGCGACCGATGACCTGGCCAACGTCACCGCAAAACGTTACGCGGCGATTCGCGACAAACTGCTGAACATTCCAGACCGCCTGGCGACGATCCTCGCGGCCGAAAAAGATGCTGCGCGCGTGCATGCGCAGCTCACGGGCGAGATCAAGCGGGTGCTCAATGAACTGGCCAACGATTCAACCGCCTCTGCCGAAACTGCCGAAAGGTCTGCCGAGCGCGTGGCTGCTTGACTGTAAGGTTTTTGCCGAAGCAATCCGGCCCGAGCCGGACCTGACGATCTGCGAGTGGGCTGACCGTCACCGCGTGTTGTCGGCGGAGATCTCGGCGGAGCCCGGCCCGTGGCGCACTGATCGCGTGCCGTATTCTCGCGAGATCATGGAAGTGCTATCGCCGAACGATCCGACCAGCGAGGTGACGCTGGTGGCTGGCACGCAAGTCGCAAAGACCGAGATCGGCAACAACTTTCTCGGCTTCATCATCGATTGGGCACCGGGCCCGACGATGATGGTGCTGCCGACCAGTAACACGGGCAAGCGCTCGAGCAAGACGCGCCTGGCGCGCATGATCGACAGCGCGCCGCGGCTGCGCGCAAAGATCAGCGAGCGCACGCGTGACCGCAGCAACAGCGCGATGATGAAAGACTTCCCTGGCGGCGTGCTGGTGATCGCCGGGGCCAATAGTGCGGCCGAGCTGAAGTCGATGCCGGTGCGATATCTGTTTGAAGACGAGATTGACGAATACCCGGATGACGTCGACGGCCAGGGGCCTGCCGACGAGCTGGCCGAAAAGCGCACCGATACGTATCAGGCGCGAAAAAAGATTTACCGCGCCTCGACGCCGACTGAAATGTCGACCTCGAAAGTCTGGCGGCATTATCTGCGGGGCGATCAACGAAAATTTCACGTGCCGTGTCCGCATTGCGAGCACGGTCTCGTTCTGATGTGGGATCAGTTTCGCTGGGAAACGCGTAAAGCCTGGGAGATTACACTCGCCGATAGCGGCGAGATTCAACAAGTCGAGCCCGGCACTGCTGGCGCAGTCGAGCGCGATACCGGCGAGCTGCTCGATGTCTGGTATGAGTGCGAGGCCTGCGAGCAGCGCATCGATGAGCACCACAAAACGCAAATGCTGGCCGCGGGGCGGTGGATCGCCACCGCGCCGAACGATGGCCGGCAAAAGAGTTATCACCTGCCGGCGTTTTATTCGCCGCTGGGCTGGTTTAGCTGGCGGCAGGCAGTGCAGAAGCGGTTCGAGGCAGACAAGGACCCGACCGGCTATCTGCTCAAGGTTTGGACGAACACTGTCGCCGGCCTGCCCTATGCCGAGCGGGGCATCACGGTCAACGCCAACGAACTAAAGCAGCGTGCAGGGCCTTACCTGCTGCGCAAAGTGCCCGCAGGTGGCCTGGTGCTGACCGCAGGGGTTGATATACAGGGCAATCGCATCGAGGTTGGCGTTAAAGCCTGGGGACGCGGCGAAGAATCCTGGCTGGTCGATTACCAGGTAATTTTCGGCGACACCGAAACTGAAGGCGTTTGGCAGCAACTGGCCGAGTATCTATTCGAAACGTCGTTTCCGCATGAATGGGGCTCGCCGATGCGTATCACCGCGAGCGCGATCGATACAGGTTTTCGAACGCAGACGGTTTACGCTTTTGTGCGGCGGCACTGGAATCGCAACGTTATCGCTGTAAAAGGGCAGTCGCGGCCGGGTAAAGCAATTCTCGGGCGCCCAAGTGACCAGGACATTACGCACCACGGTCAAGTTATCAAGGGCGGCGTGAAACTCTGGCCGCTGGGCGTTGATACCGCAAAGTCGCGCATCTATGCGCGCCTGGCGCTGGTCAACGAAGCAACGAAACAGGCTGCAGGGCCGGGCGCAATGCACTTTCCGCTCGGGCTGCCGGATGAATACTGGGAGCAGCTCACCGCCGAGCGTTTGGTTACACGCTATCACCACGGTTATGCCAGGCAAGTTTGGGAAAAAGACGCCGGCGCACGTAACGAAGCACTCGACATCGAGGTCTATGGCTACGCCGCCGCGCTGCATGCCGGCGTGCAACGCGTCAACTGGGACCGCGTCGAGGCCGCATTAAAGGCCACGGCAGGCGATCTATTTGTCGCCGCGGAAGCAAGGGATACACAAGCGGCTGTGATCGAGCTGCCGGCGGCGGAGAAAACGCCGCCGGTGCCGTCTGCGCAGCGCAACAAGCCGCGAATCATTCGACGCACTGGCGGTTTTGCAAACAAATGGAAAGTTTGAACGATGTCCGACGATATTAAAGTCACTGAAGATGCAAGCGGTCGCGCAGTTGCGACCGATGAAGTCTCCGGTCGCAATTATCAAATCATCAAACTTGCATTTGGTGACGATGGCAGCGTCACGCTGGTTGGCACCAATGGGCTTCCGGTCAGCGGTAGTTTAGGTCGAAGCTGGAATTTATCGAGCGCTGGTGACAGTATCGCAGTCACTGGCACGGCTGACGTCAGCGGAAGTAACGTTTCGATCAGCAATACTGTTTCAGTTTCTGGTCCCCTCACAAACACTCAGCTGCGCGCGAGTGATGTGCCGACTGGCGTCGCCGATGGCAGTGACATTGCCCTGGGTGCAAAAGCTGATGCTGCGGCGTCAACAGATTCAGCCACCGCCAGCCTGATTTCATTATTTAAGCGTTTACTCGGCAAGATCACTGCAGTCGACACTGGAAACGTCACAATCTCCGCATCTGCTATTCCGACCGGTGCGGCGACTGCGGCCGGGCAAAATACCGGCAACACATCGATTTCAAATGTTGATGTCAATATCGGCGCAAAAGCTGACGCGGCGGCAGGAACTGATTCAGCAACGGCCAGTTTAATTTCACTAATTAAACGTTTGCTTGGAAAATTTCCAAGTCAGGGTCAGGCTTTGATGGCATCCAGTCAACCCGTTGTGATAGCCAGCGATCAGTCAGCCATTCCGGTATCGGGATCATTCACCGTTTCCGGATCAAGCAGTAAAGGTTATCAACCGAACGACACAGACATCGGCCTGCTGGTGCGGCAGATTGGCGAAGATAACGCCTACACGCAGAACATTTTGAACGGCATCCAACAACTGCTGCGCAGCGTGTTCCAGATGACGGCGGCGGCAGGCGTACCAGCGCTTAACGTGCAGGCCTATCAAGCAACGGGCACCCTTTTAACCACTGCTACAAACGTAACAAACTGGGGCAGCATCGGTGTTCACGGCGTTGCTGGCACCGTTGCGCCGTCACTGGTTTCAACAAATAACGATGTGGTTGTCGCGCAATCTCAAGCCTATCACTTGCCGCTTGTGCCGCAGCATATCTATTCGCAGATTGGGGTTTAAACAATGGCACTCACAATCAACCTCAAGAAAAAAGTCCATCGCAAAGTTTGGGAGTCCGTCTTTACTCAGCTCCCGGTGGCCACGGCTGCCGGCGCGATCTGGGTCGGCGACAACCTCAACATGGGCGACGGATCGCAGGCGTATTACATCACCGGCGTTTCAAGCGTTTATTTATATCGCAAAGACGAAGAAGCATTCGGCCTGTTGCCGAACTCAGGCTCGGCCGGCACCTTTGGCGCGGGGGCAGCGGGTTTTGTGCATCCGGTCGGGCCGTCGTTTACGGCCAGCGCGGGCACCACGACCGGTTTCACTTCCGCGCTCACAATCAACCGTGACCTGCGCGGCTATCGGTTTCGCGTCACGGGCGGCACGAATAAAGGGGTTGAGGGAATAATCAGCTCAAACTCGCTGGGCGCAAATTCTGCATTTAAAACGGTGGATACCTATACCGCGTTCGATAACACCAGTGTGATCGTGCTGCTCACAAACCGCTTGTGGTTTTATGTGCCCGGCGCAACGAGCGGTTTTAACTATTACGACTTCGCCGCCAACGCTTGGACATCGCGTTCGGTAGTCAGCGGCCCGGCGATCACGGCCAACGAGGGCTGTTTGATCGGCACGCCGGCGCAAGAGGCTGTCATGGAAACCGGCACAGCATCGGGCGCCGGCACCACCACGCTGCTTGATGCCACGCGCAGCTGGACGGTCAACGAGTTTGCACGTTGCCTGCTCAAAGTCATCAGCGGCACCGGCGCGGGCAGTTACCGTTACATCACCAGCAACACAGCCGGCGCGCTTACGCTTGACACCTCGCTGACGACCGACGCCACATCGGTGTATGAGATTTCAGGCAACTGGTCAGACGTCGCTTCGGCGGGCGCCACAACCTCGATCACCGTCGGCACTGGCACGCCGTTCACTGCAAGCCAGTGGATCGGATACCAGGTGCGCGCAGTGGCTGGAACGGGTGCGGGGCAAGTTGCGGTGATTACCGCAAACACTTCAAGCTCAATAAGTTTTGCGGCGGTCTCTACGGCGTTCGACGCCACCACTCGATACGTAATCGAGCCCGATGACAACGCGTTGTATTTTCTCGGCGGGGCCGCCGTTACGTTGTTTAAATATTCAATCTCGGCGAATACCTGGTCGACGCTCACGCCCACCGCTGCACGTGCCGCAGTGGTTGGCGCCGGTGCTTCAGCCAGCTGGATCGGTAACGTCAAGGACCCGCTATGGCGCGGTGTCGGCAGCACGGGCGGTTATTCTGCCAACCTCAAAACCAACGGTCGTTATATTTTATCGTTCAGAGGAACGGCAGGCGGCGTGCTGGATGTTTACGATATTCCGGTCAATACTTGGTATTCCGGCGTCAACTACGCAGGCGCATCGAACGAAACTTTCACGACAGGTTCAACTTACTGCGATGTTGGCGGCTTCATTTACGTTCAAAAAGACGCCACTGGCCGGTTCTTCCGATTTGATGTAGCCAGAAACGACCTGCAACCCCTTACGACAAACGCCACCACGCAAGGCGCGGCGATTTCTGGTGCGCGGCTCATCGTTGATAAATACACCGATGCGGCGAACGGCAAAAGCCTGCGCTGGCTGTATTGGGCCTTAAACACGTCAACGCAGATTCAGCGCATGCTGGAAATTTAAATGGCTTTCGACAAACGCGTGTTTGCCGTCGGCACCCGTTATCAATACGAGATCTCAAACGGCAATTCAGAAGTCATTATTCGGCAAGATTACCATCCGAACGAGCCGGGCCTTGTGGAGATGAATCAATCAACCGCCGTGCAATGTGCTGATGAGGTGATTGCAAGGTTACGCGAGCAGGATGTGCAAACCTTATGAGTTTGTTATTGCTATTTGGGCATAGTACGCCAACGCCGCCACCAGAAATTTTTAGTGGTGGAAATGCCCGTATTGGTTTTGCGCAGCAGTTAGATGCGCTCGAGCGCGTTGGAGGCAGTCGATTAGTTTCAAAACCGGTAGATCTTGGTAATCCGCTGGATGACACAACTCGCATCGGTGATGCCAGCGCAAATATAAAAACAGGTCGTATTGGAAACGTTATGTTTTCGGCTAAAAAAGGACGCATCGGCTCATGACTACGCTGTCCAATCTGCTCACTGCCGGCGACACGCTCGATTTCGATACCAGCGTGCCCGATTACCCGGCCAGCGCCGGCTGGACGCTGAAATACCGCCTGGCGCCGCGCTCGGCCGGCACCGCCATCGATCTCACGGCCGCCGCCAATGGCGACGACTACACCGTCACCGCGCTGGCCGCCACCACGCTTGGCTGGGCCACCGGCAACTACACGTGGACCGCATTTGTCGAAAAAGGCGCTGAACGCTACACCGTCGACCGTGGCCAGCTGCAGATCCGCGCCTCATCAACAACACTGGCCGCAGGCACTGACACCCGCACGCACGCACGAAAAGTTCTCGATGCAATTGAGGCCCTGATTGAGTCGAAGGGCGCTGCCGATGTCGTGGAATACACGATCGGCAATCGAAGCATTAAAAAAATGGGCATGGCTGATCTGCTGGTATGGCATTCGAGATACAGCGCCATGGTGCAAAACGAAGATCGTGCCGAGCGCGTCGCTAACGGTCTGTCGGCCGGCGGCAAAATTCAGGTGAGGTTCTAAGTGCCGATTCTTCAACGCATGCAACGCGCTTGGCGTGCACTGACCGGCCCGCAGCCGGTAGCGCCGGGCCGTCGTAACTTTGCAGGGGCGGCGATCTCGCGCCTCACCGCCAGCCTTGCCACCTTTGATACGGCGGTGAATGCAGATCTCGACGGCACGCTGGTGATCCTGCGTGCACGGGCGCGCGGGTTGGTGCAAAACCACGAATATGGCCGCCGCGCGTTGACCTTGATCGGTAATAACGTCATCGGCGCTTATGGTCCGGTGCTGCAGGTGCGCGCCAAGCAAGATGTGCGCGAAGGCCTTGATACCGTCGCCAACAGCGCAATTGAAAGCCATTGGGCAAAATGGTCAACGCAATGCGATGCCCGCGGCCAGTGTGATCTCGCTCACCTTGAGCGGCTGGCCATTAAAGGCGTGGCGCGCGATGGCGAGACGCTGGTGCGCCTGGTGCGCGGGCCGAATTTACCTTATGGCCTGCAGCTGCAGTTTCTAGAGGCTGATCGTCTGTATGAGGCGCTCAATCAACTGCTGCCAAATGGCAACGTGATTCGCCAGGGCGTTGAATCGAACAGTGTTGGCCGGCCCGTTGCCTATCATTTGCGCAGCGCGCATCCTGGCGAAAACTATTACAACAAAGGCACGCCGTTGCAGATCGAGCGCGTGCCTGCCAAAGACATTCTGCACCTGTTTATGCCTGAGCGTTTTGAGCAGGTGCGCGGCTATACGTGGTTTCACGCGGTTTTAATGCGCGCCACCATGCTGCAGGGTTACGAAGAAGCTGCCGTCGTCGCTGCTCGCGTTGGTGCGGCCAAGATGGGCGTATTCAAGCGCGCCGACAACGCCATGCCGACACCGCTCGGTGAGGGCATGGCTGAAGGCAAGGATGAAAGCGGAAACTTTCAGATCAGCGCTGAGGCCGGAGAGTTTTTTGAATTGCCGCCGGGTTATGAGCTGCAGTCGTGGAATCCAGATTACCCGCATCAGAATTTTGAGTCGTTCATGACGCAATGCCTGCGCGGCATGGCCGCCGGCCTCGATGTCGCCGCGCATAACCTCACCGGCAATATGAACGACGTTAATTACAGCAGTGCGCGCATCGCCGAGCTGTCCGAGCGCGATTCATGGATGGTGATGCAATGCTGGTTTATTCATTCATTTTGTAAGCGCGTTTATGAAGAATGGCTGGCCGGTGCCTTACTTGGTGGCTGGATCACGTTTCCAAATGGCGGTAAATCCATGCCCGCCGACAAGTATCAGAAGTTTGTTGAGGCAGCCAGTTTCCAGGGCCGCCGCTGGTCGTGGATCGACCCCATGAAAGAAGTGGGCGCCGCCATCGAGGCCATCAACGCGCGTCTCAAAAGCCGCACCGGTATTGTGGCCGAAACCGGCGCTGATTTTGAAGACCTGGTCAACGAGATCGCTGCCGAGCAGAAGATCGCAGACAAGGCCGGCGTTGTTTTGCCGGATGTGCAGCCAAAAGCCGCGGGTGTTGTTGATACCGGTGAAGATCCCACGCTTGCAAAACCGAAAAAAAAATCAGCAAATGGCAGTGAACAGTCCATTCTAAAAGTGGATTTGCCTAGTTTAAAAACGAATTTTGAGTCAATAAAAGAGAATTCGCAGGAATTGCGTGAAGGCGTTGACTCAATCGCTGAAGAAATTAATAGCATTAAAAAGGTATCCTCCAACATAGGAGTGCGCGTAGCGCATGTCGCTAACGCACAAACCTCATTAGCAGAATGCTTTGATCTTTTTCGTAATTCGGTAAGTCAGACCAATTCATTTATATTGCAATCTATGCAACGGCAAGAGCATTATATTTCCCAACTACATCAGCGAGGACGCGCAGATGACAACCAAGAAGCAGCCGGTAGAAATCAAAATAACTGTATGGAAATGCGGGAAAGCGAGGCACTTTCACCCGAGTCTGTTGGCGGCGCAGAGATGCATCAAAACGCTGGAAAAGGATTTGAAGCAGCGCCGGATTCAGGCAAAACTGGAGCTTCAGGCAAAGAGAAGACAGGAACGTCGGGAGGAATTATTGTCGATATGGCCGGGAAGCCCGAGAGCAAGGATTGATGACGTTGATTGCGCTCTACCAAACGAAGTTATAGCGATTTTCAAAACATTAGGTTTGATCAATAAAGACGCCATTATTAAATGGTTTTCATCGGCAGGGGCGCCGCTATTGATTGAATTTGAAGGTATTGGCAAGCCGGAATATCAAAAAATAATAAGTTGGTTGCGCAGTTAAATTTACAGCCTTGAGAAAAGACCCGCTTCGGCGGGTTTTTTTATTTCCGAAGGGATTTTTATGTCATTTCAGCGCACTCTCAAAATTAACCAGGCAAAACGCGCCGCTGGTGATTTGTCCAGTGAAATCGCGATTGCGATATCAAGCGAAGAACCCTATCAGCGCTGGTTTGGCATCGAAATCCTTAGCCACGATTCGGCCGCGGTCGATCTGTCGCGCTTGTCCGATGGCCGACACCCGCTGCTGCTTAATCACTGCACGGATGATCAGATCGGTGTCATCACTAGCGTCTCGCTCGATGCCGACCGCGTGTTGCGTGGTAGCGCAAAATTCAGCCAGTCCGAGCTCGGCAAAGAGATCGCGCAGGACGTCGCCGACGGCATTCGCAGTCTGATTTCGGTTGGCTACATGATCATGGAAGTTGAAGAAGTCGAGCCGGTTGATCCGGCCGAGATCGGTGGCGAAGCTGCGCGCCCCTGGCGCTCACTGCGCAAACTGACCGGTGAAGAATTCACGCGCGAAATGCGCGCCAAATACGGGGAAGACTTCTATCGCGCAGGCCTGTCGGCCCAGCGGGCAGAAGATGACCCCATGCCAACGTTCATCGTGACGCGTTGGCAGCCGTTCGAGGCATCGGTGGTCCCGGTGCCTGCGGACGTCACTGTCGGAGTTGGTCGCTCGGCCGGCGTCGAAGACCCTCCGAAACAAGTAGCACCCGACACGAAGCCCGCAGTTATTGTTGTTCAATCCGAAAGGAAAATCATGTCTGAATCAAGCAAAACGCCGGCCGAGCTCGAAGCTGCTCGCACGCTGGCCATCCTCAACCTTGGCGAAAACTATGCGAAATATATTTCACAGAAAGACATCGCTGAACACATCCGCAACGGTCGCAGCGTTGAGCAGTTCCAGGAATTCATCATGCAGAAGTTGCAGTCGAGCCACACCGACACCCGCGACCTGAACATCGGCATGAACAAAAAGGAAGTCGAGCGCTATTCGTTGACTCGCGCGATCGTCGCCAGCATGTCGGGCGACTGGTCCAGCGCGGGCCTGGAGCGTGAAGCGTCGGAGGCGGTCGCCAAGAAATTTGCGCGCACGCCCGAGGGTTTTTACGTGCCGAACGATTACTTTCAGCGCGACTTCAACCTGGGCACCTCGTCGGAAGCCGGCAACCTGCGTGCAACCGACCTGCGCACCGACCTTTATGTCGATGCGTTGCGCAACAACATCTGCGTGGCGCGCATGGGCCTGCGTGTGTTGAGTGGTCTGCAAGGCAACGTCGCGATCCCGCGCAAAGCCACGGCCGGCTCGCTCGGTATGCTGGCTGAAATCGGCTCGGCAACGGAAACCAACCCGACCATTCAGCAAGCTACGCTTTCGCCGAAACGCGTTGGCGCCTACGTTGAAGTGTCGAAGCAGGCACTGATTCAGTCGGCGATGGCGCTCGACAGCATGCTGCGCGACGATCTGCTGATGGGTGCAGCGGTGCTGATCGAGAACCAGATACTCAACGGTGTCGGCAGCTCGAACGAAATGACGGGCATCCGCAACACCTCGAGCATTGGCACGGTCGCCGCCGGCTCGAACGGTGCCGTTCTGACCTGGGGCAACCTGGTGGATCTCGAATCGGCCTGCGCCAACAGCAACGCCGAGCCGGATCAGGTGGCGGGTTATGTCATCAACACGCGCACTCGCGGCAAGGCCAAGCAAGTGGTCAAGTCGACCAACCTGCCGTTTATCTGGCAGGATGGTTCGACCCCGTTGAACGGCTACAAGGTCGGCGTCACCAACAACCTGCCGAACAACTTGACCAAGGGCACTTCGACCACGATCTGCTCGGCGGCCATCTTCGGCGCCGACTGGAGCATGGGCGTCCTCGGCCTGTTTGGTGCGCCGGATATCACCGTTGACCCGTATAGCAAGGCCGACAGCGGTCAGGTCAAGATCACGCTGAATCAGTTTGCTGACTTTGCGGTTCGTCAGCCGGCTGCATTCGCGAAGATTGAAGACCTGCTCTCGAACTAAGCAACATCACTGCAGCAAAAAAGGGGCGCACTTCGGTGCGCCATTTTTTATTACCGCGAGGACAAAGCGATGGTGTGGAAACTGGAAGACCCGCAAGGGAATGAAGCCGCCAAGGTGCGATTTGATGTAGTGCCGTATTTTGGCAGTGTAAATCTCGATCTTGGTTGTGGACCAAGCAAGGTGTGGCCAAATTTTACCGGCATTGATAACGGTGCTGATGTCGAATTATTTGGCGTTGTAATGAAGCCCGACGTGGTGGTGAAAACCTGCGAGCGTCTGCCGATGTATGCGGACGGCGGCGTCGATTGTATTTTCTCAAGCCATTTGCTGGAGCATGTGGTCGACTACAAGGCGGCACTGGCTGAATGGTGGCGGCTGATCAAGCTCGATGGGCATTTATGCCTTTATCTTCCGCATCGCGATTTATATCCGAATATTGGGCAGCCGGGCGGAAACCCGGACCATAAGCACGATTTTTTGCCGCAGGACATCGTCGATGCGATGGGGGAGATTGCGTCGGATTGGGACTGCGTCGTCAACGAGACACGCGACCAGCTGCGTGAATACAGCTTTTTTCTTGTGTTCAAAAAGGTTGGCGGCGTCTGCTGTGGCGAAAGCTGGAAGCAGCCAAAGCCGCAGAAAACGGCCGCGGTGGTGCGGCCTGGTGCGTATGGGGATGCTTTATGGGGTGGTTCTCTGTGCGCTGAATTAAAAGCCCAGGGCTATCACGTGACGTTCTACACCGGCCCGGTTGGCCGGCAGGTTATGCACTCGGACCCGAACATCGACCGCCTCATCGTCATGCCGAATGGCCTGCTCGATGATGAAGAAATGATCCTGTATTTTTTGTGGGAATCGCGCAAGTATTCGCGCTTTCATAACCTGATCGGCGCTGCAGAGGGGCGCTTGTTGCCGCACCCGAACGAGATCAGCTATTACTGGCCGCAGCATATTCGGCACGCCGAGATGAATTTCAATTATCTCGAACGCCTGCATACCCTGGCGGACCTGCCGCATAAATTTGTGCAGCAGTTTCACCCGACCGCGCAGGAAAAGGAATGGGCCATCAAGCAACGCGAAACGCTGTTTCCAGGGCGTCTTGTGGTGATCTGCCCCTGTGGTAGCGGCGGGCCTAAAACATGGCCACACACGCAGCGGATGATGGATTTGCTGGCAGAGCGCGGCGTCTATTCGGTGGTGATGGGCGAGATCCGGCAAGAGATTACGCCGCATGATAAATACGGCGTTGTGTTGGGTAAGGAATTGAACATTCGCGCCGCCATGGCATTGGCACAAACGGCAGATGCGGTGATCGGCACTGAGACCGGCATTTTGAATTCGGTGGCGTCGATGCCGATGCGCAAGGTGGTTTTTTTATCGCACTCGAGCGCAGAAAATCTGACCAAGCACTGGGTAAACACCAAGGCAGTCGAGCCGGCTGGGATCAAGTGTCATCCATGCCATCGGCTGCACCGGGCGTTTGAATTTTGCACCAAGGACAGCGTCACCGGCTGGGCAGCGTGCCAGGCGGCAGCGCACCCCGAGCTCGTGCTCGATGCGATCGCAGATGTGATCACGCCGGCTGTGATTGAAAAGGTCGCCTAATGTTTACTGAAGACCTCAACGCGTTTTTTAATACCGACGAGCATGCCGTCTCGGCAACCTATGACGGCACCGACGCGGTCAAGGGTATTTTTAATGCGCCTGATTTGGGCCAGCTCGGCATGATTGCCGGAATCAACCCGACGTTTTTATGCGCAGCCGGGGACATTGATGCGGACCCGACCGGAAAAACGCTGGTCATCAGTAGCACCACCTACAAGATTCGCGATATCAAGCCGCAGGATGATGGCGCGGTCGTGATCCTTGAATTGGAAACACAATGACCGATCATGTGCGCAAACAAATCCGCGCCGCAGCGGTCACGGCTTTAACGGGTTTGACTACCACCGGCACGCGGGTTTACGACAGCCGCGTATACCCCATGCAAGACGCCCAGCTGCCGGGCCTGCGCATTGATACCGCCGATGAGCAGATCAGCATCAGCTCGATGGGCGTCGGCCGTCTCTGTGAGCGCACGCTTGACCTGATGGTGCAGGCCTGCGTGAAAGAAAACGACACCTATAGCGACACCATCGACACCATCATCAAAGAGGTCGAAATCGCTATTTCCGCCAATCAGGGCATCGGTGGTGCGAAGTATGTGCAATTGAAATCGATCAACGTTGCCAACGCCGGCGAAGGTGAAAAGCCGGTGGCTGTAGCAACCATGGGTTTTGAAGTTTTTTATATAACGGCGCTTGGTGCGCCGGACGTTGCGCTTTAATCAAGGAGTTTAAAAAATGACCATTGCAACCGGCGTAGCCAAGCAGCTCACCTACAAGGCCGAATCGACCTGGAACACGGCCGCCGGAGCATCCGGCGCCCAGCGCCTGCGTCGCGTCGCGGCTGATCTCAACCTTAAAAAAGACACTTTCGAATCAAACGAAATTGTCACAACCTATCAGCGCAACGATTACCGTCACGGCCTGCGCCGCGTTGAGGGGTCGATCAACGGCGAGTTGTCGCCCGCCACTTACAAAGACTTTATCGCCGCGGCGGTGCGCCGGGCGTTTGCGGCAATCACGGCAACTGCCTCGGTTGCACTGACCATCGCCGGCAGCGGTCCCACTTATACCATCACCCGCGGCACTGGTTCCTATTTGACTGATGGCTATAAAGTCGGCCAGGTGGTGCGTTTATCGGTCGGCGCGCTCAATGCCGCCAACATCAGCAAAAACCTGCTCATCGTTGATATCACCTCGGCCACCGTGATCTCGGTCATGCCATTAAACGGCGTCGCGCTGGTTGCTGAAGGCCCGGTCAGCGGCTGCACAGTCACCGCCACCGGAAAAACCACTTATGTGCCGATCACCGGCCATACCGATACCAGCTTCTCAATCGAGCAATTCTACGGCGACCTGACACTTTCAGAGCTCTACACCGGTTGCAAAATCGATCAGCTCGATATCAGCCTGCCGCCATCCGGGATGGCCAGCATCGGCGTCAAGCTGCTGGGCGGCGATCTCACCACCGCAGCCTCGGCCTACTACACGAGCCCGACCGCTGAGACAACAACCGGAATATTGACCGGCGTCAACGGCATCCTGGCGGTGCAGGGCACCAAGGTTGCCACGCTGACCGGCTTAAATTTCAGTATCAAAGGCAATATGAGCGGCGAGGCCGTGATCGGCTCGACGACCTATGCGGATATCGTCGAAGGCATGGTCATGGTCGAGGGCAGCTTTACCGCCTTGTTTGATGGTGCGACGATGCGCGATTACTTCATCAACGAAACCGAGATCAGCATTATTGCTGCGCTCACGGCCAGTTCGGCCGCGGCGGCCGACTTTATGACCTTCAGCTTTCCGCGCGTCAAGGTTGGTGGCGCGGACAAGTCAGACGGGCAAAAGAGCCTGGTGCAGACCTTGCCGTTCACCGCGCTCTACAACAGCACTGGCGGCAGTGGTGTGAAAACTGAACAAAGCACCTTTGCGGTGCAAGATTCTGCGGCGTAAACAACGCGCTGCATAAAGGCCATCGGCCCGGCAGAGTCTCCACGCGCGTCCTCGCGGGGAGGCGCTGCCGGTGCCCGATGGATATTCACGCTTCAATCACGCGAGGACACGATGGATTTATCACAGCTGGATACACAAAAAGGGGCCAACCTTGGCCACCGGTTATCTCTAACGCACCCCAAAACCGGCGACATGCTCGACTGCGCAATTCATATTTTTGGTGCCGATTCGGCGGTTTATCAAACTGCCCTGCGTGAGCAGCAACGCCAGGCGCGCGAGCGTTTCAGCCGGCAGGGCAAGGTTCTGCGCACGCCCGAGGAAGATGCCATTGCTGAAATGGATCTGCTGATCGCTGCGACCGGTGGCTGGGATGGCATCGAGCTCGATGATGCGGTATTGCCGTTTACGCCGGACAACGCCCGCATGCTGTATGGACGATTCGCCTGGATTCGCGAGCAAGTCGACCGTGCCATTAATGATCGGGCACATTTTTTGCCGGATGCCGCGAAGGTTTAAAAGACTTCGCGGCGCATTGTTTTTACCTCCAGCAACCAGAGGCCGACGGCACAACGCGTGCGCAGCATTTTGCCAGATGGGCCGAAATCAACGGTCGCCAGCACCCCGAATCAATTGGCCCTGAATGTCCGGCAGCGGTGGCTTATGTGTGGGATTGGTGGTGTCGGCTGCATCAAGCGCGCGGACACGGCGCGGCGGGCCCGCAGCCGATTAGTTATACAGAAATCGATGCCTGGGCGCGTCTAACGCAGCGTCGGCTTGATCTGCTTGAAATTGATTGCCTGGTCACAATTGATCGTTTATTTCTCAATAGCCTGGTGAAGTCAAACAATGGCGACTGACGTTAAAAGCATCCAGTGGATTCTCAGCGCGGTTGATCGCGCCTCGCCCGTATTTCGCGGCATTGAGACCAGCATGGACCGCATCAATATCGCTCACGCCAAACTGGCGGCGGTGATGGGTGTTGTGGCGGCCGGGGGCATCTTCGCGCAAATGCGGCAGGAGGCAATGGAGGCCGAGCAAGCCAGCAACCGATTGAGCGCCGTTCTTATCGCCACCGGGCAATCGGCGGGGCTTACAAAAAAACAAATCGATGATCTTGCCGACAGCTTGGCCAAGACCACCCAGTTCGACGACGAATCAATCCGTAACGCGGCCTCCACGTTTATCAAGTTCGGAAACATCCAGGGCGATGTTTTAAAGCAAGGCATGAAATATGCGGCAGATTGGGCCGCATTTACCGGGTCGGCCATGCCGGAGGCTGCCCAGGCAATCGGCAAGGCCTTGCAATCGCCCACCGAAGGCCTGAAAGCGGTCGAGCGTGAGACCGGCAAACTCACTTACACCGAAAAGAAAAACATCGAAACCCTGATGGAGCAGGGGCGGTTGTTTGAAGCGCAGGCAGCTGTGCTGAAGGTCCTTGAGCAGCGCATCGGTGGTGTCGCTGAAAAAATGAATACCGGCCTCACCAAGCAAAGCGCTGACCTCAATAAAAATTTCAAAGAATTGCTTGAAACGTTGGGCAAATCGAGCGGCGGTAGTTCTTTCATCGACTTTTTAAATGATTCTCTGCGCGACACCAAGCGCATTATCGAAGCTGGCGATTGGGTCGCAGCGCTTAAATTCATGGCCGGTTTTCGGGGCATGACTATCAAAGAGCCTAATGTCAATTCAGTTTCAGGCCCGATTCGCGGCACGGCGGGAGATCCTGAAGTCGGGGCCCGTATTGCGCAAATGAATGCGCAGTTTGAAGCGGCAGCAAAGCGCCAGGACGAATTGCAAAAAAAACGCGAGCAAGACGCCATCAAAGCGGCTGAAGAAGCGCGGCGTCAGAAAGAGGCTTTGTTAAAACAAGGGGCCGCAGATTGGGCCAAATATGCGGACGCAGTTTTTCAAAATGCAGAAGAACTCGACAACGCTTTGGCAAAAATGCACGAGGCGCGCAATGAACATGACGCGGCCTTGCTGCGCGAAGAAATCGCAATTGAGGCGCGGGTGGTCACGCAAGGCATTGAAAACGCCCAGCGCTGGGACGATCAGATGCGAAAACTCACGGATGACGTCGAAAAAACAGAAGGTTTTATGAAATCGCTCGGCTTCACGATGGCCTCTGGATTTGAGGACGCGATCGTTAAAGGTAAAGATTTTCGCAGCGTGTTGCAGGGCATCGCCCAGGACATCTTAAAAATAATGACGCGAAAGATGGTGAGCGATCCATTGGCTGAATTTGCAAGCGGATCTCTGAGCAGTATTTTCGGTGGTCGCTACACGCCGAAAAACTCAAGCAATGCCGATTCTCTGATCGGCAGCGGTTTTCAGGATGGAAACATTGAAGGCGGCCTGCTTGGCGCCTATGCCGCTGGCACAACCTCAGTCCCGCGCACCGGTCCGTATCTTTTGCACGCGGGCGAGAGTGTTTCAAAACCCGGCGCTGGCGGCGGCACCGTCGTGCAAAACGTGACCATCAACCAGGGCTCCAGCAGCAACGTGCAGGAAATGCTCGCGCTGTTATTGCCGGCGATGCAAAGCACCGCGCAGTCAGTGATTATTAATCAGAAGCGCCCCGGCGGCTTGCTGGCTGGGTAAAGAGGGTCGTTCAAAATGCAAAAATACATCAACGACATCATCGGCACATCGGGCTCTACACTCTCGCCGATTACCGGCGCGACCTGCTCGGTTTACCTTACCGGCACCAGCACGCTGGCAACACTCTACAGCGACAACGGGGTCACGCCGAAAGCCAACCCGATCAGCAGCTCGTCGACCGGCCGCATTGAGTTTTATGCCGCCGATGGGCGATACGACATTTCGGTGGTGAAGTCTGGATACACGACCGTGACGTTGGCGGATATTTTGCTGGAAGACCTCGCTGACGCCACGCCTGGGGTGTTTACGACGGTGAAAGCATCCAGCCTCACCTCTGGCCGCGTGACCTACGCTGGCACCGCTGGTTTGCTGCAAGACTCTGCGAACCTTTTATATTCCGGCACTGATTTAACGGTATACGGCGTGAGGGTAGGCCGTGGCGGGGGTGCTATATCGACGAATACAGCGGTGGGTACTAGTGCTTTAAGCGGCGGCTCTCAAAGTGGAACTTACAATACTGCCATCGGCTATGCTTCGCTCAACAGTAATACTACAGGCAGTTATAACGTAGCTTTTGGCGCATCTTCGCTAAGTGCAAATACTACAGGTCAAACCAACAACTCATTTGGTTGGGGATCGCTGGCCTCTAACTTATCAGGGAGTAATAACTGCGCGTTTGGCCACGGGGCTTTGAATTTAAATACTGCAAATGACAATACCGCTTTTGGTCACAATGCACTCGTAGGAAATACAAGCGGAGCAAGTAACGTAGCGGTTGGTGTCCAAGCACTTGCATCCAACCTCACCGCCAGCAACAACACTGCTGTAGGTTATCAAGCGGGGTATACAAATCAAACCGGAACTTATTTAGTTGCTATTGGATATAAGGCTGGTTATGCAAGCACGACTGACTACAATACTTTTATTGGTGGAAATGCTGGTGTTGCAAACACATCTGGAAATTGGAATTCTTTTGTAGGTTTAAATTCAGGCTTTGCAAATATTTCAGGCGCTAATAATACTGTTTTAGGCGGCGGGGCTTTTGCGGCAAACCAAACTTCAAGTAACAATACGGCAATAGGGTATAACGCATTACAAGGTAGTACTTCTGCAAACAACACCGCAATTGGCTATTCCAGCGGTTCGGCTATTACTTCAGGCGCAAAGAACGTCATCCTCGGCAGCTACACCGGCTCTGCCGCCCCGATCTCCGCAACGGGTAGCAACTACGTCGTGCTGTCGGACGGGGACGGGAATGTTCGTCAATACTTTAATGGTTCGATTGGAATATTTAACGGCACCATTTCTCCTGTTCAAGCAACAACCGCTGGCGCACCCGCTTACGTCAAAGGCGCTATGTATTTTGATACTACCCTCAACAAAATGCGTATTGGCGGCGCGTCTGGTTGGGAAACTGTAACTTCTGTTTAGGAAAAAATTATGACCACCTTCACCACCACCATCACAGCTATGTATACCCTGCCGCAAGTCGAAGGCGAAACGGATGTTGTTGTCAACGTGCTGTATCAAGTCACAGGCGTTGATGGGGAATACACCGCTAACATCGGCGGCAATCAGCAGATGACCATTCAACAGGGTGCGCCGTTTACGCCGTACGCCGACCTGACCGAAGAACAAGTTATTGGCTGGCTTGACCCGTCTGCTATCACCAGCGCACAAGCCTGTGTGCAAGGCCAGATTGACAGCATGATTACACCGCCTGTTAGCCCACAGAACACACCGTTGCCGTGGGGCGCGTGATGCAACTGCTCAAGTCTAAAACAGTCTGGTATGCGATCCTCATCGCAGTCCTCAGTATCGTGCAAGGCTATATAGGTTTGCTGCCGATGACGCCGGTAGCACAGATGCTTGTCGGGATAGGTATCTCGGTGGGCATCGTTATTTTGCGTCTTTTAACCAATCAACCAATTTCTGAAAAATAACATCAACGCAATTATTAAGCGTAGCGAAAAAGGCCAAATAATATGAATATCTCAATCGAAAAACTCCTGCTCACCATCGGCGATCTTGAATTCTCGCGCCGCATGCTCACCGATGAAAACGCTGCGTTGCGCGCCGAAGTCGAGGCGCTGAAAAAGCCTATCGTGCTTGAGTCTGCCGCCGAACAACCCGCCGCCTCCGTTTAAGGCCACAACATGACCATCGTCGTTGCGCTCTCGGGCAGTTCTGATTTTGCCTATGTGCCGAGTTATTCCAGCTCGGTGGCGCATCAACCGCGGGCGCGGGTGTCGCAGTTTGGCGATGGTTACGAGCAGCGCGTGGCGGACGGCATCAACACCGATCTGGTGACCTGGAATTTAAGTTTCACCAATATCGACAGCACGAGCGCGGACGCCATCGAGGCGCTGCTCTCCGGCTGGGGGGCGGTAACGCCATTTACCTGGACGCCGCCGGGCAAGAGTCAGATCATCTGCGTGTGTTCACAGTTTTCGCGTAGCTACCCGACCGCAAACGCAAACACCATCACCGCCACGTTTCGCCAGGTGCTCGGGTGACAATCGCCTCGGATGTGCAAAAGCTCGCACCCGGCGCGCTGGTCGAGTTGTTCGAGCTGGACCCAACCGCGCTCGGCGGTGCGATCGTGCGTTTTCACGCCGGGCTGAACGAATGGCAAACCGCGGTGGTGTGGCAGGGGCTGACCTATAGTCCGTTTCCGGTTGAAGCCTCGGGCTTTGAAAGCTCGGGGCGAGGCACCTTGCCGCGCCCGCATCTGCGCGTGGCCAACGTCACCGGCCTGATCGGTGCGTTGTGTTTAGAGCTGGATGATCTGGTCGGCGCCACGGTCACGCGCCGGCGCACGCTGACGAAATATCTCGATGCGGTTAATTTTGCCGGGGGTGTTAATCCGACCGCAGACCCGACTCAAGCTTTTCCGGATGAAATCTGGACGATCAACCGCAAGGCCGAAGAAAACAAGGTTTTTATCGATTTCGAGTTGGCCGCAGCGTTTGACGTGGCCGGCGTGCAACTGCCGCGCCGCCAGGTGGTGGCGAATGTCTGCCCCTGGATCTATCGCAGCGCCGAATGCAGCTATGCCGGCGGCGCGGTAGCAGACGGCAACGATGTGGCCACCACGGCGCTCGCGACCGATGTCTGCGGCAAGCGCCTGGGAAGTTGCAAGCTACGCTTCGGCGCGTTCGCCGAGCTGCCCTACGGGGGCTTTCCGGGTGCGGGTTTGATTCGTTAAGGCGAAACAATGACCGGCTTGGCGGCCGGTTTAGCGGCTGCCTCACCTTCTGGGGCCGGTTTTGGAATCATGCCATCGGGGTGACTACGCATGCGCAGCCAGCCCGAGCCGTAGCGCCATTTGATGCACTCACCGAATAAGTTGGTAGCCTCGCAGATATCAAATTTTGCGGAAAGCTCATACCCGTCTGGTGTGGTTGTTTGAACTACAGGAACGCCGCCACAGGCGGGCAGCAGGCAAGTCAGAAACACTAACAATAGTTTTTTCATAGTTTCAGTATAACGCGAAGCGCGCCGAATGGATGACCAGATCATAAGCGCGCTACGCGCACACGCCGCCGCCGAAGCGCCGCGCGAGTGCTGCGGGGTGGTGGTGAGAATAGGCAAAAGGGATTACTACCGCGCTTGCCGAAATATCGCCGGCTCAGACGCTGAATTTGCCATCGCGCCCGAAGATTGGGCGGCGGCTGAAGATGCCGGCGAGGTAGTGGCGGTGTGTCATTCGCACCCCGACGCCAGCCCGCAGCCCTCGGCCGCAGATCGCAGCATGTGCGAAACCACGGCGCTGCCCTGGCTGATTGTGGGGCACGGTGATGAGGTGGTGGCGATCGTGCCCGAGGGCTACCGCGCGCCTCTGAGCGGGCGGCGCTTTGTGCACGGCGTGCATGATTGTTATTCGTTAATTCGCGATTATTACGCCTGGGAATTGGGCATCACGTTACCGGATTTCGGGCGTGACGAGCGCTGGTGGGAAAGCGGCGGCGATCTCTACTGCGCGCATTTTGCCGAGGCGGGTTTTCGACCGGTGTCGCTCGATGCGCTGCAGCCGCATGACGTGATCTTGATGCGGGTCGCCGCACCGGTGACAAACCACGGCGCGATTTATCTCGGCGACGGCAAGATTTTGCAACACCTGATGACCAAGTTGTCAGGTCGCACTATTTACGGGGGCTGGTACCAACGATGCAGCACGCACACACTCAGACACAGCAGCCGCTGACCGAGATCCGGCTCTACGGTCATTTGCGCGCGCGCTTCGGCCGCAGTTACCGGCTCGCCGTGCGCTCGGCCGCCGAGGCGATCCGCGCCCTGGGCGTGGTGGTGCCGGGCTTTCGCGAGTATCTCGCCACGCACTCCGCGCCGGGCTATCGGGTGTGGCTCGGCGCGGATGTGGTTACCGCGGGTGAGCAGCTGAACGCACCCGCCGGTTCGTTAATTCGGCTTGTGCCGGTGACGGCGGGGGCAAAAAGTGAACTTGGGCAAATTATTATCGGTGCGGCTTTAATTTATTTTGCGCCTTTTGCTGGGAGCACTGCGCTAATCGGTAATTTAACCGGCGCCGCAATTGTTACATCACTTGGATTTTCCATGGTGCTGGGTGGCGTTGCTCAACTGCTCGCGGGCAATCCAGCATCCGATGCACCTAGCGAGCGCCCTGAAAACCTGCCCTCATACGCATTCAACGGCGCGGTGAATACCACCGCCCAGGGCAACCCGGTGCCGGTGCTCTACGGCCGTCTGCGCGTCGGCTCGCAGGTGATTTCAACTGGCTTGTCAACGGCGGCGCTGGCGATCGAATGAATAATCAACTGGTCATTCGCGGCGCAAAAGGCGGCAAGGGCGGCGGCGGCGGCACGCGAGCTGCCGTTGAAGCGCCGGATTCGCTGCGTTCAATCCAATACGCGCGGGTCCTCGATTTGGTTTCTGAAGGCGAAATCGGCGGACTGGTGGCCGGTGCGCAATCGGTTTATCTCGACAACACGCCGCTGCAAAACCCGGATGAGACGTTTAACTTTTCCGGGGTCACGCTTGACAGCCGCACCGGCACGCAAGCGCAGGATTATTTGCCCGGCTTCCCGGCCGCTGAATCCGAAAACGTCGTCAACGTGGAAGTTAAAAACAGCGCGGCGGTGACGCGGCAGATTTCAAATGCCAACACCAACAAGGTGCGCGTCACGCTGACCTTTCCGCAGCTCACTTCGCAAAACACCACCACCGGCGACCTGAACGGCACATCGGTTGATGTGGCGATCGATCTGCAAGCCAGCGGCGGCGCGTTCGTTGAGCAGATCGCCGACACCGTCAGCGGCAAAACCACCACGCGATATCAGCGCAGCTATGAAATCACGCTGGCCGGCAGCGCACCGTGGAATATTCGCGTGCGGCGCGTCACGGCTGATTCAACGTCATCGGCGCTGGTGAATAAAAGCTGGTGGGCCAGCTACACCGAGATCATCGACAGCAAGCTGACTTATCCCAATAGCGCCATTATCGGCCTTGAAATTGACGCGTCGCAGTTTAATAACGTGCCGGTGCGCGGTTACGATTTGCGCGGCTTGTTGGTGCAAGTGCCGATTAATTACAACCCGACCACGCGCATTTATACCGGGGTGTGGAATGGCACGTTTCAAACCGCGTGGAGCGATAACCCGGCGTGGTGTTATTACGACATGCTGACCACGGGCCGCTATGGCCTCGGCGATTACATCGACCCGGCCGCGGTTGATAAGTGGGCGCTGTATGAGATCGCGCAGTATTGCGATGAATTTATCGCTGACGGCTTCGGTGAGGTTGAGCCGCGTTTTACCTGCAACCTTTATCTACAAACGCGGCAAGAGGCCTATAAAGTCTTGGCCAACATGGCGAGCATCTTTCGTGGCATGGCGTTCTGGAGCGCCGGTGCGGTCACCGCGACCGCTGATATGCCGGCGGACCCGGTGGCGCTTTACGCGGCGGCGAATGTGATTGATGGTCAATTCAGCTACAGCGGCAGCGCCAAAAACACCCGGCACACGGTGGCGTTGGTGCAGTGGAACGACCCCGAAGATGCGTTCAAGCAGAAAATAGAATACGTTGAAGACGCCACTGGCATCGCGCGTTATGGCGTCAACGAATCGCAGGTCGTGGCCTTTGGCTGCACCTCGCGCGGGCAAGCGCATCGCGTCGGCCGCTGGCTGTTGTATTCCGAACGGCTTGAAACCGAGACGATCACGTTCAGTGTCGGCCTTGATGGCGTGCTCTCGCCGCCGGGTTCAATTATTCAGGTTCAGGATCAGTTCC
>CAIWNB010000080.1 GCA_903913965.1 uncultured beta proteobacterium
AGCAAATACTCGGGCGCATCGTCCACCAGTAATATGGTGGCTTGTTCTGGATTGGCCGCGGTCATGTTTATGTCTCTTTCGTGCTTGGGCGCATCGGGTGTGATGCCGGTACACGCCGCGTTGCTGCGGCCCTTGATGGTCGAGCCTTCGTTTTAAGTGGCATTGTCATCGTTGGGGGGGGGATGCTCTGTGCCGTGCCCGGGGCGTTGATGAGGACGGCATCTGCATCTCTGCCGGTTAGACCGCCGCCTTGTCGCCGCCCCATAAGGCGTTCAAATCGGTGAAGCCCCATTTCGCCGGGTCTTCCTGTGCGACGATACGATCGCTGTTCGAGGGGCGCGATAGATCAACCACTTCTGGCGGCATACGCGTCTGCGATTTGATCGAAAAGAATACCTTGATTCTGGGCGCCAGCAAGGATGATGGTGTTTGCTCGATGACAACGCCCAATCGTCCCGACTGCAGTCTGACCAGGCTGCCCACCGGGTAGATGCCGACGCTTTTTACAAAGGCCTGGAAAATCCGTTCATCAAAATGGCCTTTGCTCCAGGTTGCCATCTTGTGTACAGCCTCGGCCGGATCCCAGCCTTTTTTATAGGGGCGCTCGGAGGTGACCGCATCATAGATGTCACAGATGGCCCCCATACGCGCAAACAGGCTGATCTGGTCGCCGGCCAGTTTGTGCGGATAACCCGTGCCATCGATTTTTTCATGATGGTGCAGGCAAACGTCGAGTGAAATCTCGCTGACGCCGCGCCCGCCGACGAGCATTTCATGGCCCGCCGCAGGATGGCCTTTGATCAGCGTGAATTCTTCGTCGGTCAGCTTGCCGGGTTTATTCAGTACTTCGAGCGGAATAGCCATCTTGCCGACATCGTGCAGGAGCCCCGCCATGCCGGCTTCACGAATCTGCGCCTCATCGAGATCTAGCTGGCGGGCCAGTGCAATCATCAGGCCGCACACCGCAACCGAGTGCATATAGGTGTAGTCGTCGGCCGTTTTGAGGCGCGCGATACTAATCAGCGCGCCGGGGTTGCGTGCCACGGACGAGGAGATTTCCTCCACCAGTGGCATCACGCTGTCGGCTTCAATTGCCTTGCCCATACGGGCTTCGTTGAACATCGAAACAACCGCTTTTTTGGATTCGGCGACGATGTTCGATGCCTGCGCCATTTCGGCGTCCATGGGCGTGTATTTTGGGGCGGCTGGTTTCGGTGCCGGCGCACTCACCACCGACACGGCGGCGGTTGCCACGGGCGCATTGATATCCAACCCCTTCTCGGTATCGATTACCGCTTCTGCGATACCACTGTCGCGAATTTTTGCGATCTGGGTTTCACTCTTTAGCAGGAAAGAGGTGCGCCAGAATGGATGATTGAGCCATGTTCCGCACAATTCGTGCAGAAACATGCCCGGTTCTAGTTGTTTTGTATCAATTTTTCTCAGCATGATTTCTCAATCGTGAACCCCGGCGGGTGCGGATGTTCGCCCGCCGGTTCGCATCGATCAAGCGCCGTTCTCTTCTTTGTAGGGCGGCACCGGATACCTCACCTCCCGTTTACGGCCGGGATGGCGCGATCTTTAGGTAATTCATGTTGGCGGGCGTGCGGGGGCGCCGCCGACGCCCGCCCCGGCCTAGGGGGCCGCTTACGCGGCGATGCCGCGGGTGGTCAGATACTCTTCGTAGCTGCCGGCATGGATGTTGATGCCCTCAGGCGTCATCTCGATGATACGAGTGGCCAGTGAGGAAACGAATTCGCGGTCGTGAGAGACAAAGATCAGCGTGCCCTGGAATTTTTCCAGCGCCGTGTTCAGCGATTCGATGCATTCCATGTCGAGGTGGTTGGTCGGTTCGTCCATCAAGAGGACGTTACGCCGTTGCAGCATCAGTTTGCCGAACATCATGCGTTGTTGTTCGCCGCCCGAGAGCACATGCGTCGATTTCAGCGCGTCGTCGCCGGAGAACAGCAGGCGGCCGAGCACGCTGCGTACGGTCTGGTCGTTATCGTTGGGGCCGCGCCACTGCGCCATCCATTCGGGCAGGGTGTCATCGTCATCAAAGTCGCCGCTGTGATCCTGCGCGCAATAACCGAGCTTGGCTTTTTCCGTCCAGCGGATGGTGCCCGAGTCGACCGCCAGATCGCCGGCCAGGCAGCGCAGCAGGGTGGTTTTGCCGATGCCGTTGGGGCCGATGATGGCGATGCGCTCGCCGGCTTCCACCCTTAGGTTGAAATTGCTAAAGAGCGGTTTGTCGTAGCCCTTGGCCAGTTTCTGCGCTTCGAACACATAGCGATGCAGACGGTCACGGTCATCGATTTCGTAGCGGATATATGGATACTGGCGGCTTGACGGCTTGATATCCTCGATTTTGATTTTTTCAATCAGTCGTGCACGCGAGGTAGCCTGACGGGCCTTTGATGCGTTGGCAGAGAAGCGCCGCACGAAATCCTGCAGATCAGCGATGCGTTCCTTGGCGCGTACGTTGGCGGTCAGCAGACCCTCGCGCGCCTGCGTCGAGGCTAGCATGTAGTCGTCGTAGTTCCCCGGATAGATGCGTATTTCGCCGTAATCGACGTCCGCCATGTGCGTGCACACCGCCGACAGAAAGTGGCGGTCGTGCGAAATGATGATCATGGTGCTGCGTCGATCATTGAGGATGTTTTCCAGCCAACGGATCGTGTTGATATCGAGGTGGTTGGTTGGTTCGTCGAGCAGCAGGATATCGGGGTCGCCGAACAATGCCTGCGCCAGCAGCACGCGCAGCTTCCAGCCGGGGGCGACCGAACTCATCGGGCCGTTATGTTGTTCGAACGGAATGCCAAGGCCGGAGAGCAGTTCACCGGCGCGCGCTTCGGCGGTGTAGCCACCGAATTCGGCGAAAGTATGTTCGAGCTCCGCCGCGCGCATGTAATCGTCTTCGCTGGCGTCGGCGTTGGCATAGATCTCGTCGCGTTCCTGCATCGCCTGCCACATGCCGTCGTGCCCCATCATGACGACGTCGAGGACGCGGGTGTTTTCGTAGGCGAACTGGTCCTGGCGCAGTTTGCCGAGGCGCTCGCCCTTGTCGACCGCCACCGAACCGGCGCTGGGCTCGAGGTCGCCGCCGAGGATTTTCATGAAGGTCGATTTGCCGCAGCCGTTGGCGCCGATAAGGCCGTAACGGTTGCCTTGTCCGAAGCGGATCGATACGTTTTCGAACAGTGGCTTGTCGCCAAACTGGATGCTGATGCCGGTGGTGGTAATCATTGTTTGCCTGCAGGCTGCACCGTGTCGGCGCGCGCCGCTGAATTACTTCTTGAGTTTGTCGTTGAGATACGGCGCCAGCGACTGGATGAGTTGCGAGAACAGTTTGGGGTTGCCGGCGACGAGATTGCCTGATTCCATATGCGTGCCGTTGCCAAGAAAATCGCCGACCAGTCCGCCGGCCTCGGTGATGAGCAGGCTGCCGGCCGCCATGTCCCAGGGCGAGAGACCATATTCCCAGAAGCCATCAAGACGTCCCGCCGCGACATAGGCCAGATCAAGGGTGGCCGCGCCGGCGCGGCGGATACCGCTGGTTTTTTGCGCGAGGTCGCGAAACATCGCCAGATAGTTGTCGATCGAGTCGAATTCCTTGAACGGGAAGCCGGTGCCAAGGAGGCAGCCTTGCAGGCTGCTACGCTTGCTTACGCGCATGCGGTGATCATTCAGGTAGGCGCCGCGACCGCGCGTTGCGGTGAACAGTTCATTGCGGATCGGATCGTAAATCACCGCCTGCGACAAGACGCCCTTGTGCGAGAGTGCGACGGACACCGCATAGTGCTGGAAGCCATGCACAAAGTTGGTAGTGCCATCGAGCGGGTCGATGATCCAGACATACTCTGAATTGCCGGACGCGCCGCTCTCCTCTGCTAGAATCGAGTGGTTAGGGTAGGTCTCATGAATGATGCGGATGATCGTGCGTTCGGCTTCGCGGTCGACTTCGGTCACATAGTCGTTAGCCGCTTTTTGCGTGACCGTCAGAATGTCGATGTTTTGCGCGGCGCGGTTGATAATGCTGCCGGCGCGGCGCGCTGCCTTGATGGCGGTGTTGAGCATCGGATGCATGGCGGGAGCGCTTCCAGAAAAACGTTGGGCCGTATGACGTTTACGCCACCGGCCGGACACGAAGGGGCGTATTGTAGTGAATAACACCGACGCGCTCAAAAATATTCGCATCGTGCTGGCTCGTCCCAGTCATCCGGGAAATATCGGCGCCACCGCGCGTGCGATGAAAACGATGGGGCTGAGCGACCTGCGTCTGGTGTTGCCGCGCCATTTCCCGCATCCTGATGCGTTGGCGCGGGCCGCCGGCGCCAGCGACATACTTGAAAATGCCAAGGTGGTTGATTCGGTGTCGGCGGCGCTCGATGGTTGCGTGCTCGCTGTTGCTTCCACTGCGCGGCATCGCGAATTGCGCCATGACACGATGGATGCACGTGCCGCTGCGCGTGAGGCACTCGACGCGGCGGCCGCACCGGTGGCGATTTTGTTTGGCAACGAAACCGCCGGCCTCACTGCCGACGAAGCGGCGAACTGTCGGATCTGGGCACGCATTCCAACCGATGCCGGTTTTTCATCGCTTAATCTGGGCGCGGCAGTGCAAATTTTTGCCTACGAGTTGCGCATGGCCTGCGCCACCGCAGCGCCGCCGCCCGTGGCCGAGTTCGCGCCTGCGACCATTGGGCAGGTCGAGCAGCTCTATGCGCATTTTGAAGAGCGCATGACGGTCAGCGGTTTTTACAATCCGGCCAGTCCCGGGCGTCTTGAGTTACGTTTGCGGCGCCTGCTGGCGCGTGCTCGGCTTGAGGCCGAGGAAGTCAATATTCTGCGCGGATTCCTGACGACGCTTGAGAAACCCAAGCGTCGTTAGTCTGGGGCGCGTGGAGTTCAGGCGGTTGTTTGCCGCAAGCCGCGGGTTTTCAGCCACGACCACATCATCCATGCCACCGGCGCAAGCACCAGCGCGACCGACAGCCATTGTCCGTAAAAGCCCTCCGGCCCATAAGGCTCGGTCAGTTCATGCCAGTAATCATTGTCGAGGGGCAGGATGCCGGCTTCACTTAATTCGTGAAAGCTGTAGATCATCAACTGAACGGCAAAGAGCAGAAGAAAGATCGACGTGACCTGGAAGAACAGGTCGAGTCGCACACGCTGCCCATAGCGTGTCCAGGCCCACGCGAGAAGTGCCGCCAGCCCGATGCCGAGCGCGGCGCCCGCCAGCATTTCCATTGATTGAGTTTTGAGCGCCAGCGCATTGACGATGAACGCGGTTTCCATGCCTTCGCGTGTGATCATCAGCAGCACGAAGGAAAAAACGCCGAATGCTGCGCCCGGCCCGGTCTTGCGCGCTGCCTGTTCGAGGCTGCTATTGATGATCGTGCGCAAATGCCGGGCGGCGCGCAGCATATACACCACCATACCAAGGACGAGACCGGCTGCGATGGCCGCGAGGAGACCTTCCCATAACGGTTGCACGGCTACTTCCGCGAGTGCTACCCCCAGCACAATACTGAGTGCGATGGCACTGGCAGTGCCCCAGTAGGCCGGGACCAGAAGGTGGTCGCGGCCGGTCTTGCGCAGATAGGCCATGGTAATGGCGACGATCAGGAACGCTTCGATCGATTCGCGCAGGGTGATGATAAAAATTTGTAGCATGTCGATCTCTTATGCGAATGGGAATGGTTCCCATTATTATAAATGGATCGACTGGCTGTCAAGCCTTGTTTGTGGGGCGCGGCATAGCGCAAAAAACTTGCCTTATGTCAATAGTTGACCGGTTTACTAGGGAAAGGTAACCTTCGCCATCAACCTGTTCAAAATCAATCATGTTCAAGCGTATTCGGGAAGAGATCGCCATTGTTTTTGAGCGCGATCCGGCGGCACGCAATGCCTGGGAAGTGATGACCTGTTACCCGGGTTTTCACGCCATGCTGATGCACCGCCTCGCACATGCCATTTGGGGGTTGAGGCTGCGCTGGCTGGCACGCTTTATTTCGCATATTGCCCGCTGGCTGACCGGTATTGAGATTCACCCCGGTGCAACCATAGGGCGCCGGTTTTTTATCGATCATGGCATGGGCGTGGTGATCGGCGAGACCGCTGAGATTGGAGATGATTGCACGCTCTATCACGGCGTTACGCTCGGTGGTACCTCATGGAACCGCGGCAAGCGGCATCCCACCCTCGGCCGGGGGGTGGTGGTCGGCGCCGGTGCAAAAATACTCGGCCCGATCGTGATTGGCGACGGCGCGCAAATCGGCTCCAATGCGGTGGTCGTCAA
>CAIWNB010000081.1 GCA_903913965.1 uncultured beta proteobacterium
CTCAAGCGGCGCTGGTTTGATTAGTCGATGACGCTGGCGGCAGCGCACCTGCCACGCGCCTGCCGTCGCTGCGTGCAAGGTTTTAAAATGTGTCGCAGACAATACAGGCCGGCATTTGAACGCCGGCCTGAAGATCCGGTGCCGTCGTGGCGGTGCCGCAATCCTGAAAGGAGTGCAGATGAAAATCAGCGGACTTGATCACTACAACATTGCCACCGCCGATCTGGCGAAGGCGCGCAAATTTTATTCAGAGGTGGTGGGCTTTCGCGATGGTGAGCGGCCGCCCTTCGGCAAGCCCGGCGCCTGGATGTATCTGGGCGATCACGCCTTGCTGCATATCGGCACCGTACGGGTGCCGATGACGCGTGGCAAATCCGACTCTTATGATCACGTCGCTTTTCGCGCCAGCGATATCGACGAGGTGCGTGCGCGCCTGAAGCAGCACAACATTTATGCCGAGGAATTCTCGGTGCCCGCGCGCAATATGCACCAGGTCTTTTTTCGCGATCCCGACGGTAATGAAATCGAATTGCTGTTCTTCGGTGCGGATGCCGAAAAGGCGAAGGCCGAGGGTGGTCGCGTCGACTCAACAATCGGACGCACGGTTTAACCGGGACGGCGTTGGCCTCATCCCGCGGCACTCGCACGCGGGATGAGATGCGGCGTTCTAGAGCGTGGGGCTTTTAAACTCGCCGCCGGCCGCCACCAGGCCCCACTGCGTCATCTGCATATCGATACTGAAGTGGATGTGCGCCCCTGCCGCGCGTGCATCACGGAAGATGCGCTCGAGCGGGCTCTTTTGATAGATGCCGTTGGCGCCGGCCATTTCCTGCATGAGGTCGACGGCTTCCATCGACAGTTTCACCGCCAGTGCGGCATTGCGTTTGTAGCGCAGCTTTTCCTCGGTGCCGATGTCGCGGCCGTCGATGGTGGCGCGTTCCGCCTCGACGCAATCGTTGCGCAGTATCAGGCGCGCAGCGTCGATCTTGGCGCCGGCCATGCCAACGCGCAGTTGCACCGTCTGGAAGTCGCGCATCTTCGCCCCCTGCACCGTGCTGCGTGATTTGATCCAGCCGAGGGTGGCGTCGAGCGCGCCCTGTGCATTACCAACCACGCAACCGGCGAGGCTGTGACCGCCGACCGCCGAGGTCGGGATCACATACATCGGATTCGGATTGTCGGGCGCACCCTTGAAGCGATGACCCGGTAGCGCGGTGGCCATCGATTGCACGCGGTAGTCGGGCACGAATAGATTCTCGATTTTGCAGGTGCAGCTGCCGGTGCCGCGCATGCCCATGGTCTGCCAGTCATCGATGATCTCGTATTCCGAATCGCGCAGCAGACATTGCACCCAGTCGACCGGCTTGTCGTTTTCCATCACCATGCAGGCGAGCATGTTCCAGGTCGAGTCATTGACCGCCGAACAAAAATTCCAGGTGCCCGAGATCATCAGACCACCGTCAACTTTTTTCGCGCGGCCCTGCGGATAAGCGATGCCGGCGGCGATTAGTGCGTCGGGGTTTTCGTTCCACACTTCGTCTTGCGCCTGTTTGCTGAACAGCGCGAGCGTGCGGTGATGCGATACCAGATTGGCGACATTCCACGCCGTTGAGCAATCGCCGCGTCCGATGATTTCCGGAATTTCAACCCAGGTCGCGAAATCGAGTTCCATGCCGCCGCGTGATTTCGGCTGCAGATAACGGAACAGGCCGCTTTGATGGAGGGCGTCGCGTACGGCGGGGGCGAGATGCCTTTCCTGTTCCGCGGTGGCAGCGTGCTCGCGTATGAGTGGAATCAGGTCGATGGCGCGGCGCAATGCTTCTTCGCGCGTCACTTCGGCAAAGCCGGTTGAAATTAACGGGGCATTCATGTAGTTTCGCCTGCGGCCTTAACGGGTGATCGTTGGTGGTTCAGCGGGAAATCTTCGGGCATTCATCCGGTGCGCTTGCCAAGGTGGCGGCCCGTCATTCATAAAATATTATAAGTTATTTGCGCGGCGCGCAGACGCCGCGTTCATGGGAGCATGCGGGATGCGGCATATTGCAAAATTCGTGATGGACACCGCGGGCGGCGAGCGCGCCAAATTTATGACGGCGAAGACGCCGGCCGGGCTGATCCGCCTTGACTCCGGTAGTCCCTCGTTTGCCACGCCGCCGCATATCGTTGATAGCGTCAAGCAAGCGATCGATGCCGGACACACCGGATATATTCTGGAGAAGGGCGTGATGCCGCTGCTCGAAGCGATCTGTGAATCGATCGCTGCCGACACCGGTGCCACGGTGTCGCCCTCGCAGGTCTTGATTACCAATGGGTCGAGTTCCGGCATCTATGCGGTGATGACCTGCTTTCTTGATCCGGGTGACGAGGTGATCGTCTTCGATCCGAGTTATTCGCTCTATCCGCACGTGGCGCGGCAGATCGGCGCGGTGCCGGTGCCGGTGCGCCACAAGGCCGATTACCAGCTCGACATCGACGCGGTGCGCGCGGCCATCACGCCGCGCACGCGGCTGGTGATGCTCAACAATCCAAATAATCCGACCGGTGTGGTGTATCGCGAAGCCGACATCGCGGCGCTGCTCGATTTGTGCGCGGAGAAGGATTTATTGCTCGCCGCCGATGAGGCCTATTGCAAGCTGATGCAGCCCGGCCAGGTGCATGTGCCGGTGATGAAGTATCACCAGCATCTCGACCGCCTGATCCTGCTTGGTACGTTTTCAAAATCGTATGCGATGACCGGCTGGCGTCTGGGCTATCTGGTTGCCCCCCCCGCTCTGATTGATTATCTCTACGGCATCCATCGTGCCATCAACGGCCCGATCTGCAATTTCGTGCAGCGTGCCGGCATTGCCGCCCTGCGCGGACCGCAGGCTTGCATCGGTGAATTCAACGCTGTCTATCACCGGCGTGCGGCCTTGATGCAGCGCCTTGCCGCCGCCATCCCCGGCCTCTATCCGGCGCAGCCGCAAGGCGCGTTTTATCTGTGGACGCGCTTTGATCTGCCGCAATCGGCGCGCGAAGTGAAAGCGCGTTTGTTCGAGCGCGGTGTGGCGGTGCGCAGCGGCTCGGAATACGGCAGCGGCGGTGAAAAGCATTTGCGCATTAGTTATTCGGTGAGCGAAGAGACGATCGAAAAAGGCATGGCGGTGATTGCTGAAGTGGTGGCCGAGCTGGCGCGGGAGGCCTCATGAGTGAACGCCTGATCGATATGCGCAGTGACACCGTGACGCGGCCGACGCCGGCCATGCGTGAGGCGATGTTGCGCGCCGAGGTGGGTGACGACGTGATGGCCGAAGACCCCACCATCAATGCCTTGCAGGAGCGCGTCGCCGCGCTCTTCGGTAAAGAGGCCGCACTGTTTGTGTCGTCGGGTACGCAGGCCAACCAGATTTCGATCAAGGCCTACACACAGCCCGGCGACGAGGTGATTGCCGATGCGATCTGTCATCCGGTGCGCAGCGAACTCGGGGCGAGTGCTTTGATCTCCGGTGTGCAGGTGGCGATGATTCCAACCGTGCGCGGCGTCTACACGCGGGAGGCAGCCGCCAAGCTGATTCGTGCGGATCACTGGATGCAGCCGCAGACCTCTTTGCTGTGGGTGGAGAACACCCACAACGCCGGCGGCGGCACGGTGTTTCCGCTCGACGCGCTCGACGGCCTGCGTGCGCTATCGAACGAGCGTGGTATTCCATTGCATATCGACGGCGCGCGCATTTTCAACGCGGTGGTGGCCTCGGGTATTGCACCGGCAGAATGGGGACGGCGCTGCGATTCGCTATCGTTTTGTCTGTCGAAAGGGCTGGGTTGCCCGGTCGGTTCGATGCTGATGGGCACGCGCGAATTCATCAAGCGGGCGCGGCGCTTGCGGCAGATTTACGGTGGTGGCTGGCGTCAGGCCGGCATACTTGCGGCGGCCGGTCTTCATGCACTCGATCATCATGTCGAGCGTATGGCCGAGGA
>CAIWNB010000082.1 GCA_903913965.1 uncultured beta proteobacterium
AAGCTCGCCAATGCGCGCGGTGAAACGGTCGATGAGAAGCCCTCGTTTCGCAACGCCTTCAAACGCTCACGTTGTTTGATTCCGGCGAGCGGTTTCTATGAATGGAAAAACGTCGCCGGCCGCAAGCAGCCCTATTACATGCATCCGGTGGGCGCGCCGCTCTTTGCGATTGCCGGCATCACCGAACGCTGGCAGGGCCCTGAGGGCGTGGTTGAAACCTGCGCCATCATCACCACCGGCCCCAACGGCGTGATGCGTAACATCCACGACCGCATGCCGGTGATTCTGTCAGCGGAAGATCACGATGCCTGGCTCGATCCGCGCAACCAATCGATCGCTGCGCTCAAGCAACTGATCAAACCTTGCGCCGACTCGACGATGGCCGCGCACGCAGTGAGCACGCGCGTCAATGCGCCGAAAAATGATGATGCGGGGTTGATTGATCCGCTTGATACGGGGGAGTTGGATTGGGGGTGAGGCAGCGAGTCCGCTACTTTGGGTTTTTATCAACATGCGCGTGACGCGAGATTTACACTGACTTTAATTATTCTTTCGACATGGCATCAAGGTGCAAGCCCCGCGTTTTGAACCATGGCCTTTAACGGCGCGATCATGCTCTGCGCAATTTTTGAGTGTGCTTCTGCCGTCGGGTGACGACGATCCGATAGCAGAGAAGATTCCGGTTGTGTGATTCCAAATGCCGTAATTTTGTATTTCTGGATGATTTCGGAAAATTGCCTGCTCCTTTTCTCAAGCGACTCGGTGTCGCTGGCGCGAATCAGTAGTAGAACAGGAAGTTTTTTTGCGGTCAGCGTAGCGATGATATTTTCGGTATTGATGACCGTCCGCTCAAACGGGATACCCGCTTGATTGTCGTTACCCGCGGCGTATTCCAGAACGACGATGGAAGTATTTTCAGGCACCGCTTTCAAGAGCCTTTGTTGCAGATCGACTGTGGTGTTGCCATTCACACCTTCATTGATGACTTTTACCGTGAGCCCTTCTTTTTTAAGACCGGCTTCAAGTTTTGCCGGCCATGCATCGCCTCTGAAGACGCCTTTCCCGTAAGTAAAACTTGTCCCGAAACAGACGATGTTGATTTCCGCTGCAAGGGTATTTCCCGGGCTGATAGCCATCAGCATTACCAGTAGAGTGAGCGAGCGAAGCAAAGGCATGAAGATTTTTTTCGTCATTGGGGAACCATAGAATAATTGGAGTCTGTGTAACAGATTACTCCAATCTGCAATGCGCGTTCCGCTACTTTGCTAGATGTCTCTTAGACCGATGCAGTGGCGGATGCATCACTGTCAAACTCAGCCGCCCCCGCTATGCGAAAATAACCGCATGAGCGCACAAATCATCGATGGAAAAGCAATTGCCCAGGACCTCCGGCGGGAGGTGCGCGCCGGCGTCGACAGCCTGCGTGCACGCGGCCGCCGGCCGCCGGGGCTCGCCGTGGTCATGGTCGGCGACAATCCGGCATCGCAGGTTTATGTGCGCAACAAGCGCCTCGCTTGCGAAGACTGTGGCATTCGCTCGATGTTGCATGTGCTGCCGCAGTCGACGACAGAAATTGAACTGCTGACGCTGATCGATGCGCTGAACGCCGATGCCGATGTGGACGGCATTCTTGTGCAGCTGCCGCTACCCGATCACATTCGCCAGACGATCGTGGTCGAGCGGATTGATCCACGCAAGGACGTCGACGGCTTTCATCCCTACAACATTGGCCGTCTTGCCGGGCGCAATCCGCTGATCCGGCCCTGCACGCCTTACGGTGTAATCCGCATGCTTGAGCGTGTCGGCGTTAATGTGCAGGGCCAGCACTGCGTCGTGGTCGGTGCGTCCAACCTCGTCGGGCGCCCGATGTCGCTGGAGCTGCTGCTGATGGGCGCCACCACAACCGTCACGCATCGCTTTACGCAGGGGTTGGAGCAGCACGTACAAATGGCTGACGTGTTGATCGTTGCGGTTGGCAAGCCGAAGTTCATTCCCGGTGCGTGGATACGCCCCGGTGCTGTCGTTGTTGATGTCGGCATGAACCGGCTCGAGAACGGCCACCTCTGCGGCGATGTTGATTTTGAAACGGCGCGCGAACGCGCCTCGTGGATCACACCCGTGCCCGGCGGCGTTGGTCCGATGACGGTGGCGATGCTGATGAAGAATACCTTCGAGGCGGTGGTGCGCGAGCAGGAGCGCTGAACCGGCGCTATACCGCTTCCTCGACTCAAAACACCATCAAAGCGGCCACACCCGAATATCCCACTTGGCTGGCAGGTCGGCGGCATCGACGATATCGACCCGCATCGGCAAATCGCTTTCGCTAAACGCTTCGCGCAAGGCGAACGACTGCTGCGGTTTTAAGTGC
>CAIWNB010000083.1 GCA_903913965.1 uncultured beta proteobacterium
ATAGGGCCCAAACTCCTCGCGCTGGTCCGGCTTGTGGGTGACATGCAGATTGCAGGCCCAACCGTCGGCGAGACGCGCAAAGCGGGTGATGTCACGGTAAGGCTGCCAATTGACCAACAGATTGAATGCCGCCTGATCGGCCACCCAATCGGGCCGCGCCATCGACAACTGAAAGATCATGCCAGCGAGATCCTTCACGTATTCGGCCTCGCCGGCGAGGGTGCCGACGTTATAAACCTCGCGGTTGCTGATCTGCTGATAAAAATATTCACCAAAATTAGTCACGATGTTGTTGCGGTTCCAGGCTTCGTCGCGAATCCTGATCGCCTCCGACACCGCCAGCAGCTTGTGTGGCCCGCCGTCGAGCACGCGCGTCAGATAGTCCGCGGGATTCTTCTGGAAGACGACGTCCCGCACATCGGTGGTGATGACATACCGATAGAGCGGATGACGCTCTTTGAGAAAATCAAAGATATGCAAAAAGCGCTGCATGTGAATGCGCATGCCGGCCGGATCTGCGGGTGCCGAGATCACCGTGAAGCCTTCCGCGGCGAGACGCGCAGTAACGCCTGCGTCGACGCCGATGGCAACAATCACTTTGTCGCCGGTAAAGCCGCAGGCATGAACCGAGCGCAACCACGGCGCGACGGCCGCGAACGGAAGGTTGCTGAAGACACCGATCATCAGGTCTTTTTTCATGGCAGGCGTAGGGCTCAATTAGTCTGGCGCGAAACTCGCGGCGTATAAACGCGTGGCATTCAGCTGGTGAAACGCGCGGTCAAACCCAGCGCGTGGCCACGCATCACCGCCTGCACGCGGTTCTGCACATTGAGCTTGCGATAAATCTTGTGCATATGATTTTTTACCGTCACCGGGCTGATGGCGAGCACTGCGCCGATCTCTTCGCGGCTCTTACCCTGCGTCACCCAGTGCAGGATTTCGATCTCGCGTTTGGTCAGTAAAGTGTCCGCCCCCTTGGCAACCGCACCCTGATCCTTTTCCCCCGCCGCCAGCACGCGCAAATAAGCCAGATGCATGCTGGGCAGCAACAGGTCGGCAAAATACGCCTGCCGTGCACCCAGCCCGTCGGGCAGCGAGAAGAAGCTAAAAAACGTCACGCCACCGGCCACCCGGTCGACGCCATGCGCAAGAAAATTGCGCAAGCCGTGACGCATCATCTCGCTTTGAAAGCGCGACAGGATCGGCGGCCCTTCGTCGTTGCCAGTGGTGCCGGAAAACAGTTGCGGCTGCACGTCAGCGCCCGGCACGCCCAACAGGCATGGATAGCGTCGCTGGCTGCGGCAATACCGTGCGATGCGCACGACGAAGCCACTCTCCGGGTCGCACAGATGCTGAAATTGATCCTGCGTTTGCTTGGTGCTGGCGAGGCAATCAATACGCAGCACCTTGCCGTTTTCGTCCGCATGCACGCACACCAGCGTCGCATGCGGCAACAGCGCCTGCAGATCGCCCTGGGCCCACAGAAAAAGCTCTTTTAGATACCGCACGCGCATGCCGGATTCGAGCGCGCGTCGCAGGTATTCCTCCTCAAGCCCGCTCAGCTCGAAAAAATCATTCATGAAACGATCTCAGACACTCTTTATTAGGCCCCGCTGTTGCAGCTAAAGCGATACCCCACGCCGCGCACGGTCTCGATCATCCCGGCGTGACCGCTGGGCTCAAGTAGACTGCGCAGGCGCCCAACGTAGGCATCTACCGAACGCTCTTCGACATAGGAACCGGTACCCCACACCTTGTCGAGCAATTGCGCCCGCGTATGCACGCGCTGCGGATAGGTCATCAAAAAATGCAGCAAACGGAACTCCGTCGGACTCATCACCAGCGGCCGGTTGCCAACCAGAACTTGATGCAGGTCGGGGTCGATGCACAGATCAGCGAATTTGATTTGCGCGGATTTCGCCTGCGGTGAGCGTCGCCGCAAGGCCGCATTCACCCGTGCAATCACTTCGCGCGGGCTGAACGGCTTGGTGATGTAATCGTCAGCACCGTTTTCAAGTCCGTAGACCTTGTCCTGATCCGCCGCACGCGCGGTCAGCATGATCAGCGGCAGATTGGTGGTGTCGGCATCGCGCCGTACCGCGCGAATAAAGTCCATCCCCGAGCGCCCCGGCAAGCCCCAGTCCACCAGCACCAGATCAGGCGACATTTCGCGCAGGATGACATTCGCGGTGGCGGCGTCACCAGCCTTGAGCACGGTGTAACCGGCGCTGGTGAGGTTCACGTCGAGCAGTTCCACGATCGCCGGTTCGTCTTCCACTACCAGTATCTTTGCACCCATCAGACCGCCCCGTCATGCCGGCGCGCGGCCGGCCTGTGACAAAGGCCCAAACCGTTTCCGGTTCCCGCAGTCTGGCCGTCAAAATCATGTGGCATGTATACATCGTCCCTTGGTCATTCCCGCCGGGCTGGAGCCAGCCCCGCGCCTGTCGCGTCGCGCCTGTTCCTTACACGCAACGTCCTGGCGGTCACCCGCTGGCGTTTGCCATGCCCACAGAGGAACAGGAACAGAACACACGTCGCGCTTGCTCCGGCAACCCCATTTGCCGGCACTGCAATGTCTTACGAAATTTTATGAAAGCTATTGATACACAAAACCCGGCGAGTATCGTTTGTCTTTATTGCAGCGCTATGACGACGCGCCATTCAGCCGTGATGGACGCACGCAACACGCCGTGTCATTGCGACACGCTGAATTTTTTTCAGGCAATGGGCCGAAATTCGACAAGTTTTCAAGAAGCGTCCGTAATCTGCCAACCAATCGTGAGGCCGGCATGTGACGGTCGCTAGAGGCAGGAAAGAAATGAAAAACGGCCGATGGGAGTCGACCGTTTTCCGGACTACACAGTGTCAGGCACTGTTCCTGCTAAAAGCGTTCAAGCGGTGGGTGTTCACGAGAGTTGCAACCCTATTTCCTGACTTTCATATACCTAATCCTGAATGGAGCTCTATTATGAAGAAATTTTCGCTGAAAGCAATCGCCCTGCTCGTCGCCATGTCGGCCTCCTCCGCTTTCGCCGCCGGCGGCGCGGATTTTGACCCGACCGCCAACTTCGGCGACATCACCGCAATCACCAGCGACTCAGTCGCCACCGAAATCAGCGGCGCTCTGGCTGATACCTTCGACGTCGCCACCGGCGTGTTCGCACAAAACGTCGCGCTGATCGCCCAGGTCGGTGATGGCAACTTCGCGTTGGTCGACCAGCAAGGTGGCACGGCCAACTTCGCCGGTATCATGCAAGATGCGTCGGCGAACGGTGCCAACGTCGCTGTCATCCAGCAGACCGGCAACTTCAACCGCGCGTTCGTCAACCAGCACTAAGCTGGCCTGAGGGTCTTCGCGCTGCCACCGGCGAGCCCTCACCGAACGACGGCGAATGCGGTCACATGCCCGTGCCCCCATTCCATAGCCATTCGATGCCGACCACATGCCCGTGGTCGGCATCTTCAGTTCTTGCCACCCGCTGTGCACTGAGGCCTTACGCTTGCACGCGCCCTTCGCCACTGCGCGAACAGCAGTGCGGTGGTCGGGTAGGTCCGGTTGAGTCTTTGTATTCATATCATCCATTAGATTACCGCTCGACACGGCCTGCACAACGGCGAATCAGCCGCCTGTTTCCACGTCAATTCTGCCGACGATGGTTGACGCCAACCCATCGGCAATCGCCGCGCCCTGGCGTCGTCCCTCTGCGCGCCTGCACAGGCGACTGCACCGCAGTGTCGACTCACGCGCAGATGTCGCAGAAGACTGCCGACCGCATGCTCATTGACGGCGGCCAC
>CAIWNB010000084.1 GCA_903913965.1 uncultured beta proteobacterium
GGTCGTTCATGAATGCTCCGTGATGTGACGAAGAGGGCGCACAGCTCGCGCGCCGGAGGGCGGATTCTGCCACGTTGCGCCGGCATCGAGCCACTCGGGGTTCCGTCGCAAGCGCCCGGCGGGTGGCTGCGCTAAAATCAGGCCTCCATTACGCCGCGCAGCGTCACTATCGCGGCATCCCGTTTTTAATTGATCCAGGAGTGTCATCATGACCGATCGTTTATCCGCCGGTGCGCGCTTTCGCGCCGCTGTAGCCGCCGAAAAACCGCTGCAAATTGTCGGCGCCATCAACGCCTATCACGCGCGGCTTGCCCAACGTTCGGGCTACAAGGCGATTTATCTGTCGGGTGGCGGCGTGGCTGCGGGCTCGCTTGGCTTGCCCGATCTGGGCATCAGTAACCTCGACGACGTGCTGACTGATATTCGCCGCATCACCGACGTGTGCGATCTGCCCCTGCTGGTGGACGTCGACACCGGCTTCGGTTCAAGCGCCTTCAACGTCGCGCGTACCGTCAAGTCGCTGATCAAATTTGGCGCCGGCGCCATGCACATTGAAGACCAGGTTGGTGCCAAGCGTTGTGGCCACCGCCCGAACAAGGAGTTGGTCTCGCAGGGTGAAATGGTCGATCGCATCAAGGCTGCAGTCGATGCGAAAACCGATGCCAATTTCGTCGTCATGGCGCGCACCGATGCGCTGGCTGTTGAAGGCATGCAGGCGGCGATCGATCGCGCCTGCGCCTGTGTCGAGGCCGGCGCCGACATGATTTTCCCGGAAGCGATGACCGAGCTGTCGATGTACAAGAAATTCGCCGACGCGGTGAAAGTGCCCATCCTCGCCAACATCACCGAGTTTGGTGCCACCCCCTTGTTCACCCTCGAAGAATTGAAGGGTGCGGATGTGGCGATGGCGCTCTATCCGCTCTCAGCATTCCGCGCCATGAACGCCGCCGCGCTGAACGTCTACCAGTCGATCCGCAAGGATGGCACGCAGCAGAATGTGCTCAATACCATGCAGTCGCGTAACGATCTCTACGATTACCTCGGCTACCACGCTTACGAGCAAAAGCTCGACGGCCTGTTCGCCAAGGGCAAGCAGAAGTAAGTCGGATGACCGCAGCGCCAGATAGTCAGCGGGTGGCGGCCGGCGCCATTGCCGGCCTGCTGGCGCTGGCGCGCGCTTTCCCGCAGCGTTTGCAGGCGCAACGCGAGCACCGCTGGTTGCAGTTGCGGCGCGAGGCCGCACCGGCCGATGTGCAGGGGCAGACCGTGTTGTTGATCGGTGTCGGCGCGGTGGGGGCGGCGGTGGCGCGTTTTGCGCAGGCGCTTGATATGCGCGTGATTGGCGTGCGGCGCGCGCCGGAGGCGGTCGCTGCGGTTGATGAAATTCATGGTGTGGAAGCGTTGCCCGCTGTGCTGCCGCGTGCCGACTGGGTGGTGCTGGCTTGCCCGCTGACGCCGGAGACACATCATTTGCTGGATGCCGCCTCGTTGGCCTGTTTGCGGCGTGGCGCCGGTATCATCAACGTGATACACCCCGATCTCGTTGATGAGGGCGCATTGCTGGCTGCATTGCAGCGCGGTCAGGTCGGTAGCACTTACCTTGATGGCGCTGATGGTGTGCCATTACCGGCCGCCTCGCTCTTGCGCGCTCAGCCCGGTGTCATGGTGGGCGGTAGCGCGTCGTTTTAGGCGAAACGCCGCGCAAAGCGCCGGATTGAGGCCCCCGGGGCTATAATAGGGACTCACCCAGGGTCCGGATTTTATGGAGTTATTTGCCTTCGGTATCAACCACCATACCGCGCCGCTGTCGCTGCGCGAGCAGGTGGTATTTAGCGCCGAAAACATGGTGCAGGCTTTGCGCGACCTGGTCGAACGCAACCCGGTCAAAGAGGCGGCCATCGTCTCGACCTGCAACCGCACCGAAATCTACTGTAATACCTCCGAACCACGGCAGGCCATGCAGTGGCTGGCCAATTTCCACCAGCTCCAGGTCGACAACCTCGAACCGCATCTGTATCAGCTGCCAAAAGAACTTGCGGTCAAACACGCCTTTCGCGTCGCCAGCGGGCTCGACTCGATGGTGCTGGGCGAGCCGCAGATTTTGGGCCAGTTCAAGAGCGCGGTGCGCGCCGCCGAATCGGCCGGTACGCTCGGATTGCTGCTCAACAAGCTTTTTCAGCGCACTTTTTCGGTGGCCAAGGTGGTGCGCTCGGAGACCGACATCGGTGCCAGCACGGTGTCGATGGCCTCGGCAGCGGTAAAGCTGGCCGAGCGGATCTATCCGACAATCGCTGATCAAAGCGTGCTCTTCATCGGTGCGGGCGAGATGATTGAATTGTGCGCGACACATTTTTCCGCACAGCATCCGAAGCACGCGACCTTTGCCAACCGCACGCTGGAACGGGCGCAGGCGTTGGCCGAGCGTTTTCGCGGCCGCACCATCACCTTCACCGAACTGCCCTCACAGCTGGCCGCACACGACATCATCGTCACCTGCACCGCCAGCACGTTGCCGATCATCGGCAAGGGGCTGATCGAGAGCGCCCTGCGTACGCGTAAACGGCGTCCGATTCTGATCATTGATCTGGCGGTACCGCGCGATGTGGAAGCCGAGGTCGAGAAGCTCGATGATGTGTTTCTGTATACGGTCGATGATCTGGGCCGGCTCGCGCGCGAAGGCCTCGATATGCGGCAGGCGGCGGTGGCGCAGGCCGAGGCTATTATTGAAACCCAGGTCGGCGATTTCATGCAGTGGCTGGACAACCGGCAACTGGTGCCGACCATCCGTGCGTTGCGCGACGACGCCGAGCAGGTGCGCCGGCACGAACTCGAGCGCGCTCTGCAGCGGCTGGCACATGGTGACGATGCGGCGGCGGTGATCGACCAACTCAGTCACGCGCTGACCAATAAATTTTTGCATGCACCTACGCATGCACTCAACCACGCGAGCGAGGAAGACCGCGAGCAGCTGGTGACCGTGCTGCGCCGCTTGCACCAACTGAAACATGCCGAATGAAACAAAGCATTGCCGTCAAACTCACGCAACTGACCATCCGTCTCGAAGAACTCAACCAGCTGCTTAGTTCCGAAGAGGCCACCGCCAACCTCGATAACTACCGCAAACTCAATCGTGAGCACGCCGAGATCGAGCCGGTCGTCGCGCTCTACAAAGCCTATACCCAGGGCGAGGAAGATATCGCCGCCGCCGAGGAAATGGCGGCCGACCCTGCAATGCGCGAGTTTGCCGAGGCCGAGATCAGCGAAACACGCGAGCGTCTGGCCGGTCTCGAAAAGCAGCTGCAGACCGAGTTGCTGCCGAAAGATCCCAACGACGAGCGGAATATTTTTCTGGAAATTCGCGCCGGCACCGGCGGCGACGAGTCGGCGTTGTTTTCAGCCGATCTGTTCCGTATGTATACGCGCTACGCCGAACGCCAGCGCTGGCAGGTCGAGATCATGTCGCAAAGCCAGAGCGAACTCGGTGGCTATAAGGAAGTGATTGCGCGCATTGCCGGGCAGGGCGCGTATTCGAAACTGAAGTTCGAATCCGGCGGACATCGCGTGCAGCGTGTGCCGACAACGGAAACGCAGGGCCGCATTCATACCTCGGCTTGTACTGTGGCGGTATTGCCCGAAGTCGATGCGGTGGCCGATGTGGTGTTGAACCCGGCCGAGATGCGCATTGACACGTTTCGCGCCTCGGGTGCCGGTGGCCAGCACATTAATAAAACCGATTCGGCAATCCGCATCACGCATTTGCCGACCGGCATCGTGGTTGAGTGTCAGGACGATCGCTCGCAGCACAAGAACAAGGCGCGGGCGCTGGCCGTGCTCGCCGCGCGCATCAAGGATCAGCAGGTGCGCGCGCAAAACCAGAAAACCGCCGCCGAGCGTAAATCGCTGATTGGCAGCGGTGACCGCTCCGAGCGCATCCGCACCTACAATTTTCCGCAGGGCCGGATCACTGATCACCGCATCAATCTGACCCTCTACAAGATCGCCGCCATCATGGATGGTGATCTGGATGAACTCACCGGTGCGCTTTCTGCGGAACATCAGGCTGAGCTGCTGGCCGCGCTTGGCGAGGACACTGCGGCGTGAAAGCCGGCCGGCGGGGTTGCCGGCGCCTCGCGTGACCGTCACGGTTGCGCAGGCGCTCACCGGCGCCGCGCTCGATGCGGTCGATGCCCGCGTGTTGTTGCGGCATGCCTTGGGCGTGGAGGCGGCGTGGCTGGTGGCGCACGATCGTGATGCACTGACTCCCGCACAACTCGAACGCTATGCCGCCCTGGTGGCGCGGCGCCGCGCCGGCGAACCGGTGGCCTATCTCACCGGCGAACGTGAATTCTTTGGTTTGTCGTTGTCGATAACGCCCGCCGTCTTGATCCCACGACCTGAGACCGAGTTGCTGGTGGAATGTGCACTGGAAACGATTAGCACAGAAGCACGCGCACACTTTTTAGATCTGGGGACGGGCAGTGGCTGCATTGCGATCGCGCTCGCGCACGCGCGGCCGCAGGCGCGCGGAATGGCGGTCGATTGCAGTGGCGACGCGTTGGCGGTGGCGCGCGCGAATGCACAACGATGCCTCAATGTCGCCGCCGGCATCCATACTGACAGTGTGGCCAACCTGTCGTTTTTGCAAAGTGACTGGTTCTCTGAAATGGGCGACCGTCGCTTTGATCTGATTGTGTCCAACCCGCCGTACATTGCTGCTGGCGACGCGCACCTGGCGCAGGGTGATTTGCGTTTTGAGCCGGACAGCGCGTTGGCTTCAGGGCGGGATGGTCTCGATGCCATCCGGCGGATCGTCGCCGCCGCACCACAGTATCTGCAGCCCGGTGGCTGGCTGGCCTTCGAACATGGCTATGATCAGGCTGCAGCTTGCCGGACGCTGTTGCAGACCGCTGGCTTCACGCAGATTTTTTCACGCACTGATCTTGCCGGGATCGAACGGATCAGCGGCGGTCGTCTTGACGACGGCGGACACAGAAGTTAGAATACCGTATCAATTTTGTCGGGTATTAATTTTTCGAATATTGGAGCCAGTATGAGCACGCAAGATCTCATCAAAGAACAGGTCACCAAGAACAAGGTTGTTCTTTACATGAAGGGCACGCCGGATTTTCCGCAGTGCGGTTTTTCCGCCAACGCGATCGGCATTTTGAAAGAGTGCGGCGTTACGGAGTTGTTTACCGTTAACGTGTTGGAGAACCCGGATATCCGTCAGGGCATCAAGCAATACGCCAACTGGCCGACCATTCCCCAACTTTACGTGAATGGTGAATTCATCGGCGGCTCGGACATCGTCACCGAGATGTTCCAAAACGGCGAGTTGCAAACGCTGCTGAAGTAAGCACCGTTTGCGTACGGCAAAAAGGCGCTGCGGCGCCTTTTTGTTTGGGTGATGCGCCAGACACCATAATCTTTATAACGCCGATATCTCAGTGCAGTGCGCTGAGATAAATGTATTGCGCCAGCAGTGCAAAGGCGATCACCAGTAGCGCACGCTTGACCCAGCGCCGATAGGTTTCAGCGTCGATGCGATGACGGATACGCGCGCCCGCAAACACCCCGGTGATAGCGCAGGCGATCAGTGGCACCGTTGCCACCCACTGCGTCATGCTAACGCCGCCGTGCAGCGTCAAGACCGTGAACTGGGTGGTCTTGCCGATGAAAAAACAGATTTGCAACGCCGGCACCAGTAGCGCCGGGCCGAGCCCGAGGGCCAGGTAATAGATGATCAGAGGCGGTGCGGCGACATTCGCTGTGCCCTCGAAGAGACCCGCGGCCGCCCCCGCCAGTGGTGCAAACACGCGTTCATGGCGCCGGATCAGTGGCCAATCACCACGTGAAATGCGGTCCAGATTGAGATACACCAGAATGATGGCTGCCAGCAGCAACTGATAAGGAAAGTTGGGTGCGCCAACGAATATCCAGGTGCCGGCCAGGGCGCCGGCGAAAGCATAGAAGGGCATCAACCAGAAGCGTTTGAACACCGGCTTCAGCGAGCCGCAAGTGAACAAGGTCACCACGGTGGTTGAAAGTGTGGGCAGCAATATCGTGATGATGGCGGTGCGCATATCCGTCACCATTGCCACCATCGGTGTGGCGAGAAACGGAAAGCCGAAACCCAGCGTGCCTTGCACGAAGCCCGAGAGTGTGACCGCAAGCACGATCCACAGGATCACCTCCAGCGTAATGGTTTCGAAGCCGAACATCCTCCTGCTGTCCTTTCGCCGATCCGTGTCAGCCGGCCGGTATTGATCTCAAAAGTATGTTCACCTGCGCCGGGGCGACCGAGCCGTGGCCTGTCGCAGCGGCTCACTGCAACCGGTTGGTCAGTCTTTTTTGTTGAGCGCCATGCGCGCGACTTCAGCGATGTGTAAGGCGCGGCGGTCTCCCGTTTGCGCAATTTGTTCGCGGCAGCTGTAGCCGTTGGTGATGATGAGCGTGTCGGCGTCTGCCGCACGCACGGCCGGCAGCAGACCACCCTTCTCGCCGGCACTGATCGAGACCTCGTAATGCTCGGGTTTAAAACCAAACGAACCGGCCATACCGCAACACCCCGAATCGAGCATCTTGAAATCGACGCCAAGTTTTTTCAGCAGGCGGCTTTCGCCTGTCATGCCGAACAGCGATTTTTGATGGCAGTGTCCGTGCACAATCGCTTTAACTTGCAGAGTGCGTGGTTGCCATTGTTCGCGGGTCAGCAGGTAGTCACTGAACAACACCGCCTGCTTCGACAGCCTGACGGCGGCCGGATGGTCGGGAAAAAAATTCAGCAACTCGTCCTTGAAGGTGCCGAGGCAGGCCGGCTCAAGGCCAATCAGTGGCGTGCCGGCGTTGATCTCATCGGCGAGCGCCACCAGAATTTCATTGAGTTGTTCTTTTGCGCGATCGAGCAGGCCGAAATCATAGAGCGGGCGGCCGCAACACAGGCCGCGTTGCGGAATGATGACTTCACAGCCTGCGGCTTCCAGTACTTCCACCGCAGCGATCGCAACCGACGGGTTGAAATGATTGCTGAAGGTGTCGGCCCACAGGATCACGCGATCGCCGCCGCGCAGTCCTTCGTGTTTCAGCGCGCGTGCTTCAAACCATCCTCGGAAGGTTTGAGTGGCGAAGGCCGGCATCGCCCGCTGCGGTGCTACGCCGGCGAGTTTTTTCACCAATGTATTCAGCAGTGGTGTTTGCGTAAAAAAATTCGCCACGCGTGGCGCGTGCGCGGCGAGTTGGGCCCATTTCTGGATCAGCCCCATGCTGAACGCCTGGCGGGGCCGCGGCTTGTCTTCGTAATAGTGCGAGAGAAATTCCGCCTTGTAGCTGGCCAGATCGGTGTGCGTCGGGCAGTCACTGCGGCAGCCTTTGCAGGCAAAGCAGAGATCGAGCGCTTCGCGCACTGCATCGCTTTTCCACGCCTCGGTAATCACTTCGCCGCGCAGCATTTCCTGCAAAAGCCGCGCGCGGCCGCGCGTTGAATTGCGCTCTTCGCCGGTGGCGCGGTAACTCGGGCACATCGTGCCGCCGGCTTGCGCACGGCATTTGCCCATGCCAACGCAGCGTTCGAGCGCACGCGTAAAGCCCGCGCCCTCAGCGGCCTTGAAAGTAAATCGGGTCGCCGGCTGCGCCGGCTTGTAGTCGGGGCCCAGGCGCAGGTTTTCATCGATGCGATAGGCGTCGATGACCTTGCCCGGATTCATGCGGCCGCGCGGATCCCAGATCGCCTTGAATTCGCGGAAGGCCTGCATCAATTCCTCGCCGTACATGATCGGCAGAAACTCGGCCTTGGCCTGACCGTCTCCGTGCTCGCCTGACAGCGAGCCGCCGTATTTGACGACGAGTTCGGAAGCGCTGCGAATAAACCCGCGCCACTGGGCGATACCCTCGTGACTGCGCAGATCGAAGGTGATGCGCGCATGGATGCAGCCATCGCCGAAGTGGCCATAGAGCGAGGTCTGATAACCGTAGCCGTCGACCAGCGCCTGAAACTCGCGCAGATACTGGCCCAGGCGCAGGGGGTCCACCGCTGCATCTTCCCAGCCGACATTGGGATCCGTGCCGTGACCTTCAAGCGCCAGTGCGGTCGCCGAGGCGCCGGTTTCGCGGATGTTCCAGATGGGTTCTTGTTCTGCGGGATCAACCACCAGCCAGTGGCTTGGGGCATCGGCGCGACTGGCGTAATGATCAACCAGCGCTTGCGCTTGCGCGACTGCGGCGTCCACCGTGTCGGCGCCAAATTCAATCATGATCCACGCCTTGCCCGCCGGCAGCTTGGCGATATCCGTGGCTTTGAGACCGCGCTCCTGCAGGCCGCCGATAATGCGGTAATCAAGACCCTCGGTGGCGATCGGGCCAAAGGGCAGGATTTCCGGCACCGCGTCGCCAGCGCTGTAAATGTCCGGATAACCGAGCACCAGCATCACACGTTTGCCCGGGCTATGTACGAGTTTTGTTTTTGCCTGCAGCGTCAGCGCGCATGTGCCTTCGGTGCCGACCAGCGCGCGCGCGACGTTGAAACCGTTTTCAGGCAGCAGTTGATCGAGGTTGTAACCGGAGACGCGGCGTTTAAGTTTCGGGTAGCGCGCACGCACGAGCTCGGCGTATTTGTCGCGCAGCTGCTTTAACCCGGCGTAGATTTCGCCGCGCCGTCCGCCGGCGGCGATGATCGCCGCCAGTTCCTCATCCGAAGTCGGACCGACCCACATGCGCAGGCCGTCGTAGGTGAGGATTTCCAGGGCTTCGATATTTTCGACGGTTTTGCCCGCCATCACCGAGTGCGCGCCGCAGGAATTGTTGCCGATCATGCCGCCGAGTGTGCAGCGGCTGTGGGTTGCCGGATCGGGGCCAAACGTCAGGCCGTGTACTTCGGCTGCATCGCGCAGCGCGTCGCAAACAACGCCGGGTTCGACACGCGCGGTCTGCGCCTGCGCATCGACCTCAAGCACATGGTTCATATATTTCGAGGTATCAATAACGACGGCGACGTTGACGCACTGGCCGTTCTGAGAAGTGCCGCCGCCGCGCATTAGCAAGGGCACATCAAAACTGCGGCAGATATCGAGTGCGGCGACGATGTCTTCGACGTGGCGCGGCAGCACCACGCCGACTGGCACCTGACGGTAGTTGGAGGCATCGCTTGCATAGAGCGCGCGGCTGCCGGAATCGAAGCGCACTTCGCCGGCCAGCCGTGTTTTAAGCTGGCGTTCCAGTGCGGCAAGGTCTGCGGTGATGGGCGCGTGCAGATGGGCGCGCGAGGCGGGGGCGTTCATGCCGATATTCTAACCGCAGCGATAGCGCGGGTTCGCGCGCACTTTCAAGGTGGCGTTTGTCAGTGCGCAGCGATTGCAATACGATAGTCCTTGGTGCGTGGCGGATCTTCCGCCATCCTTGGGGGGCTGACATGAGTGAGATGAATCCGTATCAACCGCCGGTGCCGGTTGAAAATACCGCCGGCGGCTTTGATGCAAACGGCAGGCTGTTGGACGCCGGACAGGGTTGGCGCTGGATCGCCTCGGCGTTTGCGCTGTTCATGAAGTGGCCGCTAATGTGGGTGTTGTTGTTCATCGTATATTTTGTCTGCAATGTGGCACTCGGCATGATTCCATTGCTTGGCGGCATTGCCACGATGTTGTTGTTTCCGGTTTTTGGCGCTGGTTTTATGCAGGCTTGCCGCAGCGCTGAAGACGGCGAGGAAATCAGCGTGGCGCAACTCTTCTCCGGCTTCAAAAGCCACACCAATGATTTGATGTTGGTCGGTCTTTTTGCCTGTTTGCCGCTGGCTGTCGTGTTGGCCGGCCTTTTGGTCGCGGGCGGCGCCGGCATTTTTGGCGCACTGTTCGGCGGTGGTACGCAGGCGCTGTTGGCACTCGGGGTGACGTTTCTGCTGGTGTTGTTACTGGCTCTGGTGGTCAGCGTGCCGGTTTATATGGCGCTGTGGTTCGCCGCGCCGCTGGTGATATTCGATGGGCTCCAGCCTGCCGCCGCATTGAAAGCCAGTTTTTCCGCCAGCCTGAAAAACTGGGCGGCGTTTACCCTCTACGGTCTTATTTTGATCGTGTTGTTTGTGGCCGCGGCAATCCCGTTTTTGCTCGGTTTGCTGGTGATGGTGCCGGTGGCGATGATTTCCTGTTACACCGCCTACCGGGAGATTTTCTTTAGCGAGTAGCCTGTTGGCGTGCCGCTTAGCTGAGGGTTTTGCGCGCCTTGGCGATCGCTGCTTTAACGCGGGCCGGTGCGGTGCCGCCGATATGGCTGCGTGATTCGAGCGAGCCTTCCAGCGTGAGGGCGGCGAACACGTCGTCTTCGACCAGTGCTGAAAATTGTTGCAGCTCTTCGAGCTTGAGGTCCGCCAGATCGCAATGGCGGCCGTCGGCGAATTTGACCGCCTGCGCGACCGCTTCGTGCGCCTCGCGAAAGGGCAGGCCTTTCTTGACCAGGTAGTCCGCCAGATCGGTGGCCGTGGCAAAACCCTCAAGGGCGGCCCTGCGCATGGCTGCTGCGTTGACTTTGATGCCGCCGACCATGTCGGCAAACACGCGCAGGCTCGCGGTCAGGGTGTCGACGGTGTCGAACAGCGGCTCTTTGTCTTCCTGGTTGTCTTTGTTATAGGCCAGCGGCTGGCCTTTCATCAGCGTTAACAAGGCGACCAGATGCCCGTTGACGCGGCCGGTTTTGCCGCGGATGAGTTCGGGCACATCAGGATTTTTTTTCTGCGGCATGATCGACGAACCAGTGCAAAAACGGTCAGCCAGGTCGACGAACGCAAAGCGCGGATTCATCCAGATGATCAGCTCTTCGCAAAAACGCGACAGATGAGTCATGGTCAGCGCGGCAGCACTGCAGAATTCAATGGCGAAGTCGCGATCGGAGACGGCATCGAGGGAATTTTCGCAGACCCCGTCGAAGCCAAGTTCCTTGGCCACCATCTGGCGGTTGATTGGGAACGAGGTGCCCGCCAGCGCCGCCGAGCCGAGCGGCAGACGGTTGACGCGTTTGCGGCAGTCGCCCATGCGCTGCGCATCGCGAGCCAGCATTTCGAAATAGGCCATCAAATGATGCGCGTAGGAAACCGGTTGAGCGACTTGCATGTGGGTGAAGCCCGGCATGATGGTGTTGGTGTGCTGGGATGCCAGCTCGATCAGCGCGCGCTGTACCGACTGCAGCAGTTCGATGATGTCGTCGATCGAGGCGCGCAAGTACAACCTGACATCGGTGGCGACCTGATCGTTGCGCGAGCGCGCGGTATGCAGGCGCTTGCCGGCATCACCGACCAATGCGGTGAGCCGCTTTTCGATATTCAGATGTACATCTTCAGCGTCGAGCGACCATTCGAAGGCGCCAGCGCGGATTTCACCGCGGATTTGCGCCAGACCGCTTTCAATCGCGGCCAGATCTTCTTTGCCCAGAATGTTGCAGGCGGCCAGCATGCGCGCGTGTGCAAGCGAACCGTCGATATCAAATTCCGCCAGCCGGCGGTCGAAATCAACCGAGGCGGTGAAACGTTTGACGAGTTCGGAAACCGGTTCGCTGAATCGTCCCGACCACAGCGCCGGATTTTTTGCTTTCTCTTGCGCCACGTGTTGCACTCTCACATAATCAAACGATGAGTATAAATCAAAACGCCAATGCGGTCGCCCTGCCGAACTTCCGCAACCTTGGCATTTTGCTGCGCATACTACTGATCGTCGATGGCATCAGTCTCGCCGCGGCGCTCTTGCAAACCAGCGAGCCATTGCCACTGGCTGAGGTCTTGATCGAGATGTCGGCACAGGTGCAGCCGGTCCTGCTCTTGAGCCTGCTGGTGCTGGCGGCGCTGGGCAATGTATTGCGGCGCTTGTCATACGCGGGCGGGATTGTTGCTTGGCTCGCCATCGAGCTGGGCGTGGTTACACTGATCTATTTTCTCGGCCATCGCTTCTTCAACGCGGGCGGTGAGCTCGAGCGCTATTACCTGTTCACGCTGCTCGTCACCGGTGTGCTCATTGGTTACTTCGACTTGCGCGGACGGGCGTTGTCGCCGGCGCTCACCGAGGCCCGTTTGCAGGCTTTGCAGGCGCGCATACGCCCGCATTTCCTGTTCAACAGCATCAATGCCGTGTTGAGCCTGATGCGGCATGATCCGCGCCGCGCCGAGCAGGTGCTTGAGGATCTCGCAGAGCTGTTCCGCGCGCTGATGGGCGACAATCGACAGCTCACACCGTTTACCCAGGAAATCGCGCTGGCCCGGCAGTACCTGAACATTGAACAGTTGCGTCTTGGCGAGCGCCTGCAGGTGGCGTGGGAGATCGACGGTTTTCCCGGTGATGCGCTGCTGCCGCCGATGGTGCTGCAGCCGCTCCTCGAGAACGCGGTTTATCATGGCATTGAGCCGCGCGTCGAGCCGGGCCTGATCACCATACGGCTGCGTCGAGAGGGTGACCGCATACGGGTGGTGTTGCGTAATCCTTATCGCGCCGAAAATGATCATCACAGCGGCAATCGTATGGCGCTGGCCAATATCCGCGAGCGACTGGCCCTGCATTTTGATGCTGAAGCCGGGATCAAGACGATCGCTACCGACGGTGCGTATGAGGTGCAAATTGTGATGCCTTACGTGAAAGAAAAGCCATGACCGGGGCGCGTCCGCTGCGCGTCATGGTGATCGACGACGAGGCGCCAGCGCGCAACCGGCTGCGCGACCTGCTCGGCGACTGTGCGTTGAAAATGCCGCTTGAAATCGCCGGCGAGGCTGATAACGGCCGGCGTGCGCTCGATTTGTTGCCGTCCTGTAATGCCGACGTCGTGCTGCTCGACATTCGCATGCCGGATATGGACGGTATTGAAGTGGCGCAGCATCTGCAGAAGCTGGAGACGCCACCGGCGGTGATTTTTACCACGGCCTACGATGCCTATGCCTTAAAAGCGTTCGAGGTTCATGCGATTGATTATTTGCTCAAGCCGATCCGCGTGGCGCGTCTCATCGAGGCACTCTCACGAGCGCGGGCCATTGCACCGCTGAGGCCTGAGGTCTTGGATGAAATCCGGCGCGAAGGGCGCTCTCACCTGTCGGTCAATGAGCGCGGGCGTATTCATCTCATTCCGCTGGGCGAGGTTTTATTTCTCAAGGCTGAACTTAAATACGTTACGGTGCGCACCGCCGAGCGTGAGTTTCTGCTCGAAGAGTCGCTGGCGAAACTAGAACAGGAATTCCTCGGCCGTTTTGTGCGCATACACCGCAATTGTCTGGTCGCCAAGGATGCGATTCGCGGCTTCGAGCGCGCCTCTGCGGTGGACGCCGACGGTGAGAGCGACGGCGGCTGGGCGGTGGTTCTCAATCAGGTCAGCGAGAAGTTGCTGGTAAGCCGGCGCCAGCAGCACATCGTGCGTGAATTCGGCAGGATCTTGTGATTCGGTTCGCGCTGTGTGCGCTGCTGGGTTTGCTGGCCCACCCCGTGGTGGCGGCCGATACGCTCGGCGCGTTGCTGGATATCCCGCTCGGCGCGAGTTTTGCCAGGCTCGAGCGCGACCTCGACTTCCGCGATATCAGCGCCTCGCTGTCGCACATGAGTGGCGACAAACCCGACCTCGGCCGTCGCGGCTACGGCTGCATGCGACGCGAGGATGCGCAGGCTGATATCGCTTGCGTTTCTCATGATGAAAAAATCGAGGGTGTGGCGCTGCGTGAAGTCCGCCTGCATTTTTTGCATGGCCGGCTCTACCAGTTTTCGATGAGCGCGGAGGTGCAGTTCTACGATGTCGTGGTGGCTCACCTGCGTGCGCGTAATGGTGCGCCGCTGGCGGCGCCTGCCGGCGAGGCTTTGCGTTGGCAGGACGAGGCGGCGCAGATTGCCGCCTATCGCGGGAAAGACTTGATCTTTGTCAATTTTCAAATGGCGTCCTATGCCGATGCGGTCAAACGCAAGCGGGAGGGGACGGTTTTTGAATGTTATTGATTCGTCATGGTCATCGCCAATGGTGGCGGATGCCCGCATGCTAAACTTTGCCGCTCTGCTAGTGCCGCGTTTTTTGCGCGGATATGTTCGATTTTTATGACTGATCGTGAAACCCGCGTGAACCCGATTTCCCAACTGAATGACGTCGTGCCGCCTGCGCGGCTGGTGATCGCCTCGCGCGAAAGTGCACTCGCCCTGTGGCAGGCGCGCAATGTGCAGGCGCGGCTTGCAGCGCTTTTTCCGCAATGTGCCGTTAGCATTCTGGGCATGACGACCAAGGGGGATCGCATACTCGACAAGGCCCTCGACAAGATCGGTGGCAAGGGTTTGTTTGTCAAAGAACTCGAGGATGCGCTGGCCGAAGGCCGCGCTGATCTCGCCGTGCATTCAATGAAAGACGTGCCGATGGTGCTGCCCGAGGGTTTCGTCATGGCCGCCATCAGCGAACGTGAGGACCCGCGTGACGCGCTGGTATCCAATCGCTATTCCAGTCTGGATGCGTTACCGGCCGGCAGTGTCGTCGGCACCTCCAGCCAGCGGCGCGAAAGCCAGTTGCGTGGGCGCTATCCGCATCTGGTGGTGGAGCCGCTGCGCGGCAATTTGCAGACGCGGCTGAAAAAACTCGACGATGGCGGATATGCCGCGATTATTCTTGCTGCCGCGGGCCTCAAGCGCCTCGGGCTGGCCGAGCGTATTGCCGCGGTGATGCCGCCGGAACAAAGTCTGCCCGCACCAGGGCAGGGCGCTCTGGGGATCGAAATTTGCGCTGATCGTACCGATTTGCTGGCGCTGTTTGGCGTCTTGAATCACGACGCCACCGCGGCGTGTGTGCGCGCCGAGCGGGCCTTGAGCCGCGCGCTCTCCGGCAGCTGCCAGTTGCCGCTGGGTGCTTATGCGCAGAATGAGGGCGACAATCTGCGTTTACGTGCCTTTGTGGCGCGGCGCGATGGTTCACAGATCGTGCGCGACGAATTAACTGGGGATGCCGCTGATCCGGAGGCGCTGGGTAGCGAGCTGGCGCGCCGTTTGCTGACCCAGGGCGCCGCGGAGATATTGGCCGCAATCGGTGCATGATGGCGACCGGGGGCGGACCGCTCGCGGATAAAGGCGTGGTGATCACACGCCCCTTGCAGCAGACCGAACGTTTGAGTGCCGCGCTGGTTATGGCCGGTGCGCGCGTCATGCTTTTTCCGACGATTGAAATTTTGCCGCCTGCCGATCCTGCGGCGCTGGACGCCGTCGTTGACCGGCTGGACAGCTACGACATCGCGGTTTTTATCAGCCCGAATGCCGCGCGTGCGGCAATGACGGCGATCAAGGCGCGCCGCACATGGCCCGGCGCGTTGCAGGCGGCGACCATCGGGCGCGGCGGCGAGCGCGAACTTGCGCGTCACGGTCTCACGGACGTTATTGCGCCGGCACGGTTCGACAGCGAAGGCCTGTTGGCAATGCCGGCGATGCAGTCGGTTGCCGACAAAAGAGTGGTCATTTTTCGTGGTGACGGCGGACGTGAATTGCTCGGTGACACCTTGCGTGAGCGTGGCGCGGTCGTTGAATATGTGGCGTGTTACCGGCGCGCCTTGCCGCAGGCGGACCCCGCACCTTTGCTGGAGGCATGGCGCGAGGGGCGGATTGATGCCGTGACGGTGACCAGCAGCGAAGGGCTGCATAACCTCTTTACGCTGTTGGGTGCGGCCGGTCGCGAATATGTTTTGAGTGCGCCGCTATTTGTACCGCATGCGCGGATTGAGGCCGCCGCGCGTGACGCCGGCTGCCGGCAGGTTAGCCTGACCGCGCAGGGCGACGAGGGTTTGCTCGCCGGGCTCTCCAGCTGGTTTGCGGGCGTGCGTTAGCATGACAAACGTCGACAACTGTTTACACCGCGACGGCCACTGTTTACAGTCGCTGCCATGAATACGAATACACCTGATCCCAACGAGCCGCGACCACTGGACAAAGGCAGGCCTTCCAGTGCAGCGCCGCGAGGCCGCGCCATACAGCCGGCGGTCGTGATTGCGGCGGCGGCGGTATTGCTGCTGGCCGTGCAGTGGTATGACAGCCACCAGCAGATGAAAATCCTGCAGGCGGATCTGGGGCGCCGGCTGGCTGCAGTCGATGTCGAAAGCCGCAGTGCGACCGAGCAGGCTCGCGATACGACACGCGAAGCCCAGACCCGCTTTGAGCAGCTCGACGCGCGGCAGCAGGAGCTGCAGAAGCAACAGGCTGCGCTCGAAGGCCTCTATCAGGATCTGGCGCGCAGTCGCGATGATGCCTTGCTGGCTGACCTCGAGCAGATGTTGCTGTCGGCCAATCAGCAGATTCAATTTGGCGGCAATCTGCGCGCCGCCCTGATCACCGCGCAATCCGTTGATGCGCGGCTGGCACGACTTGATCGCCCACCGCTGGTGGCGTTGCGCAGCGTACTCGCGCGTGACATTGAGCGCCTCAAGCAGGCGCCGCGTGCCGATACCGTGGCCATCGCGGCGCGTCTCGACGAGCTGGCTGCCA
>CAIWNB010000085.1 GCA_903913965.1 uncultured beta proteobacterium
GCAGGAATACAAAAAGGAAGCTTTTGAGCTCTTCGGCCTGATGCTTGAAATGATCAATACCGAAGTCACACGCGTTCTGATGACGGTGCAATTTCGCAGTGAGGCGGAGTTGCAAAAAATCGAGGAACCGCAGGCGCCGACAAACGTGCAGTTTCACCATGCCGATCACGACCAGGCGCTGCAAGAAGCGAATGCAGATGCCGACGGCGGGGGTGAGCAAACCTTTGTGCGGCAGGGGCAGAAGGTGGGACGTAACGACCCCTGTCCATGCGGGTCTGGGAAGAAATACAAGTACTGCCACGGCAAGCTGGTTTGATGACCTGCAGCTGGGCTTAGGCATTCCTGATTGAGGGACATTCATGGCAGTAAATCTGGCAGCTCCAGAGGCAACATCGTTATTGCCGGTTCGAGGCGTCACCCTCGGTATTGCAGAGGCCGGTATCAAGAAGGCGCAACGCAAGGACCTGCTTGTTATTAAACTTGCAGCAGGCGCCAGGGTCGCCGGGGTGTTTACTCAAAATCGCATGTGTGCCGCTCCGGTCATCGTAACGCGCGAGCACCTTGCTTCCTCCGCGACAAGCATACAAGCATTGGTCGTGAATACCGGTAACGCCAATGCCGGTACCGGTGAAGAAGGCCTGGCCCATACGCACCGCACCTGTGCGGAACTCGCGCGTCTGTTGGACTGTGCTCCTGAACAGATATTGCCGTTTTCAACTGGCGTGATCATGGAGCCGCTGCCAGTGGAGCGAGTGGTCGCAGGATTGCCCGCCTGTCTCGCTGATTTGCGCGCCGATAACTGGTTTAACGCGGCGAGCGCCATCATGACGACAGATACGATTCCGAAGGCGGTGTCGCGGCAGATTGATCTTGCCGGAACCCGGATCACTATCACCGGTATCGCCAAAGGCGCCGGCATGATTCATCCCAATATGGCGACCATGCTCGGGTACATTGCGACCGATGCGCGTATCGCACAACCCCTGCTGCAGAAAATGGTCGCCCACGCTGCGCAGCGCTCGTTCAACGCCATCACCGTGGATGGCGACACATCAACCAACGACAGCTTTGTACTGATCGCCAGCGGGGCCGCCGAGATGGCCGAGATCGACAGCGCGGCGAGTGACGAATACGCCAAACTCTGCGCGGGCGTGACAGCGGTTGCCGGCGAACTCGCCCGAGCGATTGTGCGTGACGGTGAGGGCGCGACAAAATTCATCACCATGCAAATCGAGGGCGGGCGTGATGAAGAGGAATGCCGTAAAGTCGGTTTTGCCATCGGCCATTCGCCGCTGGTGAAAACCGCATTTTTTGCTTCTGATCCGAATCTCGGCCGTATTCTTGCGGCCATCGGCTATGCCGGCATCAACGATCTTGATGTTTCCCGGCTCGATCTTTACCTCGATGACGTGTTAGTGGCGCGCGGCGGCGGTCGCAACCCGTCCTATGAAGAGGCCGACGGTCAGCGCGTCATGCAACAAAGCGAGATCACGGTGCGCGTGGTGCTCAATCGCGGGGATAAGGAGGTCACAATGTGGACCTGCGATCTCTCGCATGATTACGTCAGCATCAACGCCGATTACCGATCATAGGCTTCGCATCTGGTGCGGTTTATTTA
>CAIWNB010000086.1 GCA_903913965.1 uncultured beta proteobacterium
CGCCTGCACCTTCCACGGCGTCAACGGTTGTTCTATCCCGATAGTCTCAACGATCCCCCAGCAAACGCTGCAGACTTTTCGCGAACTCGGTGTTGTCCTGATAGCCGTGAAATAGCGGCGCCCCCGGCCCGATTGCACCGATCGCCACCGGCTCAGTCGTATGCCCGCCGGTTCCCCAATAGATACCCGTCTGGCGTGACACCATGCGCGAGAGCGCGCTGGCGACCACGTTCGGAAAATTCCGCTCCAGCGGGCGACCTTTCAGGATAGCCTCGCGCAAATCCGCATCGAGCGTGAAGCCCGGATAATGCCGTGCGAGCAAGGCATCAAGCTTTTCTGCGGTCGGTTGTTTGCCCAGTTTCTCGATCATGCCGGCGATCGACAGCGTGATCCCATCGAGCATCTTCAAACGCGGAATATCCGAGTTGAAACGGTTCTTGCCCGACATTGACGACAGATCGCGTTGGGCATAAGTCGGCGACAGCCCGCCGGTTTCATGATCCGCCGCCACGATCACCAGCGTGTCGGGAGAATGGCGTTGAAAATCGAGCGCCACCTGCACCGCCTGGTCAAAGGCCCAAAGCGCGCGCATCAAAGCAGCGGCGTCATTTAAATGACCGGCACTGTCGGTGTTTTCATTCTCGACGAACAGCACGAATCCATGCGGATTGTCGCGCTCCAGCGCCTTGATCGCTGCAGCGGTCATTTCAGCCGTGCCCGGTTCCTTCGCCGCGTCACGGTCCAGTTCGAGATCCAGATCCTCGTTTGAAAACAGTCCCAGCAGTCGCCCCCCCGTTGCTGCGTTCAGTGCGGCCGTATCGCGCACCACCTGCCAGCCACGCGACGCAAACGCTGCGATCACGTCAAGGTTGTCCTTGCGCTTGCCCCCCGCCTTGGCAGGTAAAAAATAGTCAGCGCCGCCACCCAATAAAACATCGGGGCCCAGTTGCAGATACTGGTCGACGATCGCCTGCGACTCGCCGCGATTGGGCGCGTTGACGCTGAACGCCGCCGGCGACGCGTCGTAGACCGTGGCGGTGGTAACAATGCCAATGCGCCGGCCACTGGCACGCGCTGCTTGCATCAACGTCGTCGGACGCGCACCGTCCGGCGTCATCGCAATCGAGTAGTTGTTGACCTTGTGGCCCGTCGACATCGCCGACGCGCCCGCCGCCGAATCGGTCACAAAACTATTCAACGGGTGTGTGGAGAGCAGGCCGAGCGTCCCTTCGCGGAACACCTTGTCGGTAACGGCAAAGCCCTCATTGCGCAAATGCCGCGCTGTGTATTTACCGAATTCCCATTGGGTCGGTGCAGCGCCGTCGGCGAACAGAATAATGATGTTTTTCGGTGCACTAACCTGCGGCCCCTGCAACGGTGTAGCGGCGCAGGCGGCAAGCAACAACGCCACCAGGAGCAATCCGCCCTGAGGGAGAAAAAACCTGAACGACAAGCCTGAACGTTTCATGCAACCTCCCCGATTATGCAAACTGGCGGGCCAGTATAGTCGAGCCGCCGTGCTACCTTGCTGCGCGCCCGCACTGCTGCTATGTTCGACTCCTTTCGATTGAACCGCCACCGCGCAGCAAGGCTGAACCACCGTGCACACTCCGAGCTCCCGCTGGAATATCTGGATCGATCGCGGCGGCACCTTCACCGATGTCGTGGCGCAAAAACCCGATGGCACGCTGGTCACGCACAAGTTGCTCTCGGAAAACCCGGCGCGCTATGCGGATGCCGCGGTCGCCGGCATCCGGCACATCCTCGGCATCGAACCGGGCGCGCCAATTCCGGCCGACCAGATCGAAGCGGTCAAGATGGGCACGACGGTGGCCACCAATGCCCTGCTCGAACGCAAGGGCGAGCGCACCGCACTGCTCATTACACGCGGCTTTCGCGACGCGCTGCGCATCGCCTATCAAAACCGGCCGCGCATCTTCGACCGCCACATCGTGCTGCCCGAGATGCTGTATGCGCAGGTAATCGAAGTCGATGAACGCATCAGCGCGCACGGCGAGGTCTTGCAAGTGCCGGATACGGCGGCGATCCGCAACGCGTTGCAGCAGCTGCACGCCGACGGCTACCGCGCGCTGGCGATCGTGCTGATGCACGCCTACCGCCATCCGCAACACGAACGCCTGCTCGCCACGCTCGCGCGTGAGAGCGGATTTAGCCAGGTCTCGGTGTCGCACGAAGTCAGCCCGCTGATGAAATTGATCGGGCGCGGCGACACCACCGTGGTCGACGCCTATCTGTCGCCCATCCTGCGCCGTTATATCGACAGTGTGGCCGCCGAGCTGGGTGGAGTGCGTCTGCTCTTCATGCAATCGAACGGCGGCCTCACGGAGGCCCAATGTTTTCAGGGCAAGGACTCCATCCTCTCCGGGCCGGCCGGCGGCATTGTCGGCGCGGTGCGCACCGCACTGGCCGCCGGCTTTGAGCGCATCATCGGCTTTGACATGGGCGGCACGTCAACCGACGTATCGCATTTTGCCGGTAGCGATCTGGCTGAAGTCGAACGCAGCTTCGACACCCAGGTCGCGGGTGTGCGCATGCGCGCACCGATGATGCATATCCATACCGTCGCCGCCGGCGGCGGTTCGATTCTGCATTTCGAGAGCGGACGCTTGCGCGTCGGCCCCGACTCGGCTGGCGCCCATCCGGGCCCGGCGGCTTATCGCAACGACGGTCCACTAACCGTCACCGACTGCAATATTTTGCTCGGCAAAATCCAAGCGGCCGATTTCCCACCGGTGTTCGGCGCAAAGGGCGACCTCCCGCTCGACGTCACTGTGGTCCACGAAAAATTCGCCGCACTCGCACACGAGGTCGCCACAGCAACCGGCGAAGCGCGCAGCGCCGAGGCAATCGCCGCCGGCTTTATCGAAATCGCCGTCGCCAACATGGCCAATGCGATCCGCCAGATTTCGGTGCAGCGCGGCCATGATGTCACGCAATACACACTGGCCTGCTTTGGCGGCGCCGGCGGCCAGCACGCCTGTCTGGTCGCCGACGCGCTGGGCATGACGCGCATCTACATACACCCGCTGGCCGGTGTGTTGTCGGCCTATGGCATGGGGCTGGCCGATATCACGGCGATGCGCGAGCAGGCGGTCGAGGTGGAGTTCAGTGAAGAGAACTGTCTGCGTCTCGACGATCTGTTGGTAGACCTTGCGGTGGCGGCGCGTCGTGAAGTGTTGGGGCAGGACATTCCGCCCGAACGCATCCGCGTCGTCGCGCGCATCCATCTGCGCTACGCCGGCACCGACACCGCGCTGGTGGTGCCCTTTACCGACACCGCGGCAACACTGGCCGCCTTCGAAACCGCTTATCGTGCGCGCTACAGTTTTCTGCTGTCGGATCGTGCGTTGATCGTCGAGGCGCTTTCGGTCGAAGCCATCGGCAGCACGCAGTCTGAGGAAGCGCCCCTCAGTGGCCACACGCCTACCGCGGCGGCGGACGGCGCTGCTACACACGAAGCCAACGCACTCGACTTGTCCGCCGTTGACTTGTCCGCCGTCAACTTGTTATCACCCGCCCCCGTCCGCATCACGCGCATGCACTCCGACGGCCAGACCGGCGACACCACGGTCTATGCGCGCGACAGCCTGCAACCGGGCCACGTCCTGCGCGGCCCGGCCATCATCACCGAAACCAACGGCACCACCGTCATCGAGGCCGGCTGGCAGGCGGCGGTGACGCCCGTCAATCATCTCGTCTTAAGCCGTGTTGAAGCGCGCACGCCGCGCCATGCCGCCGGCACGCGTGTCGATCCGGTGCGGCTCGAACTGTTCAACAATCTCTTCATGTCGGTGGCCGAGCAGATGGGCTTGCGGCTCGCCAACACGGCGCACTCGGTCAATATCAAAGAGCGATTGGATTTCTCCTGCGCGCTGTTTGATGCCGAGGGCAATCTGATCGCCAACGCGCCGCATATGCCGGTGCATCTCGGCTCCATGGGCGCGTCGATCCGCAGCGTCATCGACGGCAACCGCGGCCGTATGCAACCGGGCGACGTCTATATGTTGAATGCGCCGTATAACGGCGGCACCCATCTGCCCGACATCACGGTGATCACCCCGGTCTTTGCCGAGGACCAGCGCGCGAACGATACGGCCTCTTCTTCCTCTTCACACGCCCAGCCCCAGAGCTCACGTATCCTCTTCTACGTCGGCTCGCGCGGCCACCACGCCGACATTGGCGGTATCACGCCGGGCTCCATGTCGCCCGACAGCCGCTCGATCGAAGAAGAAGGCGTGCTGATCGACAACTTTTTACTGGTCGAGGCTGGCCGTCTGCGCGAACGCGAAACCACCGAACTGCTCTCCAGCGGCCCCTGGCCCTGCCGCAATGTCGGGCAAAACCTCGCCGATCTGCGCGCCATGATCGCTGCCAATGAAAAAGGCGTGCAGGAACTGCGCCGCATGGTCGACGACTTCGGACTCGACGTCGTGCATGCCTATATGCAACACGTCCAAGACAATGCCGAGGAGGCGGTACGCCGCGTCATCGACGTGTTACGCGACGGCTGCTTTGAATACGCGATGGACCACGGTGCGGTGATCCGCGTGGCGCTACGTGTCGATCACGCCGCGCGGCGCGCCACCATCGACTTCACCGGCAGCAGTGCGCAACTCGACAACAACTTCAACGCGCCCTCGGCGGTCTGCATGGCGGCGGTGCTCTATGTATTCCGCTCGCTGGTTGACGCCGACATCCCGCTCAATGCCGGCTGTCTCAAACCGCTTAAGGTGATCATCCCCGACGGCTGCATGCTGAATCCGCGCCATCCGGCAGCAGTGGTGGCGGGCAATGTCGAAACCTCGCAATGCGTCACCGACGCACTCTACGGCGCGCTGGGTGTGATGGGCGCCTCGCAGGGCACCATGAACAACTTCACTTTCGGCAACGAGCGTTATCAATATTACGAAACCATCGCCGGCGGCTCGGGTGCAGGCGACGGCTTTGACGGCACCGACGTCGTACAAACCCATATGACCAACTCGCGCCTGACCGACCCCGAGGTACTCGAATGGCGTTTCCCGGTGCTGCTTGAAGAGTTCTCGATCCGTCGCGGCAGTGGTGGCACCGGCCGCTGGCATGGTGGCGACGGCGCGCTGCGGCGCGTGCGTTTTCTCGAAACCATGACGGCGGCCATCCTCTCCGGCCATCGGCTCGTGCCCCCCTATGGCAGCGCTGGCGGTAGCGCAGGCGGCACCGGCGCCAACCGCGTGCTGCGCAGCGACGGCAGCACGGTCGCCTTGCCCGGTTCAGCTAAAATCGCGATGCATCCGGGTGATGTCTTTGTCATTGAAACCCCGGGCGGCGGCGGCTTTGGCGCTGCTGAGCCCTAAACAGAAAACGATCATGAAAATTATTTGGACGACCGCGGCCGCCGCGCTCGCACTGACCGTGCACCCCGCGTCGGCGCAAAAATATCCGCAGAAGCCGGTGCGCATGATCGTGCCCTATGCGCCGGGCGGCCCCACCGACATCCTCGCCCGCGCCGTTGCGCAAGCGATGAGTGAGGCGTGGGGACAGGCGGTCATCATCGACAACAAACCGGGGGCCAGCGGCAACCTTGGCACCGCGCTGGCGGCCAAAGCCGCGGCCGATGGCTACACGCTCGCCGCAGTCGGCATCTCCTATTCAGTGGCACCGTCACTCGAGGCCAAGCTGGGTTACGACCCCCTCAAAGACCTCACACCGGTGGCGCTCTTCGCCAGCGTCAACAATCTGCTGGTCGTGCATCCGTCGCTGCCGGCGAAGTCGGTGCAAGAATTGATCGCCTTCGCCAAAGCCAAACCCGGTGAGGTGACCTTCGCCTCCGGCGGTCCCGGCGGCGCACAGCATCTGGCTGGTGAATTATTCAACAGCCTCGCCGGCATACACATGACGCACATCCCGTACAAGGGCAGCGCACCCGGCCTCACCGCGCTGATCGGCGGCGAAGTGGTGGTCGGTTTCGCCGATATGCTGATTACGCTGCCGCATGTCAAATCGGGCAAGCTGCGCGCACTCGCCGTCACCGGCGGCACACGCTCGAACCTGATCCCCGAACTGCCGACCGTGGGCGAAGCGGGATTGAAAGGTTATGCCGTCACCGCCTGGTTCGGCCTGCTGGCGCCGTCAGCGACACCGGTAGAAATCGTCAACCAGTTGAATGCAGAAACCGTGAAGAGCCTGAAGACGCCACAGATGAAAGAACGCCTGGCTGCGCTGGGGGCTGATGCGGGCACCGGCAGCACAAGTGAATTCTCTGCGTTTTTGAAAAGCGAAATGACGAAGTGGGCCAAGGTCGTCAAAGCCGCCGGCATACGCGGCGAATAATGAAATCTCAACCTCAGGGCAAAAAGCGCCACGATTTCAAATCGCCCACGCGCACTCAACGGCGTGTTTGAACACGCCGCAGAGGCCAGTATTACTAGCCGATAGCGCATAAAAAACGGGGAACGAATCGCTTCGCTCCCCGCCTTGCACTCAGATGCGTTTACGGCTTTTCGCCGACAAACTTATTTCTTGGCGTTAGCCGGCTTTGCTGCAGCGGGCGTCACTGCCAGCGCCACTGCCTCGGTGTAGACCACTTCAACCTGGTCGCCTTTTTTGACTACCTTGAATTGATCCTTGTTCTGCACGGGCAGCTCAACGACCCTGCCCTGCGGGCCCTTGAGGGCAATGATCGAATTCTCCGGATCGACCATCACCACTTCGGCAATGATGGTGATCTGGCGGCCAACCGCACCACCAGGCTTTGCACCCGGGGTGGCGCGCACAGCGGCTACGTCAGCCTTAATGTCCGGCTTAACCGTGGTCTTTTTGAGCTCCAACGTCAACGCCTCGACGAATTTCACCGTCACGTTATCGCCGACCTTGAGTTGATCAAAGTTCTTGACCTCGTCGCCGGCAACGATCTCGACCGTGCGCTTGGGCCCCTTGAGGGTGACCATGCGCGCCGCCTTGTCTATGGCGGTGATATTTGCAGTCACCTCGATGGTCGCCATCACGGCAGCCTTACCCGGTTCGCTGGCGACTACCACACCACCGGTCGGGCCGGCAGCCGGTGCAGATTTCTGCGCTTGCGCATAGGCGGACGGCGCTCCAGCCACCAGGGCCGCGAGCATAATGACGAGATTGGTTCTTTGCATACTAAAACTCCTTTGTGAAATAACTAATATCCGGAAAACGGCTGTGGTTGGATCATTCCCAGGAGTAAGGTCTCTGTGAATCGCCCCCCAAAATTCAAAGCAGATCCAACGCGGGCGCATCATGCCGCATGTTCAGGTAGATACTCAAGCTGATTCCACCGCTAGCACACCCCATGCCCCCAGCCAGCGACAGGCCACAGGATGGACGTTTGGTCGTATCGGCATGCCAGTATGCTCGACCCAGTGCGACAAACAGCGCTGAATTTTGCGTTTGCAAGTCGATCGCCGCGCACTCCTGCGCAATTCAATAACACACGCGGAGAAGGTCGTAAAATTGGCCCCAATAAGTGAATAACAGGACGAACAATGGCCCGCGTATCCCTGATCGATGAACAGACGAACCCCGAATTACAAGCACTGACCGCAAAAATCCGTGGCGGTCGCGGTGGGCGCATGCTCAATATTTATAAGATGCTCTTACACAGCCCGGCCCTTGCCGAACGCTGGCTCGATCAGGTTTCGGCGGTGCGCTGGCAGACCGACCTCGACGGCAAAACTCGCGAGATCGTCATCATCCGCATCGGTCTCTTGAACCGCGTCGATTACGTGATCAAAGCCCACGTGCCTGCGTTTGCCCTGCGTGAAGGTCTCACGCTCGAACAATGCGAAGCGCTGCGCGACTGGCGGCCATCCCCATTGTTCGATGAAGCGCAGCGCGCGGCACTCGCCTACGCCGATGCCATGACGCGCGAAGTGCAGGTAGCCGCCGACATCTTTGCCGCACTGCGCGATTTCTACACAGAGAAACAAATTGTCGAACTGACCGTATTGATAGGAACTTACAACATGCACACCCGCGTATTGCAGGCGCTCGAAATCGATGCCGAAACGCCGGCCGGAGCGGCGCAGTGAACGCGCGTCCGGTGATTGTCATTGAGGACGATCCTTTTCCGCGCATCCTGCAGGTCATACTCGACCCGGGCACGTCCACCGAACGGCGCGACGCCTTTGCCCATTTCATGGCGCACGACGTAGCCGATTTCAACGGTTGGTGCGCAGAGACACGGGCGAGCATACCGACACTGTATCCAGCCGAGGTGCGACTGGTGTCATCGCAGGAGGCGTTCTGCGCCCAGCTGCCGGAGGCCGATGCGGTCATCATAGAGTCGCTCACCATGGGGGCGGCCGAACTGGCCCTCGCACCGCGTCTCAAGGCGGTACAGAAATACGGCACCATCACACGCAGCATCGACGTTGCGGCCTGTGAGGCACGCGGTATCCCGGTGCTGACGCTGCGGCGTCGCGCCAATATCGCCTGCGCCGAACATACGATGGCAATGATGCTGACGCTGGCGCGCAAGCTGCACCGCATCACCGGACTGATCAGCATCGAACAACTCGAAGCCGCCGGTTATTCGCCGACCGTCTTCGACCGCCGCCATACCGCCTTCTCGGGCTGGCCGCGCGTCACCAATCTAAAGATGCTGCACGAGGCGACACTCGGCATCATCGGCATGGGCGAGATTGGCCGCGAGCTGGCGGTGCGTGCTGCGGCCTTTGGCATGCGCGTACTTTATTTCCAGCGCAACAAACTCAGCCCCGAAGAAGAAGCACGCTACGGCGCGCAATACGCGCCACTCGACACGCTGCTGGCGGAATCCGATTGGGTCAGCATCCAGTTGCCAGAGACCAGCGCTACACGCAATTTCTTTGACCGTGAAAAATTCGCCAAAATGAAACGCGGCGCCGTGCTCATCAATGTGTCGCGCGCCGGCATCGTCGAGCGCCCCGCCCTGCTCGCAGCACTGAAGTCTGGTCATCTTGGCGGCTTTGCTCTTGACCCGCTGTATGAAGAACCCGGTCGCAGCGACGACGAGTTACTGCAATTCGAGAATGTCATGCTGACCCCGCACACCGCAGCGCAACCGCGCTTTAATGCACTCAATGATTTTCGTGATCTGTTACGCGGTCTGGCCGGGGCTCTCGCATGAAGCGTCTGCTTTACGCCCTCAGTGCCACCGCCTTGCTTGTCATCAGCAACGCCAACGCACAAAGCTATCCCGCCAAACCGGTGCGCCTGATCGTGCCCTTCCCGCCCGGCAGCGCCACCGATGCTGCGGCGCGCGTTGTCGCCACGCGGCTATCGGATACGCTCGGACAAAGCGTGGTCATCGACAATCGTTCGGGGGCCAGCGGCAACATCGGTGTCGAACTCGGCGCCCGCGCACTACCTGACGGCTACACACTCTCGCTCGGCACTACCAGCACCCACGCCGTGGGCCCCGGTACCAATCCGCGCATCGGCTACGACCCCATTCGCGACTTTGCCCCCATCGCGCTGATGGGTAGCTCACCTTATGTGCTGGCGGTACACCCGAGCGTCAACGCCAACAACCTGCGTGAATTGATAGCGCTGGCCAAAACCAAACCGGGCGAACTGCGTTACGCCTCGGCCGGCAATACCAGCCTCGCTCATCTGGCCGGTGAACTGTTCTCGACCATGGCGGCGGTCAAACTCAGCCATATCCCCTACAAAAGTTCAGCGCTGTCGGTGGTCGATCTGCTCGCCGGACGCATCGAAATCCAGTTCGGCAGCATCTCGCCGGCACTGCCGCACATTCGCAGCAACCGGCTGCGCGCGCTCGCGGTGACGGGGGCCGCGCGCCTTGGTGCATTACCGGATACACCCACGGTAAGCGAAGCAGGCCTGCGTGGTTACGAAGTCACCTTATGGTTTGGCGTGCTCGCGCCGGCTCGCACGCCAGCCGCGATCGTCATGCAATTGAATCGTGCGATTGTGAGTGTGTTGTCCGCCAACGAAGCGAAAGAAACATTGCTGGCGCAGGGTGTGCAGCCAGGTGGCGGTACACCGGCGGCGTTTGCCGGATTGATTCAGCGTGAGCTGGAAAAATGGCGCGGCGTTGCCAAAACCGCCGGCATTGAAGGCGAGTGACACGCCTCCATTAACTTTGCGGCGTGTCGTCGACTTTCTTTTGCAGGGCCGGAACGGGATCGAGGCCGAGCATGCGCAACACCCAGGCCAGCGCAAAACCCGCCGGCAAGGGCCACCAGTCGTTCGCGACGATGGCGAGGATACCCGCTGAGGCGTAGCTAAGCCCAATCAGAAACAGCCCGTAATGGCGCGAACGAAAATAGGCGAACATCAGCGCCGCGGCAAAAAAGAGAAAGCCTGCGGCGAAACAATAAATAACGATCTGCATACGCTGTGGCGTCCGGCTGTGAATGAAAGTGCGGGGCATTTTACACTGCGGTCCGATACGCGCGCCCGCTGCTATGATGAACCCCCGTCCATCGCCCCCCCGCCGACACAACCGCAGCATGACCAGCGCACCGAAACGCACACTCACCGCCTGCTGCACCGCGCACACCCTGCACGACGGCTTGTCCGACATGAGCTATGTGTTGCTGCCGATGCTGGCGCAAAGCTTTGGTCTGACACTGGCCCAGGTCGGTTTGGTGCGCTCGGCGTTGCGTGCAGCGATGGCGCTGTTTCAAACACCTGCAGGTCTGCTCGCCGAACGCCTCGGCGCGCGCAACCTGCTTGCCTTCGGCACCGCCTGCGCCGGGCTTTCCTACATCGCGCTCGGACAGGCCAGCGGTTTCGTCGCGGTGTTGCTGGCGCTGTTCTGTGCCGGCTTCGGTTCAGCCTTTCAACACCCGCTGTGCTCAACACTGATCTCACACGCCTATCCCGGTGACGGACGGCGCGCCGCGCTTGGCACTTACAACTTTGCCGGGGACGTCGGCAAGTTCGCCTTTGGCGGCACCATCAGCATGCTGGCGGTCGCCGGCGTGCCGTGGCAGATACCGGTGACGGTTTTCGGCAGTGTGGCGTTAGCAGCGGCGCTGACACTACTGATCGTTATCGATCACAACATCGGCCGCCCGCCAGGCCTTGCCGCCGCCGCGAGCAAGCGCACCACCAACAGCGGCTGGGGCATACGGCATCGCGGCGGCTTTGCCGCATTGTGTGTCATTGAAATTATCGACAACGGTGTGCGCACCGGCTTTCTCACCTTCATTGCCTTCCTGATGATCGCCAAGAACCTGCCGGCCGGATGGGCGGCGCTGTCGGTGCCGCTGGTGCTAATCGGTGGCATGGCGGGCAAACTCGCCTGCGGCTTTCTCGCCGAACGGATCGGTGTGGTGCGCACCATCGTGCTCACCGAAATCGGCACCGGTGCGGGCATCTTGCTGTTGCTGGTGCTGCCCGATGTCGCGGCTTATCTGTTGCTACCGGTAATCGGCATTGCCCTCAACGGCACTTCATCGGCGCTCTACGCCACCATCGGTGATCTGGTCGAACCAGACAAACTGCCGCGCGCCTTCGGGCTGTTCTACACCCTGGGTTCGACCTGCGGCCTGATTACGCCGCTGGCACTGGGCGTGCTGGGCGACGCCATCGGTGTCGCCGATGCGATGATCGTCACCGCGCTGCTGGCGTTTCTGACGCTACCGGCCTGCCTCGTGCTGCGCCCGGCCTTGCAAGCGCTACGCGCTCAGCGCTGAAGCCGGCGCCGCGCCAACCCTGCCGCCAGAAACTCCACAAAGACACGCCGATTCACCGAGGTAAACCGGGCCGGCGGAAACACTGCATAAAGCGCCGTCGCTTCGAAGGGATAGGCCTGCAGAATCACCCGCAAGCGCCGTCGTGCGAGATGCGCCTCAAACATCAGATCGGGGCCGACGACGATGCCCTGCCCGGCCAGCAACGCATTCATCAGCAACACACCACTGTTGGTGCTGAGATTGCCGGGGAGCCGGGCCTGCGCGCCCCGTGCAATGCGTTTGCCGGTATGCCAGCGCGCACGCGATTCGAATTCCGAATAATTCAGGCAATTGTGACGTGCCAGTGCAGCCGGATCGTGGGGCGTGCCATGCGTCTTCAGATAAGAGGCGGCGGCCACCGCCACAAAACGCACATCGCACAGTTTGCGGCAGACCAGCGACGAGTCGGCCAACTCCCCGATGCGCAGCGCGATATCAAACCCCTCCTCAACAGGATCAACCTGCAGGCTGGTCACCCGCACATCGAGCTGCACCGCCGGATGCGCCTGTTGAAAACGCGTGATCAAGGCCCCCACCGGCGACACCACCAAGGTCTGCGGCAGCGTGATCCGCAGCGAGCCCTGAGGCTCTTCGCGTGCCGCCGTCGCGGCTGCAGCCGCCTGCTCGGCGACGTGCTCGAGGTCTTTGCAGTATTCATGAAAACGCTCGCCCGCCTCGGTCAGGCTCAGCCGGTGCGTCGAGCGATACATCAACTGCACGCCGAGCTCCTTTTCCAGCATGGAAACGTGACGACTCACCACCGACTTTGACAAACCCACACGCAGCGCCGCGCGGGTAAAACTGCCCGCCTTGACCACGGCGGCAAAGGTCGACATCAGGTTGAGCAGGCTTTTTGTGGAAGGCATGTTTTTGCAACAAGTAGTTACGTCATTGCAGGATACCAAAGTTTTTTGCAACAGGCAGAATAGGCCCATTCGACACCACATCAGGAGACACCATGGCCAAGCAACGCATCAGTTACGTGCCGCTCGAACAAATGGACGACAACATGCGCGCCGAAATGGAACGCTGCGCACGCGAAGGAACACCACGCCCGGAAAGCTCGGCGGTGCGCGCCCACGTTAAAGACTGCTTCTGGTTTTTTGCCGATTCATGGCACAAGGTTTTCCGCAACGGCATTCTCGACCATGCCGTGAAGGAACTCTGCCGCGTGTATGTCTCACGCTCGGTGATCTGCGAATTCTGCGGTAACCAGCGCTCGATCAAGGGCGCCGAACAGGGTCTGCAGGAAACGCATTACGACGACCTGATCAACTTTGAAAAATCGGTCAAATACAACGAACGGCAAAAGGCCGCGCTCGCCTACGCCGAAGCCATCGTCTGGCGTTTGGATACCGACGACGCCTACTGGGCACGCATGCACCAACACTTCAGCGAAGCCGAACTGGTCGAACTCGGCTGCGCGATCGGCTTGACGCTGGGCCAGCAAAGCTGGCTGCGCCTGTTGAACATCGATCACCATCAGGTGATGGCCGGCACCAATGCCTCGATGGCCCCGGGCACTGAAAGCGCCGAAGCCCTCGCCAAGACCAAGGCATCGCCGGAATACTGGGCGAATAAAAAGGCCGTGCCAAAAGGTGCTGCTTAAGCCTTAAATCCGTGGGTAGTCGCGGATGAGCGCTGCGCATTCGGCCTGACGGACTGCGTCATGGCAGAAGCGCGCGCTGCCCTACAACTCATCGCAGTTCAGCGCATACTGCGGCGGTTGATTTCTAACCTTAGGCATCTGCAGTCAGGAGGAAAATGCGCGCCATCGGCAATTTCATTTGGTTTATTTTTGGCGGCATCCTGATGGGCCTGGCTTGGTGGCTCGTCGGCTTGTTGGCGTTTCTATCCATCGTTGGCATCCCATGGGGAAAAGCCTGCTTCGTGATCGGCCAGTTCACCTTCTTCCCTTTTGGCCAAGAAGCAATCAGCCGAAAAGAACTTCAGCAAAAGGACGATATCGGAACCGGCGGCCTTGGCATGTTGGGCAACGTCGTTTGGTTTGTGTTTGCGGGCGTTTGGCTTGCTATCGGACATCTGTTCTCGGCAGTGCTCTGCCTCATCACCATTATCGGCATACCGTTTGGCATTCAACACCTGAAGCTGTCGGGGATTGCGCTGGCTCCGATCGGCAAAACCATCGTCTCCACAGAAGTCGCCGTAGCGGCACGCAAGGCGAACGCAGAAGCATCCGTCGCGAGCATGCGTGGAATGAGCTAACGCGACGCCATCGAAGTCGACTAGCCGGTGCGTGATCATCCTGGACAAACCGTGATAATCTGCGCGCCTCATGTCTAAACGAACGCCTCTTGCCCAACTGGTCGGCCTCGCCGCCTGCCTGGCCGTCGCCTTCCTCACCGCTGGCATCGGCGCGATTGCATCCATCGATGCAGCCGGCTTCTACGCCCAACTCACGCGCCCGGCCTGGGCCCCACCGGGCTCGGTCTTCGCGCCTGTATGGTCGACGCTCTACACCATGATGGGGTTTGCTGCCTGGCTGGTCTGGCGCGAACAACACCATAAAGGCGTTGCCGTTGCACTGATGATTTTTTTCGCGCAGCTTTGTGCCAACGCACTCTGGTCGTGGTTATTCTTTGCCTGGCGTAACGGTGCTGGCGCCTTCGGTGAGGTGCTGATCCTGCTCACCCTGATTGTCGCTACCGTCATCACCTTCTGGCGCATCAACCGCCTGGCTGGAATCTTGCTGCTGCCTTATCTGGCCTGGGTCTGCTTCGCCTCTGCGCTCACCTGGTCGGTGTGGCGCAACAATCCGACACTACTCTGAGTGATAGCAGCGCGGTCTGCGTTGCCACCGCCACGTTGAAAAATAAAAAGGGCGCCGCAGCGCCCTTTTTAATGCTGCAGCAGAAGCTTAGGCCGCCTTCAGCTTGCCGCCCGGCTTCGCCACCAAGCCCGGTACGCGCGACGCGCGCACGTAGACATAGCCATCAAACAAGCGACGTTGCGTGCGGTAGAACGCACCCTGCTCGGCATGCCATTTGCCATCTTTTTTGCCGACCGTAGAAGCCACGGTCAAAATACCCGAGGGCATGGCGATACGAATGGGCGC
>CAIWNB010000087.1 GCA_903913965.1 uncultured beta proteobacterium
CTCTAACTTTGATAATGAGATTAAATGCGTTACCTTCGTTTCGAAGTTCTGCGAAGGCAGTCAAAAGATCAAACATGAAATCAAATTCAACCGCAACATGACTAATAAGATTAATGCCGTTAAATCCTGACGCGCCTATCGCAACGGTTGGTTTTTGGCGGTTAATTGCCTTGGGTTGCGTTCTCGATGAATAAACATCCATACGAGGATCTCCCAGGCAAACAACATTTGCCACATCGAAAAAATAGTGTTTCTTAATATTTTCCGCATACCCGTTAATATAAGTGGCATACTTCCCTTCATCGCCAAACTGCCCACCTAGGATGCCATTAATAATCAAGTAACTTGGGACTTGCATGGTCTTTAAAACGCAATCCACAATCGTTTGAGTCAAACCCAAGTTTGCTATCAATATTTCCAAATGAATAGGCCTGTTATTCAAGTATTGGATAACACTGCTCAAGATTCTGAGTGCTTCTGGCAACACTGCATGAATCTTGTTCTCAATAACATTGTGTGCCCCGGCGGTAATTTCAGTTCCATCAATCAAACAAAGCGTCGCACTGCGCCTATCTTTTAAATCGTTAAGCAACTGCCGGGCTTGTTGTTGGTGTTTTGTTTTTTTGCGACCAATAGGTATCAATCGTTGTACAAAATACTTCTGCGGGCCCTTAATGGGGATTAACGAAGGTGTTACCACTTTCAGGCAGGCATCCTGGCGCAGGTGTTCAATAATTTTTGAAGTCGGATGGTAATGTTGCGCGTATACAGTCTTCTGGTTGGACTTCAATCTGAAAATGTTGTCGAGGTATAAGCTGACGTTAGATAGCAACCAGATCAGGAAGTTTCTGGCAACTCCGCGCAAGCCCGTCCCACGCAACGCATCCGACATGTACTTGTGGATATCGAAATAGTAGGCAATTTTTTTTGTTTGTCTCAGTCCCTTGGGTGCGTTGAAATTAAGATTCATTTCAGCCAACACGGTAGCTATTGCGTTGCCACTTTCGCCCAAATAAATTTTGTGGAATTTCAGTTTTACTAACTGAGTCAAGTTGGCGCGCAACCGGACATAGTATAAGTATTCGTTCCATATTTCTATTCGAAATGCGAAACCAAACGGTACGCCATTAACTGTAAAAATATCGTTGCCATTTGCATCGTAATGCCACTTTTTAAAAAAGTCGGAGGCAAGGAAGTTATTCTCCTGCATTTCTTCAGGCGAACATAAACTATCTATATAGCGAGCGTCGCCACCCAGATTTTTAGTCTCGCGTTTTAGCCCAAAATCAAAAGTTAAAACTAGATCCTTTTTCGGATCAAAGTCTTTGGCAAAGTGCTGGAAATAGCTTCTGGACTCAAGAATAAAAATATTCCTGTAAGCTTTATCAAAATTAATCAAAGAGAAAACCCATCATCGACTAATAAAATTTGTCCTGTCATATGACGTGATCCGTCCGACAACAGAAACAACAACGTCTCGACCAGATCAGATGCGTCCAGCATGCCTTTGGAGGCGCAATGTTTGTTGTATGCAGACAGAAAATCAGCAGGTTGATTGGACAGGATGCCACCTGGACTCAGGCAATTAACTCGTATTCCTGTGCCTTTGAAATATTGTGCAAAATAACGCGTGAGGTGTTCTATGGCTGATTTGATGGCAGCATATTCAACTGGCATAGTCATGGATGTGCCATCGTAGACTTCGAAGCGGGGTGCCATGGAGCCGTAAATCGAGGACATATTGATGACATTACCGTAACCTTGTTCTTTGAAAGCAAGGCAAAATTGCTGGGCCACGAGAAAATAACCACCAAGGTGCGTATTTACGTTCTTGCAGAAATCAGAATAGGTAACGTCCTCGAGCTTTCGGCCATACCGTTTGTTGCGAGGATAAGCATTGTTAACCACGGCATCAATTCGCCCATGCCGTTGTTTTAAATCCGAGATCAGCGCATGGATGGAATCCTTGCTGGTGATGTCCAGATGGGCAGCTTCGATTTGACCTGCAATGCCAAGAGGTATTTTTTCTGCGAGCGATTGCGCAGCATGTAAATTGATATCTGCTGCAACAGCAACGCCGCCGCTTTCAGCAATGCGCTGTATGAAACAGTGACCGATTGCGCCGGCACCACCGGTGACGACAATGACTTTATTTTTGAGTGAATTGGATTGCATATCAATTTTCTTTAATCATGCGTACTACACGCGCCGGGTTTCCAGCAGCGAGTGCGAATGCCGGTACATCTTTAGTCACGACTGATCCAGCTCCTACCACTGCATTTCTTCCGATTGTCACGCCGGGCAAAATAATGGCGCCCGCACCTATCCATGAACATTGCTTTACCAAAATTGGTTTAGATTGATAATATCCCTGGTCAATAATCGATATATTTGGATCGTCAAATTTATGATTATGTACGTAAAAGTGCACGCCAGAGCCGATCATGACGTGGTCTTCGATTGTGATGCCGGCCCCTCCGTTGCGCGGATCGGCAAAGAGCATGCAGCTGGGGCGAATAATGACGCGATCACCTAAACTGATTTTTGAACAGCAAATCGCATAAGCACCTGCTCTGAATTCAGCACCCACACCAAACTTGCGAAATTTGGCGCTGCATAAGCGGCGCATACTGGATTTAAAGTGCAGACGCCATTGCGTCCAAGGAATGTCAGGACCAATTCGGTCAGCATTACGCCAGAATTTCACTGCATTTCGTATATCTGACAGAAACATAATTAATTTCTATAAATTGTTTTTCAATAAGCATTCAGCGATTTGAAAATCCAGCAGTGTGTCGATATCCACCGCACGTTCGGTTGGCACGTGAACTGCCTTCACCCGCCCTTCAAAAAGGCCGTTGTAGGCCATCACAAATGCCGGGTTGGCCAAATAGCAAACTGTCGCCATATCATGGACGATCGGTGCATCCTGTCTGCGCGTGACAGTTGATTGAGGCGGGATAACCAGCCCGACGCTACCGTCGGCATTGGTCTTTACCATATTAAAGTAGGGGCTGCGATGGGCGTCAGTGACGGTGATGACCGTATCGGCTTCTCCTTTTTCGTATTCATCAAGACAGTTTTCAATATCCAGCGGCATACGCAGAGGTGCTGTCGCGGGTAAAGAGACCATGACTGAGGGAAATGCGCCCGTCGTTTCGCGGAAAAAATTGAGGGCATGGCGCCATGCCAGCCACTCTGGGCTAGTGTCCTGCGCCAGCTCTGCCGGCCGGATAAACGGCACTTCTGCGCCATACTCACGCGCCACTGCGGCAATTTCTTCGGAATCGGTAGAGACAATCACGCGCTCAATGCGTTTTACGGCGAGAGCGTGGGTAATAGACCAGGCGATGAGTGGTTTGCCACCCAACAGTCGAATATTTTTTCCTGGCAGGCCTTTGGAGCCGCCACGCGCGAATATAAATGCAACAGCTTTCATGAGTGAGCCTAAGTGACTTGTTGCAACTTTGCGATGGCGACCTGATCGCCAGAGCTGGCAGAGGCGCGTATTGCTTTAATAATTTCCAAAACCTTTAACCCATCCTCGCCGGTAATTGCCGGAGCGGTATGTTCGTTGACGCAATCTATGAAATTTTTCCACTCAGCCAAATAGCTGTCATCGCGTTGGGGCTGTTGTGAAAAAAGGTCACGCCATGCTTTGGCGCCGGCTTCATACAATGAGACACTGCCTGTTACGCCATTCCAGCGCAGACTGCCACTTTCGCCTATCGCAGTGCAAAGTCGCGTGGAGTCGTGGCGAATAAAGTCCATGTTGACCGTTCCGATAAGTTGGTTGCCGTCTGTCTTCGGGGCAAAGCCCAGTATCAAATGCGCGCTGTCTTCCACATCAATCTCAAGACGGCTCTGACGGCACAGTGTGGCCTTGACCCAGTCGACGTCGCCAAAAATCCAGCGCAGGTAATCCAGTTCGTGGCTGAGTTCCAAAACAGCACCACCGCCCAATTCCCGTCGTGCGGATACTCCCAGCCGATAATCAGAATCCGGACGCCATGCCGGCAAGTATTGACCAACCTCGCAGCGTATGGATAAAACACGACCAATGACACCCTCACTCAATAGTTCACGAAACCGTTGCAGTGATGGCAAAAACCGTAAATTAAATCCGGTCATCAAAACTGTGCCACGCTCCTTGCAGGTTTGCAGCAAGGATGTAACGCCGTCGAGTGAATCAGATAGTGGCTTCTCGATAAGCAGATGCGTCCCAGTATTCGCCAAATCCTGAGCGGTAGCGATGTGACATGTTGCAGGGCTGGCGATTGCCGCAACCTGCGGCGCAAAGGCACAGGCATCTTCGATCCTGGAAAAAACGCCGTTCGCTGTATTTGGCACCGGGCTACCCGCCTGATGTCGAAGGATGCGGATATCTGCGTTTGGATGGAGCAGTCTTGCCAAACGCAGGTGGCGCTGGCCGATACTACCCAGGCCGACGATGAGAATGCGGTCAATTGACACGGTTGACACCATTAAATCTGCACATCATTTTATTAGCTCAATTCGCTTGTGCTTTTTCGGAGTCATGATTGGCTTGCTTCAAGTCATCAGGGCGTCCTACGTCCAGCCATGGCTCATGCATGGGATAAGCAACGGTCCGATTTGCTTTTGCGTGCAAGCGTTCAAACAAGGTGGGCATGTCGCAGTGGTCATCTGTGCTCAAGAGGCTCAGCACTTTCGGGTCAAGTGCATAGACGCCGGCATTGATATGACTACGGACTACAGGCTTCTCCTCAAAGCCAACAATCTCCACGCCCTGGGTCTGCACCACACCAAAGGGGTGCTGCCATTCGTGTACGCGAACGGCCATTGTGGCGGCAGCATCGTGACGTATATGAAAATCAAGCAGTTCGCCGTAGCGGATATCGGTAATAACATCGCCGTTGGTCACTACAAAAGCAGCTTCAGGTCGTGGGTTGAGCAAGCCCAGTGCGCCGGCCGTACCCAAGGGGGACTGTTCGCGCAGGTACTCTATCTGCACGCCCAGACGCTCGCCATTGCCAAAGTGGTCTTCAATCATGTGGCCCAGATAATGAATGGCCAGCACAAAGTGGCTAAAGCCCTCCAACTTGGCACGCTCAATGATGTGCTCCAGCATTGGCTTGCCTGCCACGGGCAACAAGGGTTTGGGGCAATTTTCCGTGTGCGGGCGGAGCCGCGTGCCCATCCCGCCGGCCATAATGACCATCAGGTTTGAGCGCGTTGGTAGCGTGGTGATGTCATCCCAGAGATGCAAGCCGACGACATGTTGTTGCTCATCGACCACGGGAATCTGCTGGATTTTATTCGCGACCATGAGTTGCATGACCATATCACGCCCCATCTCAGGTGGAACCACCAGCGCATTGCGATGGATGACGCTTGCTATCGGGCTATTGAGAACCAGCCCCTTGAGCAAACCACGCCTTATATCCCCGTCAGAAATAGTGCCCTCTAGCTCTCCCTTTTCATTTAGCACCAAGACGATCTTGATCGCGACCTGATTAAGGTTGCGTATTGCCTGCTCTATTGTTGAACGAGCGGGGAGGATGGCCTGTTGCCAGAATTCCTCAGCTAATTTTTTAGTATTCTTATTGTGCATCTCAGACATCCCGGCTTACGACCTTTCCCGCAACAACTCAAAGGCCTCTGCCGCCTTAAAGCCTGAGGCCGCACCACGCAGGGCGGCAAGCGCCCGAATTGCCTCATGACTACGAGGAAAAGGGAATACCCCCAGTTCTGACGCGTAAATGTCCATTGCCCGCAATTTATCGTCTAGAAATGGCTCAATATCTATGAATACGTTCGGACGAAAACCTTGGTCAGTACCCAATCCGAAATCCGTTTCGGAAAGTGTTTCGTAGGCCAGAACGCGTTTAACAGAGGGATAGCGGAACCATTTTGTGCAACTAGCTGCAGAATCGAACACCATACGGTGATCGGTATGGACATCAGATGGGTGGGGTACAAATACCTCGTCCGGCTTAAACGACCTGAATGCCTCGGAAATCCCGCCAACCAAATCACTCATTGGTAGGCGGTCGAGTTGGGTAGTTGGGAAATTGAGCGTGAAGACTTCATCAAAGCCAAACAATTCCGTAACCCGTTTGACCTCATCAGCGCGTTGGTTGACTTTTTCCTCACTCCAACCAGATTGAACGGAGATGGCCGTAACAATCAGCCAGGCCACTTTTACACCCTCGGCTTTGCGCCGCAGGAGAGTGCCCCCAACGCCGAGCACTTCATCGTCGGGGTGGGGGGCAATGACCAGTGTTTTGGTAATCATTAGTAGGTTATGTCCTTGATAAGAAATTTATCGTCAAGCGGTGTGGATGCAAGTAGCGCAGCAATACGCGTCGATGATTGACCGTCACCGTAGGGGTTCGCGCATAATGAGACCGTCACCCGATACTCCAGATCGAATGTCGCCTTCCGCACGGCTTCAATGATGCGATCTTTATCGTGAGGGACAAACTGGACATTTTCGGCATGCAAACGACCACTCTGCCGATTGCCGACATTTATGGCAGGTAGCTTGAGCAATGGAGCTTCAAGTATGCCGGCACTTGAATTACCCAGCAAACAGGAGGCCCGCCGCATCAGGTTCACGAACTCGAGACGTGGAATGTTCTTCGCTATATAAAGGAAAGGTAACGTCTCGTATTCCCGAATGGAGCGAATCATCTGCTGTCCGCCAGCATCTGAATTTGGGTAGCTAAGGACCGTCTTGATGCCAAGTTCCCGTACAGCTTCTAAAGTAACCTTCATTTGCTCGTAGGCCTGATCAATCTCGGTCGAGAGGACATGCTGGATTAGCATGACCAATGGTTCGCCATCGACGATGGTGAACCCGAGACGACGGGTTAACTCCGGAGCATGGATGACTGGAACTTCAAGCAAGCGATCAAGCCCAGGGTTGCCAACATCGAAGACTCGGAATGGTTGCTCACCCAAACGGAGAATACGCTCCTTGCTTTCTGGGTTGGTGACGAAATGTAAGTGCGCTAATTTCGTCACCGCATGGCGGACTTGGTCATCGACATTCCCAATCACTCGATCGCCGCCGGCAATGTGTGCCACGGGAATGTTCATGTAGGCGCCGACCAACGCCGTCGTCATGGCTTCCTCGCGGTCGCCGAGCACCAGAAGAATGTCTGGCTTGATCCGAGCAACAGTCTGAACCAGACCCTGCAATTGAATCGCCAATCCCTTCACTCTGAACGACGCCTGATCACCGTTGAGCAGGCTCTCAATCTCATCGGCTATAACGAAGCCGTCGGCACGAATTTCATTGATCGTGTTACCGTAAGTCTCGGATAGATGTGCACCAGTAACCACCAGCTGCAAGTCGAGGTCTGGATGATCGGCAATCGCCCGGAATACCGAGGACATAATGTCGTATTCGGAGCGGATACCCGTCACCCCGAGTACGCACCTCTTCGTTTTCATGTTTTGGCGACCTCCTCTGACAGGTAACTTCTCCATGCCTCGCCGCAATTGAGGACGATATCGAGCGCGGAAAGATGGTTTATAAATCCAGCCTGGTGAAATAGCTGTGGATAGGCTACGGGCAGCACCGACGGCCGGTAAACAATCTCGACCCCAGCTTTTTCGAAGGATTCCGGATCGAGGTAGTTCTTACCCCCAATTCCCGTCAAGTAACGCGTCGCCCCTACCTCTAAACATAGGTTCAGCACCAGATCTGACGCGACACCGGTCGCCTTCATCTGGCTGCTCCTCATGATCTGCGTCCTGATGTTCATCCAGCGAAGCATCAGCATCGTCAACTCAATGTTGAGTTCGTTCAGCTCTTCCCATTCGCGCTCGTACAAGGTTGAAAGAACCTTTTCATACGCCTTGAAGGCTGGCGCCTTCGTGTAGCACTGCTGTATTGTCTGCCAGTGCTTGCGGCGCCAGTCGGTATTGTTGTCTATTTTTACATCGTGAATTTTTTGCCCAAACTGCTGCCTAACTGGTACTGTCAGCCAGCGTGGGCCTTGCGCAGTCTTGATCTGGTTACGGTTTTGCAGTCCGTTTTTCTGAAAATCGACAGTATCCAGAAAAATGAAAACATCGCTTTCTTCTATCTTCATCAAATAAGGCAACCAAGGCAGATACTGTGGCTGATGAATTGAAATATTCATTTCGCCCACCCGCCCCTTGACGTGTCAGTGACTGCATCAATGAGCGTTCTCGCAACGTAGATGGCGTCCTTCTCAGTCATTCTTGGATGACACGGCAGACAGAGGTGCCGACTAAGAATATCTTCAGTCCGAGGCAACATACCCTCCTCGGTACCATAAAGATCGCGGAACACAGGTTGCAAGTGCAGCGCCGGCTGATACGCCCAATCGACCGCCACGCCAGCTGCGACCATACGCTTGGTTATCAACACGCGGTCCAAGGAACGGTCAAGAAGGAGCGGCACCTTCCAAAAGGAAGAAGAATCAAGCGTCACCGGAAGAATCATGCACAATTCCGGCTGCCCCGAGAGCTCCCGCGCGTAGATAGCAGCCACCTGACGCCGTCCGACAAGAAACTCATCGAGATGGCTTAACTGGACTCGTCCCAGCAACGCAGAAGTCTCAGTCATCCGGACATTTCTGCCGGGCAGGACGTAGCGCTCGATTTGGGACTGCATATCTCTGCCCCGATGCTGAAAGCTGCGCGCGAAAGCTGCAACCCGGTCATCGTCGGTGGTCAGCATACCTCCTTCACCGGCCGTGATCACCTTGGTCGGAAAAAATGAAAAACAACCTGCATGGCCGAACGAACCAGCCTCTCGGTCACCGTGTCGGGCGCCCGGAGAGTGGGCTGCGTCCTCGATCATGAAGAGGCCGTTATCGTCGCAAAACTGTCTGAACTCAAGGATGTCAGGGGTAATCAAGCCAGCCATATGAACGAGAATCACGCCGGCTGTTCGCGGAGTCACCCTGCGCTTGACGTCGTCAAGATCTAGGCAGAGCGTCGCTTCGGAAATTTCGGCGAATACCGGAATTCCGCCCGCCAGATGAACAGCCATGCCGGTGGCGATGAAGGTTTCCGCTGGAATGATTACCTCACGCCCGGCGACGCCCTTGGAAAGCAGCACTGCTTCCAGCGCCGAGGTGCAGGAGTTCATTGCGATCGCGTGGCGGACGCCGACGCGTGCCGCGAACTCCCGCTCGAAGGCATGGACATTCGGCCCCATACTCAGCGCGCCATCGAGGATCGCGTCGATTTCGCGATGAATCCACTTCCGGTCATCCTCGCTGAAGTGAGGATCGGCCATGTTAATTTTTCGCATTGCTCACCCTTCTGTTCGCCTGTCCCTGTCGATGCCGTGCGTAATTTCGGACCGCATCTATAACGCTGCCCGGCCGAAAGTTGAGTAATTGCCGCGCCCGATCGATACAGAAGACAAAATCATTATGCGGCGATGGATCCGTAAGCAATTCGATCGGGCTCGACGATTGCAAATCAGCACAGACCAGCGACGCCAGTTCGCGCGCCGAAACCGCCTGTCCGGAGCCAATGTTCAAAGGAAGAAACCTAGGCGCGCCGCGGTATTTCAATGCCGCCATCAGTGCATCGACTCCCTCGGCCGAAGGAAGATAATCACGACGGACATTGCCGCTCGAATAAAGGTCGATAGCCTTCCCAGCAAGCGCCTGATCAATGAGGTAATCGACAAGGCCGCCGCCGTCGATAAATCCGCAGAAACGCAGCACTAGATACTGACCACCATGACGCTTCTGAAACCAGCGCAGCCAGTTTTCGCTGTTGAGTTTGCTGCAAGCGTAGGCGGATCCATCTGGCTGCATAGGAAAATCCTCTGTGACGGCAAGGTGGCACGCATCCCCATATACCACTTGCGAGGAAGCGAAGATGAACCGGTCGACCCGATCCGCCAGCGCTTGGAACAGACGAACCGTTGTCTTCTCGTTGGCGGTCAAAAAAAGATTCTCATCTTTTCCCGCCCCGAGCGTGGCACCCGCCAAATGGACGACAATCTCGATATCCGGAAGCCCGCTCAAATCGATGCCATCCTGCGCAATATCTCGCACGATCCAGTGAATCCTCGTGTTTAATTCGAATTTAATTGGTACTGGTTGACGCGCCAGCGCGACTACCTCCTGCCCCTCTGCAGCAAGCCGTTCAACCAGCAGACTGCCGAGAAATCCGGATGCCCCTGAGACCAGAACCGCCACGAGCTAAATCCTTCTGAGAACTAAGTGATAGCGTGAGATATATCCGCCATGCAGGACATCTTCTCGTCGAATAAGATTGCACTCCTCAATTTCAAAAACTCCATCAATCATCGATTGAATTTTTGCAAAGTTAAAATAGAACTGTATTGTCCCCTGTTCGTGTGTCGTGGTCACAATTTCCTCGCCGCTGAATTCCCGTGCATGACGTGAATCGTCCCCGGAAATCACGTCACTGTAGAACAGACCGCCGACAGCCATCACCCTCGCGAGTTCGACGCAGGCTGCCCGCGCGATCTCGAAGGGCATGCTGTCGAGCACGCCATGGCTAACGGCATATCGAAAAAAACCATCATTCCATGGAAGATGGCGGACGTCGCCATGAAGAATTTTTTTCTCAAATTCTGGCAGATAATTCTGGTCGGCCCATTTCCGTGCGACCCGAATCCCTTCTTCGGAAAGGTCGATTCCATAGGCATCGAGCCCCATTTCGTGACAGTAGATGACATGACGGCCAATCCCGCAGCCGAGATCGAGCACGCGTCTTGGGGCACTTGCCGGTGTGACATCGCGAAATTCACTAAGCGAAATGCGCTTGCGAATGAATTTCGAGACAAATCGGATAACTTCTTCGTGCGGATAGAACACGAAGTTGTCGCGCCTCTTATATGACTGGTCCCACTCGGATTGTTTTGTTGTTATGTTCTCCATATTCATCCTATCCAAGAAAGCACACTTCTATAAGTTCATTTATTTCAAAATCACGCTGCGCAACTCGTCCGATAACATCGTCCCAGCGCATCGGCGTGATGCCAGTACCCGGCCGCTTGGTGGTGAGGTTCTGCGCACTGAATACCTCACCCGCTTTTATAGCCTGGCTGGCCACCAGTGATTTACGGGCAACTGGTTTGTTCCTGGCTTCGCTTGGCGTGAGGCGCTTGATGCCATCGCCCAGAGCGACTTCTATATTGCGAATGGCTGCCACCATGGCTTTGAGTTCTACTGGCTCAAGGCTGGCTATGTGATCGGGACCGGGTAAGTTACTGTCCAGGGTGAAGTGCTTTTCGATCACGGTCGCGCCCATGGCAACGGCGGCAATTGCCACTTCAATGCCTTGCGTATGATCTGAATAACCCACCGCCACGCCGAACGCAGCATGAATGCTCTGCATGGCACGCAGGTTTACCTCATGCATGGGCGTCGGGTATTCGGTGGTGCAATGCAGTACCGTTATTTGGGCACGTGCTGTGCCCGCCTGCTCCAGCACGTCGATTGCAGCCTCAATCTCGCCCAGTGTCGCCATGCCGGTGGACAATATTACGGCCTTGCCGAGTTGGCCGATATGGATAAGGTACGGCAGGTTGGTGATCTCGCCGGAAGGAATCTTGAACTGATCCTGGCCAAGACTCAGCAGCAGATCGACGCCCTGGATATCAAAACCAGTGGAGAAAAAGCCAATGTTGCGCGCCGCACAATGGGCGATCAGTTCGTGGTGCATGTCCTCGGTGAGTTCCAGACGGCGAAGCATCTCGTGCTGGGATTCGTCGCTGTCAGTGGTCTGGGTCTGGTAGTCAGCCTTTTTGGCCGTGCGCGTGACTTGGCGGTCGGCGTTAAAAGTTTGGAACTTGACGAGATCCACGCCAGCCTCAGCAGCCACATCGATTAACTGCTTGGCCAGTCCGATGTCGCCATTATGGTTAACGCCGGCTTCGGCAATGATGAGTGTTCGGTTTTTCATGAGTTATCGCTACCCACAAAGCGGGCTTGAGCTACCTGGTTGTGCCGCACAGAGAGACCCATCCCCACAATGCAGCGTTCTCCAAGAGTAATGCCCTGTTTAATGACGCTACCGCAACCAACAAAGCTGCCAGTATCAATATGCACATTTCCGTTGAGTATGGCACCGGTGGAGATGTGACAGTGGTCTTCGACTGTCGCGTCGTGCTCAAGCAGCGCACGCGTATTGATGATGCAGTTGTTGCCCACCCTGGCGCCAGCATTGACGATGACGCCGTGCATCACGATGGTGCCTGCGCCGATGGCGGAGTGACGGGAGACATGAGCACTAGGCGCAATGATAGCTGGCAATTGAAAACCGAGTACGGTGGCCTGGTGATAGAGGCGGATGCGGTGGTCGGGTGTCTGAATTTGGCCCACGGTAATCAACGCGTATTGATAGTCTTTGGCCAGCTTCGGCAAATCACCGTCCGTGGCAATAACGTAATAACCAAGGTGCCGGGTATGAATTTCCTCTGACTTGCCGACCAGCCCGGCAATTTGGTATTGGCCGTGCTGCTCGATCACATCAATGCACGCATGTGCGTGGCCACCGGCACCGATCAGGATAATTTTTGGTTTGCTCATGAGTTGACAGGAACCAGACCAGAACTGCTCGGAATATTGATTAAGCGCCGCTCCAGCGATTCAGCCACTGGCAAAGGTGCCTTCGGCGTGTTGCTGTACATCGGCATCCGATGCATCAACGTCCAGACCGGGCGTGTCATCAGGCCGCTGTCGTTGGTAGCGGTCAGGATGGCATCGCGCTGGCCGGAGAGCGATTCGTCTAGCAGCAGCGTCTGCAGCCAGTAGTTGCTGCGGCACCCCGCTGGTTCGGCGACGAGGCGAACGCCCGTGACGTCTGCGAAGCGCGACTGATAACAATCGAACAGACGGCGTTTTTCGAGCAAGAAGCCGGGTAGCTGCTCAAGCTGCGCGCAGCCCAGCGCGGCATTCAGATTGGGCAGCCGGTAGTTGTAGCCCACCTCGTCATGTACAAAGCTCCAGCGATGCGGCACTTTGGCCGTAGTGGTCAGGTGTTTGGCGCGTGCGCCCAATTCGAGGTCATTGGTGAGGATGGCGCCCCCGCCACCGGTGGTGATGGTCTTGTTGCCATTGAAGCTCAAGGTGCCCATCAGACCAAAAGTTCCGGTATGGCGGCCGCCCACGGTACTGCCCAGGGATTCGGCGGCGTCTTCGATCAGTTGCATGCGGAAGTCGTGCGCCACCGCGAGCAACGCTTCAATGTCAACGGGATGCCCAAAGGTGTGCATCGGCACCATGGCGCGAATCACCCGGCCGGTACTGCGGTTGATGCAATGGCCACCGCGCAGCTCGGTCATGGCCGACAGGTAGTCACGCAGAGCGTGGGCGTCCATCCCGAGTGAGCGCTCCTCGCTGTCGACAAAATGCGGCGTTGCCTGGCAATAGGCCACGGCGTTGGCTGTGGCGATGAAGGTGAGCGCTGGTAACAGCACTTCGTCACCCGCCTCTACGCCTGCCAAGAGCAGCGACACGTGCAGCGCGGCTGTCCCGTTGACCACGGCTACCGCGCGCTTGGCACCGGTGAAGGCCGCCAAGTCATCCTCGAAACGATCGACGAACTTACCCACCGAGGACACGAAGGTCGAATCGAGGCACTCCTTCAGGTAAATCCACTCATTGCCACGAAAACGCGGTTCGTGCAGAGCGACGGCCCCGTCGCCCACCACCGACGCCATGGCTCGAACGATTTCCTGAGGAAGATTGCGTGGAGAATCCATGGCGCTCACAGGTTGTAGATGTCGGTCTTGTAGGCTGACAAGTGGGTGGGTTCGCGAAACCAGGCGATGGTCTCCGTGAGGCCGCGCATGAATCCATCGGGGCCGCCGTATTGGGGTTGCCAATCGAGCAACTCGCGCGCCTTGGTGTTGGACGCCCATAGTCGTTCAACCTCACTCTTTTCGGGCCGCAGGCGCTGCTCGTCTGTGATGATTTCGATCGAAGTTCCCATGGCCTCGGCAATGGCGTGCGCGGTGTCGCCGATGGAAATCTCGAAATTGCTGCCAAGATTGATGACCTCGCCAACGCCACGGTCCGACTCCAGTGCGGCGACGAAGCCAGCAACCGTGTCGGCCACGTAGCTGAAGTCGCGTGTGGGTGACACCGCGCCGAGCTTGATTTGACGCTGCCCATTGGCGATCTGGGTGATGATGGTCGGGATCACGGCGCGGGCGGACTGGCGTGGACCGTAGGTATTGAACGGGCGCAACAGCGTGACGGGTGTATCGAATGAGGCATAAAACGACATGGCAATTTGATCTGCGCCGATCTTGCTTGCCGAATAGGGCGATTGGCCTTGCAGCGGATGGTCCTCCGTGATCGGAACGAAGCGAGCTGTTCCATAGACCTCACTCGTCGACGTCTGCACCACCTTGCTGACGCCGAGGTCCCGCGCCGCCTGGACGATGTTGAGGGTACCTTTGATGTTGGTGTCAACGTAAGTGTCCGGCGAATGGTACGAATAGGGGATGGCGATCAGGGCCGCGAGGTGCAGCACCGCTTCGCAGTCCTTCATGGCGGTGCGCACGCCGTTGGGGTCGCGTACGTCGCCAGCGAACACCTCGAACTTGCCCTTTACGTCTGCTGCGCAGCGGTCGAGCCAACCCCAGGAGTTGAATGAGTTGTAGAGCACGAACGCACGAACATCGTGGCCGGCGCGCACCAGCGCCTCGGTCAGGTGGGAGCCGATGAAACCGTCGGCGCCAGTTATGAGGATAGTTTTCATTGCTTATTAGTCCTTGAGTGCGCGCAGGATGCGGATAAAGCGGCTGCTATATTTTTCGATGGCATTTCCGAATAAGTAACTTCAATGTAACCATTGTCAATGTCAATTATTAAATCAATGACTTAGGTAAAAAGACAATATCACAACATACTACTCGAATATTTCAAAAATTTAGACCGAAAAAGGCATACAGGGGTTTGGGTCACGGATTCAGGACAGATTCAGGTATCAGATCATCCGCCAAGACAAAGCGGTTCCGCGTGCCACGTCCTGCTTCACCGCCTTACACAGCACCTGATCCAAATATCTTGTAGATAGACCCAACCCAGGTCGAATCGCACGCACATTCTCCTTGGTCAGCACATCGCCTACCTTAAGGTCTTTTACGATATATAGGGATCGACGAAATTGGATGGATTTTTTTTCTGCTTCTGTCGGGCCATAGCTAACCCGCCCTAGCGCCTGCCAAGCCCGTTCGGTCTCAACCACCAACTGCGCCATCTCGGCGGGTTCCATTGAGAAGGTGCTGTCCACCCCACCATCGGCACGGCTGATGGTGAAGTGTTTTTCAATCACGGTTGCACGCAGCACCACACTTGCAACAGATACGCCCACGCCCATGGTGTGGTCGGACAAGCCAACTTCGCAGTCGAACAGTTCACGCATATGCGGAATGGTGAGGATGTTGGTGTTGCTGGCTGCGGCAGGGTAGGTGCTGGTGCACTTGAGCAGAATCAGCTCTTTGCAACCGGCCTCGCGGGCGGCGCGTACTGTGTCATCTAGTTCAGCGATGCTGGCCATGCCTGTGGAGATGATTATCGGTTTTCCGGTGGCGGCGACGCGGCGAATTAGCGGCAGGTCGGTGTTCTCAAAGGAGGCAATTTTGTAGCACGGCACGTCCATGCTTTCCAGAAAGTCTACCGCCGTATCGTCAAACGGGGTGCTGAAGGCGATGATGCCCAGTTCGCGTGCCCGATCAAAAATAGGTTTGTGCCATTCCCACGGGGTGTAGGCCTCGCCGTAAAGATTGTAGAGCGATGTGCCCACCCACGGGCTGTTCGGGTCGCCTATATGAAACTCGCGCTCATCCAAATCCAGCGTCATTGTGTCGGGGGTGTAGGTCTGAATCTTCAGCGCATGTGCCCCGGTCTTGGCTGCGGCCTCGACAATTTCCAAGGCCCGTTCAAGCGACTGGTTATGGTTGCCGGACATTTCGGCGATGATGAACGGCGCCTGGCCGGCGCCGATTTTATGGTTACCGATGGTGATCATTTGTTTTCTTCCGCATTTTGGTCTTGCAGCATGATTCTCACATCTGCGATGAGGCTGCCAGCTTTACGGCCAGCTCGCGTGAACTCTAAACGCAAGCTACCAACATTGACAAATGCGTTGGGATAGCAATCGGAATCCAGCATTCGGATCAGATCAAAGGCTTGCTCCAACGATTCTGCATCGAGCAAGTTCACCAGTTCTGGTCTTCTAAGCTTGAAAAATGTCGGCTCGCCAACCTGTGCTGTGGGTTGCCGGTTTATTTTTAATATTTCAACGATCGTGTTCTCAACAATTTCTGAAGCCCTTAGATAGATTTCTTCTGCAGCCCCATGCAAGCTCAAGGGCTATTTAAGGTAGAACCGGATTATCTCAAGGCCTATGATAGCGTGAGCGCCGCGCGCGCTGATAATGCGGATTAATTCGGTAGGTGTATAACACCGATCGCGCACATTCCAGTCTCGATGATGTTACGCCGGAACAGGCTTACCTTGAATTTCTACCCAAGCTCGTGAGAGCCGCATTGAATGAAACCTACGGCGCGCGCCGCGTTAGTCGTCAACATTGACTGCGCGTCGCCCAAACTAACCCGATTGGATTCCACTTATAAATCGCGGAATTCTGTTCAAACAAGCGGGGCCACTTCTGAATGAATGGCACACCAGGATAAGTGCAGCAGACCTGTTCAAAAGTCCATCCGAGGGTGCGGCAGATTTCAATTCGGTGGGCGATAACCGGTACCGTTGCGGTGTCATCATTTGCCAGCTCGGTCGGGCGTACAAACGGTGTTTCAGCGCCCTAAGCTCTGGCGATATGGGCAATTTCTTCATCATCGGTGGAAACGACGATATGTTCAAAAAACCCTGATTATTTTTCTGCAGTAATGGCATAGGCAATCAACTGCTTGCCGCAGAATTCTTTAATATTCTTGTGGGGAATACGCTTGCCGCCTCCACGTGCTAGGATACTAGCGATGTTCATGCGCCCACTGCCTCACGTATCGCCGCCACCACCTGGTCTTGCTGCGCTACCGTCAACCCTGGATACATAGGTATGCTGAAAACCTCTGAATAATACTGTTCCGCCTGCGGACAATACCCTGCTTTGAAGCCCATCTGTTCATAGTAAGGCTGGCGATATACAGGGATGTAATGCACATTTACGATTATCTCTGCTGCATGAAGTGCGTCATAGATTTGGGGTTGCGTCTTGTTAATTTCATTCAACTTCAAACGAATCACGTAGAGGTGGTAACCGGAATAACTGTCTGCCTGTTGCCATGGAGTTAGCACGGGCAAAGCAGATAACAGTTGGTCGTAGCGCTTGGCGATAGCGTGACGCTGTTTAACAAATTTATCGAGCCGCCGCATTTGGCTTAAGCCTAATGCGGCGTGCAGGTCGGTCATGCGGTAGTTGAAGCCCAAGTCAATCTGCTGGTAATTCCAGATTTCTTGTGCTGGGCGGGGTTGCATGTCTACTGCCGTGCTGCTGATGCCATGGCTACGTAACAGGCGCATGTGTTTCGCCAAGGTCGCGTCATTAGTCACCGCCATTCCGCCCTCACCGGAGGTGATGATTTTGACCGGATGAAAGCTGAATACGGTGATGTCGCTGTAACGGCAGTTGCCGATGGGTTCATCTTTGTATTTGCCCCCAATGGCGTGCGCGGCATCTTCGATGATTTTGAAGCCGTATTGCTTGCTGAGCGCGTGAATGCCGGCCATGTCGCAGGGTTGGCCACACAAGTGCACGGCGATCACAACTTTGGGCAACTTGCCAACTTTTTCTGCTAGGGCCAATTTTTCTACTAGTCGCTCTACGCTGAGGTTGTAGGTGCAAGGGTCAATGTCGACAAAATCCACCGTCGCACCGCAATAAAGTGCGCAGTTGGCGCTGGCCACAAAGGTGATCGGTGTGGTCCAGACGATATCGCCCTTGCCTACGCCCAGCGCCAGGCATGCGATGTGCAGCGCACTGGTGGCGCTGTTCACCGCTACCGCATGCTGGGCACCGCAGTAATCGGCAACGGCTTTTTCAAAGGCAGGGACAACCGGACCTTGGGTCAGAAAGTCTGAGCGCAACACGGCGACCACTGCGTCGATGTCGGTTTGGTTAATGTCTTGACGGGCATAAGGAATCATAAATAGTTACTCTTAAATAAGGTTGTTAGAGCTGTTTCAATAAATTGAATAGCCCGACCACGTGGCAAGCGCCTTCAAGTACCGCTCTTCAGCGAGCTCAGTATTTTCTCTGTATAAAGGATCACGGCCAGTGTATTCCTTGTAGGTCACGGCATTAATGAAATCGCTGGTGCCGTCAAGGGTTATAGTTGTGATATCAATAAACTCCTTTGCAATTGCAAAAAAATCTTGATTATAATTTTCATGAGGATGAATAATTCCTTTGCCTTTTTCATACCAATGTAAGTTCCGGGAGGGCCGATGTGTATAGTCGTAGCCAACAAGGTATGCGTGATCAAAGCCCATATAGATCGCCAAAAGGATGGACGTTCTCAAGGATCCATGAAATGCATTAATTCGTTGAGTGATGAAATTGGAAGGAAGCCTGTCATCGTAAATATCACGAAAAGTGTATGTGATGTTTTTGTTATTCAATATCGGATAATTACTTAAATTTACAAAAAATTCCTTATCTGGATACTTTTTAATGATATTTCGATAAGCCAGTTGCCTTGGATTAGCTAGAATCTTTCCTGTGATCGCGGGGTCCCGCTCCCACGGATAAAACCACCATGGTTCAGTAACGGAGAAGTATCGTACAGAAAGTTTGTCAAAATCATTATGAAAAGGCATAAACGCACAGGGAATTGCTGTTTTGTCACCAAATGCACTCAAATCAAACCATTTAACCGATACACCATCACCCAAGAGATAACAGCTTTCACCTCGGTGTGCATCCTTGTATCTATGGATTTTCGCCAATAGCGGCTTTGCAAAAGGCACCAATAAGTTTTTTAATATGTTTTTCACTTGAAACCCTTTGCGTCATTAGTAATTTGCGCATAGGTGCGTTGCTCAAGGATTTTTCCGCAATCCAACTTCACGATTACGTTACAACTTTTCAGTGTGGTAAGTCGGTGTGCAATGATCAGAATGGTGAGATCTTCACTGAGCCCATCGATGGCTTGCATTACTGCTTGTTCAGTTTCATTGTCCAGCGCACTGGTAGCTTCGTCAAAAATTAGGACACTTGCCTGCTTATATAGTGCTCTGGCAATCCCAATACGTTGGCGTTGGCCGCCGCTAAGGCGCACGCCGCGTTCCCCAACAATTGCGCCGTACCCTTCAGGTCGGCTTTCGATAAATTCAGAAATCCTCGCCTGTATTGCAGCCTTGCGAACGCGTTCAAAATCGATTTGCTCAGACGGGAGGCCAAAAGCGATATTCTCTGCAATTGTAGTGTCGGTAAGGAAGATACTTTGGGGAACGTGCGCGACTGTACGTTGCCATGCGCGCTGGCGATCCAAGTTGACCGCCTGCCCATCCACGAGAATATTCCCCTGAGTCGGTTCAAGTAGGCCCATCAACAAGTCAAGCGCAGTGCTTTTGCCACTGCCAGTGCTACCGATAAAGCCGATTCGCGCTCCTTTTGGTATGGTCAGATTGATGCCATCAAGTATCCAAGGACCATTGCTCCCGTAGTGAAAGCTAACATTGTCGAATCGGATGTTGTCCTTTAGTGTGAGCGGTTCAGGCTCCGGTTGGTTAGCCTCTTCCGGCAACGGTTGATCAAGCAGGGCTAGCACGTCAGCCAGAGCGGCGTTGCTACCCCCCACTACCGACCAGTTGCCATAGAGTTGCTGCATGAGGGGCAGTAGCCGCTGCGCGCCAAGCGCAAGCATGCCCAGTATTGGCAAAGCCGCTGCTACGCCGCCTGGGCGGTGGCTTAAAGCCAGGACAAATGCGGCAATCAGCGCCATACCTAGTGCTTCCATAGCGTAGCGCGGGGCTTGATTTATGTAGGTATTTTCTCCACCTGCGCGCTGAAGTTGAAGGATAGCCTTGCCATAGACATCGGTGTAAACCTTCTGGGTACCATCGAGGAGAACATCTCGAATGGCACCGAGACCCTCTTGGAGCGCCTTGACGACCTGGGTTTGTTGTTCGGCAATGCATTGACTGTTATGCACCAACCGGCGACGGGTAAGCCAAGCGATAGCTCCGTAGGCAGACCCAAAGCTGACTGCTGCAACAATTGCCACTAGGGGGTCGATGGCGAGCAGTGTGATCATGATGGCCACAAACAATGCAGTTGACGTGATTACGGCCACCACCGATATCAACACACCTGTGGCAGTGCCTACCTTTTGTGTAATGCCACTGATGATCTCGCTACTGCTGCGGGCTACATGCACGCTGTAGGGTTGGTAGAGCGTTCGGCGATAGACATCTAAACTGAGATCAGCGCCGGTGGCATTTCCTAGCCGGATGCTGATCCACAGCAGCACCAAACGCAACGCACCTGCAACCAGCGCGGCTGACGCAAAGCCGATGGTGAGGGGCAACACCAGTTCCGCGCTCGTTGTGATACCCAGTGCTTGCACCACGCTAGCCAATAAAGGGGAGGCGAAAACCTTTTCCGGCTGAGTGAGGATGCCGATGAATGGCACAACCGCGCCCAGACTAACGACCTCGGCCAATGAACTGAGTACCGTTAAACCTAGCAACAAAGCAAACTGCCCGCGCCGCTGGAGGCTGATGTGTTGCCAGAGTCGAAGCAAGATTTGGGGGATTTTCTGGGTGGGTTGCACTGCAGGGCTCTTGTTGAAACTTGTCATTTGCCGATGGCGATTTTCATGGGTGGTTATGTTGAACACTATTCATTTAGTAGCCAACCTTGCTATCAAGAAACGCATCACTTCTTGAGGTGTAATTTAGCAAGGAGAGTCATATGAAGAAGATGCGCGTCACATCGGGTGTGGACTGGTAGTCTTGCAGCAATACAATACCTTCAGGGCAAATGCCGGAGAGCAGGTTGATCGCGGTGTGCACTATCGATGGCCAGGGTGGCTCACCCGGATGCAGGATGCAAAGTTGATTCGCTCAATGTCGAGCAAAGGCTGCTCACCAGATAATTCAGCCTGCAAGTGCTTCTTCGGGCGACTCAAAACGGAGTTGTTCTATCCTCGAAGCTGGGAGGGTACAACCATTGGGCAGTTCATTGAGGTCGTCGACTCTTACATCCGCCGGTACAATAAAAAGCGGATCAAGATATCCCTTGGCTCACTCAGCCCCACCGAGTCCAGAGACCGCGTAGGATTTACGGCATAAACCAGTCCAAGGTTTACGCCGCCCATCCCGTTTCGACGGGTTGTGCCGATCTGTAATTTACCACCGCAGGAACTCGACAAACACTGGTCAATGCGCAGCCGGGAGGGGTCAATATTCGTTCTGCCGCAACAGTCGGATCTTGGCTGAAGCGCTATCCGCGAGTCCATAAGCACTTCACTCAGACGAGTGCCTCTTGGCTAAACATGGTCGAACGCTTCTTGCGCGACCCGAGCCAAAATGCAATCGAACTCTGTGTGTTCCCCATCGGGCCTGCACTGATTAACACGATCCAGAACTATATCGAAAATCACAACCGCGATCCCAAGCCGTTCATCTGGACGGCGCACGCCTCGGACATCCTCGCGAAAGTCGTCAAAGCGCGGGCACGACTCAATAAGTTGCAATCGGTTTGACGCGCCACAACAGAATAGAAGACCCTACATTGGCCCAAAATATGCTGCTGAACTGATGTTAATTACTGGCATCCATAAAATGCTTCTACACTTCTATTTGCGCCACGCAATCGCTCGTTTTAACTCGCCTAACTTTCCAGCCTGGCCGGGTTCGATCTTTGCCTTAAACAAAGCCTCAAGCACAAATGCGCCAATTACGCCGATTAAGAGCGCCGCAAAAACCGCCACCATCACGATACGGCTGCGAGTTGGCTTCGACTTCCGATCCGGTTCAATCGCCTTGTCCAACACCTGCACAACCGTTGATTCTTTGGCTTCGTCGATTTTGGCCAATTCAAATTGCTTGGCCAGTAATTCATAGACGGTTTCCTGATACTTCACATCACGCAGCAAGCGAACGCTGTCGATGCCGCTGCCGGCTTTGTCAGGTGAGCGGTCTGCGCCGGTCTTGGTATGGGCTGAAGTGCCGGCCCCTTCAAGGCGAGCCAGTTCATACTTCAAGGCGTCGAGTTCTTGCTGTGCCATACGCATATCGGGGTTGCGGTCGGTGGCAAAGCTGCGCATGGCGCCGATTTGCACTTCTTTCACCGTGATCTGGCCGCGTAGCCTTGCTGTAGTTTCAACTAGCGTGCGGCCCTGGCCTTCCACCAGCATCAAGCCCCCGCTTTGCATGGCGCCGCGAGCGGCGGCTTCGGCTTTGGCGAGGCTTTCCTTGGCTTGGCCTAACTGGCGTTCAAAGAACAAGCGGCGCTGCGAGGCTTCTGTAACCGCCAGCACCTGAGTGAGTTTCATCAACTCTTCCACATAAGCGTTGGCTAGGTCGGCTGCACGCTTAGGGTCTTTGTCATCCACATCAATGTTAATAATGCCGTCTTTGCCAGCGGCGATCACCGTCACACCTGCCAGTTCCGCACGGGCACCCGAAGGTAGTTTGGTGGCGGTTTCGCCAGGAATTTTAAGCAGATCAAAACGCTGAATGATGTTGTCCGCCACTGTGCGGCTTTTCATCATGCCAATATAAAGATCACTGGGGTTTTTAATTCCGGCGAGGCCACCGGCAGCACCGGCAAGGCCGCCCAGTTGAGCGAGCATCGAAGCGGCTCCGGACTGCGCCTGCTGCGGCGGCAGTATTTTGGTGGTGGCCGTATAAATGTTGGGGAGCATCAGGCTGGAGATAATCGACCACACCCCCGCCACCAGCGGAAACCCCAGCACCATCAATTTGTGCTTCGCCAATACGATCAACAGATCAAACAGGTTGATCTCGTCGTCATCCTGCTGCGGTGGTGTGTTTTCCACGGTGTTGCTGTTTGTGTTTTCAGTCATGGTGTGGTCAACCCGCGCCTAGTTCTTCAAGACACTGATCGCTGCAGCGCCAAGGCCGAATTGATACAGGATCTGGCCGTAATCTTTGAGCACCTTGGTCCAGGTCACGCGCTCGAAATCTTCGGGCACCACGATGGTGTCGCCGGGCATCGGGAGTGTGCCGTCCAGGGTGCCAAACACCCAGCCAGACTGACGCCGGCTTGTCACCGAGCCGTCAGCGCGCAAGACGTAAGTGGCGCCAACATCGGCCGCTTTAATCGGGCCGCCCGCCAGCCTGAGGTAGTCAGCCACGCGCTGCCCTGGCTTGAAAACAAAACTGCCGGCGCTGTAAACCGAGCCCAACACATCTACCGTTGCCGGGGCTGATGGCACCATGAAACGATCGCCGTTTTCCAACGGCAGATCCGGCAGGTCATTGACCTTGGCGTTGTCCGGCAGGTTCAGCACGATGCGCCCGGTGGCCTTCAGTGTACGTAGCCGGGCAATCGTACTTTTCTGCGCTGCCATTTGTTGCTGCAAGCTATCAGTCTCGCCAACGAAGGCCGCGTTTTGAGTGCGCGTCACCGCACCACGCTCAAGGTCGGCTTCCAGCCGGTTGAGCATTTCGTTGAGTGCCGCTTGCTGTTGAACCTTGGTCGAATCGCGGGTAAATACAGCGCCAAAGAGATAGGCATTGGGGCTCAAGCCACCGGTTCGCGCCACCAGTTGCCGCAGGGTTTCACCGGGTTCCGCCTTGTAAACCCCCGGGCTTTGAAACTCACTCTCGAGAATCACCAGTTTGTTGCGTTGGGCCAGCGGCACCGCAAAGTCGTTCTTGGAAAACACCGTCACCAGATCGCCGGCGCGCAGCAACAGGTTTTGGCTGGGGTCGCGGTCGATGATGGCCTTGCCCAGATTAAAGGGCAGCAGCTGGGTTGTAAGGTCGGCGGGGTTCAGCCGCTCAACCACGGCGTAATCCCAGTTGATCTCGGCGCCGCTGCGCTGAATCTCGGTCATGAACTGGTTTTCGCCCTTGACTTCAATGCGGGTGGCCTGATTACGGCGCACATAATAGTCGGCAACGATCAGCGCGTTGCGCTCCGGAATGAGGTCGCTGATGCGCATGCCCTCGCTGTAGGGGTAACGCAATGGCATGGCGACATTGCCGCGCAAAGTCACCACATTTTCAAATTTCGGTGAAACCGCCAAAACAGATATCAGGTCGCCGTCTTTGACCTTGCGCGCAAGGCCGGCGTCGGTAAGAGCAAACTCATCGACCTGCCGTGCCTTCCGGTTTTCAATACGCTCCAGCAGCACTTTCTGGCCGCCAGCGGTGGTTGTCAGGCCGCCGGCAAGTTCGATCACTTCTTTCAGTGTGCCGGTTTCTTTTAATTCGTAAATGGCCGGCGTTTTAACACTCCCGGACACCGCCACCAGCGCACCTTCCGGCGGAATAAAAATCACGTCGCCCGCCAACAGCCTCACATCTTTGGATTTGTCACCGCGCACCACAAAGTCATAGACGTCGAACTCGGTCACCACCTTGTCCGCGCGCTTGAGCTGAACGCGCCGCATCGAGCCCGTCGCTGAAGGGCCGCCCGAGGCGAACAACGCCGTCACCAGCGTTGAGAGTGAACTCACCGTATAGCTGCCGGGGCGCCGTGCCTGCCCCACCACAAAAATCTGTATCGACCGCAGTTGCCCCAGGCTCACGTTTAGCTCAAAGTTTCTGAAGTTACGCTCGATCGCGCTTTTGATATGGCCCTGCAGGTCGCGCATCAACACGCCGGCCACGGCCACATTGCCGATACGCGGAATGCTCACATTGCCGTTGCGATCAACCAGCAGCCGGTAATCGGCTTCGATTTGCCCCCATACCCGCACCCGGATCTCGTCGCCGGGGCCGATGACGTAGTCCGGGGTCATCGGGATGTTTTCTACGGGGGCGAAGGTTGAGGGTGCCCCATCAAACAGGTTGGCGCCGTAGCGCGGCAACATCCGCCCGGTCGATTGCGCAATAAAAGTTTGAAACTCACTGGCTTCAAGAACGGCAAAGCGGGCCTCAGGTGCGGTGGGCGCTTGAGCCGCGCGGCGCGCATTCGCGGCATCTTCAGGCGAACCCGGCGCTGCGTTTGCGGAAGCCGCAGGGCGGGCAGTGGCCGCAGTCTCTGCCGCTGCACCAGCCGAACCGGCTCCCTGCGCCGCGCCGGCGCCAGTCGCGCCGCCGGATAAAGCAGGTGCCAGCATCGGCGCCATTAATTGAGCCGCTGCCCCGCCTGCAGCAGAGGCACCTTGCGCAAGAGCATTGAGCGGTGCCAGCGAGGCGATCATGCCTGCTGCAAAGGCAGCTGCGCCGATAACCAGCCCTCTGCAAAAGGTGGTTATGCGCCGCGACAAAGCGCGGCTGATAGCATTAGAAATAGCCATGATGATTACTCTTTTTAATTAGCCGGAACACATCGAGGGATAGTGCGCATGATAGCCGATTGAACATTCAGCATTAAAGGCTTATTCCGAGGGGGTGAGACGGTGGGAAATTGACGGCTTCCCCCCTCACCCCTGCCCTCTCCCACCAGGGGAGAGGGAGAAAATTTGAGGTTCTCGTCCCTCTGATGGGAGAGAAAATCTGATTTTCTTTCCCCCGGATGGTGGATGAATCTAATGTTCCTTCCCCCTTGAGGGGGGAAGGCCAGGATGGGGGTGAAGAAGCACCTGTGGTAGGTTGGGCTGACGCAGGAAGCCCAACATGCCGCCCGCCCCTCACCCCTGCCCTCTCCCACAAGGGGAGAGGGAGAAAATCTGAGACTCTCTTCCCTCTGATGAGAGAGAAAATCTGAGGCTCTCGTAACCTTGTTGGGAGAGAACATCTGATTTTCTTTCCCCCGGATGGTGGATGAGTCTAATGTTCCTTCCCC